>CAKTKT010000013.1 GCA_934572325.1 uncultured Oscillospiraceae bacterium
GTAAAGCTACGGGAAAAATCGTGATCGTTGGCGGAGGCGCCGCCGGCATCAGTATGGCCGCACGGCTGAAGAAATGACAAAAGCCCTGTACGCTCTTTTCATAGTGTACAGGGCTTTTAAATATCACATTACTTCTTAAGGAAACCGAAAAGCCCTTTCTTTTCATAGGGCTGTACGGTTATGCCAGTCACATCGTAGCCTGTGGCGCTGATTGCGGCCTTGAGAGCCTCTTCATCAAGCTTATCCTCGCTTATGATGACAGCCTCTCCTTTTGAGTGGGAAGAAGATACCTTCTTTACGGAAAAGGAATTGCGGATCGTATCGTTTATGTGCGACTCGCACATGCCGCACATCATACCGTCGATTTTAATTTTTGTTTCAAACATTGTGGCTCCTATCTAATTAAACTGAGATCAGACATTCAACGTTGCAGCGAACTCCGGCAGGCGTTCCTGAACCTGCGTGAGTATCGAGCAGGCCGCGTCGCGGCAGTCATCCGCACCGAGCTGGAGAAGCATCTGCAGCTTGCTCAGCAGCGGAGTGTAGCAGCGTGCATATTCCTCGGACAGCACGGCTCCCTTTTCGGTCAGATGCAGTACGGCGCTTTCATCTTTCAGTACGAGTCCTTTATCACAGAGGTTGAGCACCATGGCGTGTGTGCTGGGCTTGGAGGTGTTCATCTTTTTCGCCAGATCTATGCTGCGCACGCCTTTTTCGGCGGCGCCGAGCTCCCACATGCCGATGAGATATTTAATGTTTGAGGTGGTCAGGCGTACATTTTGGTTAGTCATATTTAACCTCCGGGGTAAAAATATGGGAGATGCAGAGAGGTGAAGAACTGCATCTCCCTTTTCTTACTTGCGGCAGCCTCCGTTATGACATGCACCGTGCATCGCACAGCTTGCACATCCGGCACCGCAGGAGTTCTTTCCCTGCTTTTTCTGACGCACGAGGTATATGGAGATGGAGACAACAATGGCTATCAGTACAATGCAAATAAGGATAGTGGAAAGGTTTTCGGCGACAAAGCTAAACATGACAATCATCTCCTTATGAAGAAATTATGAAACGGACGATAGTAGGGGCACAGGAGAACAGGACAGACAGAGCGCGTGAGCGTTCTCCCGTGCGGAAAAGTGCGCTGAAATCAGATCTTCGTGGAGAGCTTGGTGGCTTCCTTGTAGGGGCGCACGAGCATATAGATGATGCCCGCGAGCGCCGCGACGGCGAAGATAAGACCGATAACGCTGACGTTGCCTGTGAACAGACCGCCGAACTGGTTGATCATCAGGGCGACGATGTAGGCAAAGCCGCACTGGTAGCCGATGGCGAACCAAGTCCACTTTGCGTTGTTCATCTCGCGCTTGATAGCGCCGATAGCCGCGAAGCAGGGCGCGCACAGCAGGTTGAACACGAGGAACGAGTAGCCGGTGATCGTGGTGAAGGTGGAGGCGAGAGTGGCGTACACGTTGCCGGAAGCGCCGTAGAGTATGCCCATCGTGCCGACGATGTTCTCCTTGGCGACAAGACCGGTGATGGACGCGACGACCGCCTGCCAGTTGCCCCAGCCGAGCGGGGCGAATATCCAGGCGATGGCGTTGCCGATGACGGCGAGGAGGGAGTAGTCGATCTCCTCCTCGGAGAGCATACGGAACGTGCCGTCAACGATGCCGAAGTAGGTGGTGAACCACACGAGGATGGTGGACAGCAGGATTATCGTGCCGGCTTTCTTGATGAAGCTCCAGCCGCGCTCCCACATGGAGCGGAGCACGTTGCCGAGAGTCGGCCAGTGGTATGCGGGCAGCTCCATAACGAAGGGAGCGGGATCGCCGGCGAACATCTTGGTTTTCTTGAGCATGATGCCGGAGATGATGATAGCTGCCATGCCGACGAAGTAAGCGGAGGTTGCGACCCATGCAGAGCCGCCGAAGATCGCGCCTGCGATCATTGCGATGAACGGAACCTTTGCGCCGCAGGGGATGAAGGTGGTGGTCATGATGGTCATGCGGCGGTCACGCTCGTTTTCGATGGTGCGGGAGGCCATAACGCCGGGGATGCCGCAGCCGGTGCCGATGAGCATGGGGATGAAGGACTTGCCGGAGAGACCGAACTTGCGGAAGATACGGTCAAGCACGAACGCGATACGCGCCATGTAGCCGCAAGCCTCAAGGAACGCGAGCAGCAAAAACAGCACGAGCATCTGCGGCACGAAGCCGAGCACCGCGCCGACGCCGGCGACGATACCGTCAAGGATCAGACCCTGAAGCCACTCCGCGCAGTTGACGCTCTCAAGGGCGTTGCCGATGAGCACGGGGATGCCGGGAACCCAAACGCCGTAATCCGCGGGGTCGGGCTCGTCGCCGAGCGCGTCGAGCGTCGCCTGCGCCTTGGCGAGATCGTTGAGCGTTGCAGTCTCTTCTTCGGTCGCAAGCGTCTCCTCATCCTCGACGGTGTAGGTGAACACGCCGTCTGTAACTTCGCCGTTCTCTTCAACGTAGGCGTCGTAGCCGTCAACTATCGTGGCGGCGTCGCCCCACTTCTCCGCGACTTCGTTATACGCGGCAGAGCCTATACCCAGAAGATGCCAGCCGTCGCCGAACAGTCCGTCGTTTGCCCAGTCGGTCGCAGCCGCGCCGACAGTGACCATGGAGAGATAGTACACAAGGAACATGACCGCCGCGAAGATCGGCAGACCCAGCCAGCGGTTCGTGACGACCTTGTCTATCTTGTCGGAGGTGCTCAGCCCGCCCTTGTTCTTTTTCTTGTAGCAGCCCTTGATTATCTCAGCTATGTAGAGGTAACGCTCGTTGGTGATGATGCTCTCCGCATCGTCGTCAAGCTCCTTCTCGGCAGCCTTGATGTCCTCCTCGACGTGAGCCTTCACATCGTCCGCGATGCTCAGCTTTTCAAGCACCTTGTCGTCGCGCTCGAACACCTTGATGGCGTACCAGCGCTGCTGCTCCTCGGGCATATTGTGCACGACGGCCTCCTCGATGTGGGCGATCGCGTGCTCCACAGGACCGGAGAACGTGTGCTGGGGGATGGTCTTGCCGTTTCTTGCCGCCTCTATCGCGGACTCGGCAGCCTCCATAACGCCCTCGCCCTTCAGCGCGGAGATCTCGGTCACGGGGCAGCCAAGCTCGCGCGACAGCTCCTTTATGTTGATGCTGTCGCCGGCTTTGCGCACCACGTCCATCATGTTTACCGCGATGACCACGGGGATGCCGAGCTCGGTGAGCTGGGTGGTGAGGTAGAGGTTGCGCTCAAGGTTTGTGCCGTCGATTATATTCAGTATTGCGTCGGGACGCTGCTCAATGAGGTAGTTGCGCGCCACGACCTCCTCCAGCGTGTACGGGGAGAGGGAGTAGATACCGGGAAGGTCCATGATGACGACGTCGTCATGCTTTTTCAGCTTGCCCTCCTTCTTCTCCACGGTGACGCCCGGCCAGTTGCCTACAAACTGGTTGGAGCCGGTCAGCGCATTGAACAGTGTGGTCTTGCCGCAGTTGGGGTTGCCGGCAAGCGCGATCTTAATCTGTTTGTCCATTTTGCAAAAAAACTCCTTTTTCGTTAAACTGCCTTAACTCTTTGGAAATGAAAAAGCCGGACTTATTCGGCAATCTCTATCATTTCCGCGTCCGCCTTACGCAAGGAAAGCTCGTAGCCTCTCACGGTGACCTCGATGGGATCGCCGAGGGGCGCGACCTTGCGTATGTAGACGTCGGTGCCGCGGGTGATGCCCATGTCCATGATGCGGCGCTTGACAGGACCCTCACCGTGGAGCTTGACAACGGAGACGGTCTCGCCGATCATCGCCTGTCTGAGTGTTTTCATTCTCTTGTCCTCCTCTATTTGCATTTAAGGGTTAACTAAATGAATCACGGCATCAAACCATGATCTTGCGAGCCATTTCCTCGCTTATTGCAATTCGGGCTTCCTTGACCTTGACGATGATGTTGCCATTGAGCGCGGTGATGACCGTCACGGAGTCGCCCACAACGAAGCCCAGATCCTCCAGATGCTTTTTTACCTCGGGCGCGCCGCCGATACGCCGTATTATGTTCTCCTCGCCGGGATCTGCCAGAGCAAGAGGCATCATAAAACTCGACCTTCTCTCTTTGATGAACTGCGATTAGGCATCCCTAACCGCCGAGAAAACATATTGGTTAAGCCTCCTTAACCATACGAGAGTTTAACACATCTAACCTATGATGTCAATAGGATTTTTTTATTTTCGCAAAGTTCTTGCATTTTAGGTAAAAGTGTGTTAACTTAGGTGTACATAACACAGGAAAGCTGGTATATTTTCACTATGGTCATACAAAAATCTGCGGAGGACTATCTGGAAGCCATGCTGATGATGAAGGAGAAGCACGGCTATATCCGCTCGATAGACATCGCCGCGCAGCTCAACGTCACAAAGCCCAGCGTCAGCTATGCCACAAAGCGCCTCAAGGAGAGCGGGCACATCACCATGGACAGGGACGGGCTCATCACGCTCACGGAAAAGGGCATGGCAGTCGCCGCCAGTATGCTCGACCGGCACAAGTCGCTCACGAAGTTTCTGATGATGCTCGGCGTAGACAGGGATACGGCGGAGAGCGACGCCTGCAAGCTTGAGCATGATTTGAGCGAGCAGTCGTTCGAGGCGATATGCGACCATGTCCGCAGAGTCGTTATGGAGCACGAGGCGAGCGGCGAGCACATAGACGTGCCGGATATGAAGTGAATAAAGCATAGCAAGGCTCTGACCGCAGTGGTCAGAGCCTTATATTTTTTTCGCAGAGTTTAGTACTCTGCGAAACGTTTTTTTGCCTTATCAGCAGTCAAACGGGCAGTCAAGTGTTGTGACGATTTGGTAAAATACAGGACGTCCGAACGGACAAATACAAATTCAGGAGGTAATATCAATGCGCAAGGGCGAAAACGTTTTCAAGAGGAAGGACGGGCGCTGGGAAGCGCGGTACATCAAGGGACGCGAGCCGTCCGGCAGGATCAGGTACGGGTTCTGCTACGGCAAGACCTGCGGCGAGGCAAGGGAAAAGGCGATGAAGTGCAAAGCGGCGCTGCTTGACAACAAGCCGCTGCCGACCTCCGGCGCACGCCGCCGCTTTGCGTATTACTGCGACGAGTGGCTACAAGCGCGGGAGAGCAGAATACGCGAGTCTACCTATATAAAATACAGCACGGTGCTTGAAAAACACATCAAGCCGAGGCTGGGCGACTTTTTGCCGCAGAGGATAACGACCGACGCGGTGGAAAAGTTTTCGGAGGCACTGATCGAGGACGGGCTTTCAGCGAAAACGGTGTGCGATATTCTGACGGTGCTCCACGGCATACTGAAATACAGCGCCGCGCAGTTTCCAAACACATTTCCGGACGTTGAGATACACCGCCCCAAGGGAGCGCGGAGGGAGGCGCGTGTGCTGAATCCCGAGGAGCAGGAGCGCCTGATGCGCTATCTGCTGGATAAAGCCGATGGCTATAAATTCGGAATACTGCTCATGCTGCTTACGGGAATGAGGATAGGGGAGCTGTGCGCGCTGCAATGGGGCAGCATAAGCGTCAAAAACCGGACAATCCGCATAACATCCACGCTCCAGCGCCTGCGTGACACGGCGGCGGACGGAGCGAGCCGGACGCATATCGTTATCGGCGCACCCAAGAGCAGCACCTCCGTGCGCACCATCCCGCTGACGGGCTATGCCGCAGGGCTTTGCCGCAAATACGCAAGCAGGAACGCCGCCGCCTATGTTCTCACCGGAACGGGGAAGTATATGGAGCCCCGCGCCCTGCAATACCATATCAGAAAGTGTATGCAGGCGTGCGGGCTGGTCAACGTCCACGCGCACACGCTCCGGCATACCTTTGCCACAAGAGCCGTGGAGGTCGGGTTTGAGCTCAAGTCGCTGTCGGAGGTGCTCGGTCACGCCAACACGAACATTACCATAGAGCGCTATGTACATTCCTCGATGGAGCTCAAGCGCGCCAACATGAACAAGCTGGAGACAATGGGGCTGTAAGCAGCGCCTTTTTGGGCGGTATTGTCAGACATAATTTGATCCCGGATATGCCTTGCGGCGTATCCGGGATCGGTGTATGAAAAGGAAACAGAAAATGAACACATATTGAGCGGCGGGAGAGCCGCCCTGCGGGGCGCTGCCCGCCTATTTATCAGTGATGGCTTGATGCGAGGCGGGATTTGCCGAAGCCAAGCCCGTTGGCAAACAGCTTGTGCCTGTATGCGCTCTTGCAGACAGCCGCGGGCACGGGGCGACCTTCGACATAACCGCAGTCATAGCACATAAACCTGTCGATCTTGGTGTGGGCGTCCATGACCATTTCTTTACCGCAGCAAGGGCACTTCATATTGATTTCCTCCTGATACCCGCCGGAGCTTACGCCGGCGTTTTCTGATTTTGTTTGTTTTTTATCTAACTTACGGGCACAGTATATATCCGCGTTTGTTAATTGTCAAGCGATATTTGGGAAATTTTTATCATGCGCGTAAAGTTTATATATTTCGCCGAAAATACGTTGAAAGTGCCCGTTTTATGCTGGACAATCGCGCCTTTATGAGTTAAAATGTACAAAGAATTTTAAATCGGATATTCACCGTGGAGGGGCATATGCGTTATATTGAGGTCAGCATCGACACGCCGGAGCAGGAGCTTGACCTGCGCTGTGAGCAGCTTGCCGCGCTCGGCGCGGAGGGCTTCGTGATAGAGAACGAGGCGGATTTTCAGAGCTTTCTTGAAAACAACCGCCAGTATTGGGACTACGTGGACGCGGCGCTGGAGCAGTCCTACAAGGGCGTGAGCCGCATAAAGTGCTATCTGACGGACGATGAGGCGGGGGAGGCGGTGCTCGCGCGTATCAGGGCGGCGTTTCCCCGCGCGGTCTCCGGCTACACCGCGGACGAGGACTGGGAGAACGGCTGGCGCGAGTGCTATGAGCCGATAGAGGTCGGCGAGAAGCTCGTCGTCGTGCCGGAGTGGATGGACGCGCCGGACGACGGGCGCATCCCGCTGCGCCTTGACCCCGGCATTGCCTTCGGCACGGGCAGCCACCCCACGACGAGGCTGTGCCTTGCCGAGCTGGAGCGCTATGCCGCGCCCGATGTGCGCGCGCTCGACCTCGGCTGCGGCAGCGGCATCCTCGGCATCGGCGCGCTGCTGCTGGGGGCGGCGTCGTGCACGGGGTGCGACGTTGACCCCATGGCGCCGGAAGCCGCGATGGCGAACGCCGCGCTCAACGGCATCGGCGCGGACAAAATGCGCGTCTATGCGGGCGACATTCTCAAGGACGCCGCTCTCCGCCGCACGCTCGGCGGCGGGTATCGGCTCGTGCTGGCGAACATCGTCGCCGATGTGATAATCGCCCTCTCCGCCCATGTGCGCTCGTTCATGGCGGAGGGCGGCGTGTTCATCTGCTCCGGCGTCATCGACGAACGCGCCGACGAGGTTCGCGCCGCGCTTGAGCGCAATGGGCTTGAGATTATTGCCCATACCACTGAGGAGGAGTGGCACTGCTGCGTGTGCCGCTGACGCAGGATATGACAAGGGCGCGGCGGGAAGAAAGACCTGCCGTCGCGCCCTTGCGCCCTTGACTTATCTTATCCGCCGCGCCTCGACGTAGTAGCGCTTGTCCTCGGCGTGACCGACGGAGAAGCTCTTGCGCGGGAGTATGCCGTTTTCGCGCACGCAGTCGAAAAGCTCATCCTTGCTTATCCCGCCGTAGATGAAGCCCACCGCGCCCTCCTGAGAGGCGAGCGCGCGCACGGCGTCCTCCCCGTGGATATAGTCCGCGCGAGCCTTCGGATGCGCCGCGGTGTAGCCGTCGATAAAGCGCTGTATCTCGCCGGCTTCCAGCCCCGTGACATATACGCGCCCTTGCCCGCCGCGCGTGATATACTCCACCGCGCGCCCGTCCTGCGCCGGAAACGCCGCGTGCAGCGCGCGCACAGCGTCCGCCGTGTCCGCGCCGAACAGCACGCGGTATATCGGCTCGAAGCTTATCGCCTCGCTGTGTATGTTAACCAGCTCCGCCAGCGCGTACTGCGCCGCGTCCGTGCCGATGACCTCCGCCGCCGCCTTCGCCGCGGCGAGGGAGTGATTGCCGTCGCCGACCGCGAAGAGCAGCCTGTCGCCCTCCGCGCCGCTCTCCTCCTCCAGACGGGCGAGAGACGCGAGTATGCGCCGCTGCTCCGCCCCGTCAATAAGCCACCCGCGCAGACGCCCGCCGCCGAGCATCAGCTCAAAGTCGTAGAGCTTCACGAGCCGCGACGTGTCTATCCCCTCGATTATCCCGCGCCGCCGATCGTCCATGAACACCATGATGTGCGGCAGCTCGAGCGGCGCGTCGCGCCGTATCGCAACGCGCGGCGGGATGCGCGAAAGCACCGTGCCCTCCGTCGGGCGGATGAGGCATTTTGCCCCCGGCTCATAGCTGTACTCCGCGAGGGCGAACGCGCCCACTATGCCGCGCCGCACGCGCCCGTCGGGCTGTGTGCGCTCGGTGCAGATCATCGCGTTCTTGTATTCGCTGAAAACCCCCTCGGCGAGATAGCGGCGCATCGTGCCGTTTATCTGCGCTATGCGCGTCTCGTCGTTCCCGTCGCCGAGGTACGCCTCCGGCAGGATGAGCCGCAGGGCGGACGGCGCATCGCCCGCTATCGCGTCCGCGCGCGCCCAGTATTCCGGCTGGGAGGTGAACTGATCGCACGCAATGCACGCCCAGCGCTCAAGCCCCGTCTTGGGAAGCAGTATATCGGCAGGACCGAAGGGAAGCTTGGTTGACATAATATCACATCTCCGTTCATTTTCTCTTTTGATGAATATAACACCTATATGCCGCGCCGTCAATCATACATATGCGCCCAAACCGACGATTGACGCGGCGCGTTTGCCGGTATAAAATACATATACTATATTTAATAGTACGGGAGAACAGACAATGACGATAACGAACTGCACGATAGACCGCGGCAGTGTGTATGCCGACATACTGCTCGCGCCGGAGGACGTCGCGGCGGCAGGCTCGCCGCAGGAGGCGGTCAAGACCGCCCTCGCCGCGCTCGCGCGGGAGGAGGGGGTCGCGGCGCTCATCTACACCCGCGTCACCGCCATGGACGCGCAGCCCGACGGCTCGCTTGCCGTCAGCCTTGAGGGCGCGATACCGCCGGAGGTGATACTCGGTCCGTATCTCGGCGTTGAGGTGGACATCGGGCACTGCGAGGATTTTGAGGACGCGGCGCTCCGCGCGGCGGCAAAGAACCTCCGCGTCGTCGTGCCGGAGCTTGTCATCCGGCGCAAGATAGACAGCGCCCTGCTGGAAAAGGAGTCGGAGCTGCTGGAGAGCCTCTCGCTCAATACGCTTGCCGACGTCCGCGCCATCATCGCCGACCTCAACGACGCGCTCGGTCTGGGGCTTGGAGACGAGGAGATATGGGCTAAGGCGCTCCGCGCGGCGGAGAACTACATCGGCATGGGGATGCAGGAGATAGGCGCGTTTGTGCAGTCGTTTGACGGCGTGCTCGACGCGGACGCGCAGGAGATAGTCCGCGCGGCGGAGCGCCGCGCCTGCGCAAGGGGCGAAATGCCCGCCGAACAGATTGCCGAGGACGTGTTCGACGCTTGGCTTCGCACCGAGGGCAAGACACGCGACACGTGGCGCGCCGAGCAGCGCGAGTATGCCGAGCTTTTGAGCCGGATAGACTTTCTCCTTGCCGCCGTCGCGGACGAGGAGGGCGTGACCGCCGATGATGAGGAGCTTGAGCGCGCCGCGTGCGAGCTTGCCGCGCAGTATCAGATGAGCGTGGACGAGGTGCTCGCCGCCGTCGGCGCGGACGCGATACGCCACCATATCCGCATGACCAAGGCGGATCAGCTGATCGTCGAGAACGCGAGGAATAAATAGACGGCATTTTTTGGGGCAGCGCCGCATCGTGCGGCGCTGCCCAAGCCGCTTTTATCATACCCTCTACAGGCAAAATCACGCATAAGTGGCGCGCGCGGCAAGCCGCCGCGCGGATATACGTCCTCAAAACGCCGCGCGGTGGAGCGCAGGTGGATGATCGCCGCTGCGGCACTTGAATTTATGCGGGCACTGTGCTATAATACCTCCGTCTTTGACAGAATTCTGCCCGTGCGGGCAGCGAAGGGCGGGTGTACAGATGAAGAAAAAAACCCTGTGGATCATCACCATGGCATTTCTTTGCCTTGTATTATATACCATTGTCATATCGCGGATGAATCGCCAGACGAACGTCATTTTCGGCGGCGTTGACGGCGCGTATGTCAGCTCCGACAGCGTCACCTTCCTCGACCCGAACGCGACCGAGGAAACGCCCGAGCCGACGGAGGACATCTGGCCGGACATTGACATCACGCTGGATATATATTCAATAGTGAACGAGGATAACCTCCTCTCCTCGGCGTATGAGCCGGAGGTGACGAGGATAGAGATAACAAGATATATGCAGTTTCGCTCCGACCATGTGGACGAGCTTAACGCGATGCTCGCGGCGATGCAGGAGGCGGGCTTCTCTCCGTTCGTTTGGGGCGCGTACAGAACGTATTCGTACCAGAGCCAGCTTTTCAACACCAAGGCGAGCCAGATTGCCTATGAAATGTCCGGCGGCAAGACCGTCAACTTCGACGATCCCTCCGGCATATATCAGGAGGCGGTCGAGGAGGCGAAGAAGATAACCATGCTGCCCGGCGCGAGCGAGCACCAGCTCGGTCTCGCGGTCGATCTGCTGGACAAGGCGCGCACAAAGGTCATATACGAGGACATGGATCCCGACTTTTTTGCGTGGCTGGATGAGCACTGCGCCGAGTACGGCTTCATCAAGCGCTACCCCACGCGCAAGCTCCTGCTGACCGGCTGGGACGAGCCGTGGCACTACCGCTACGTCGGCAGGGAAGCGGCGGAGTTCATCATGGAGCAGGGAATATGTCTGGAGGAATTTTACGCGCACTACGCTCCTGACTTCACGTACTGAGCGCCGGCAAAAAATATCCCGAGTTTTTTGCAAAAAAACACTTGCAATAAACCGCTCATGGTGTTATTATTACTAAGGTAAGTATCAGTGTTTTCTCAGAGTGGGTCGCGGCCCACTCTTTTTTGTGAGACTTTTGCCCCGCACACCGGTTACTACAGGGGCGGATATTGAAAGGGCAGAGTATATGAGTAAGATAACCGATAAGGTCACGGCGCTCGCGCAGCCGCTCGTGGAGCGGGCGGGGTGTACGCTGTGGGATGTTGAGTATGTCCGCGAGGCGGGAGCATGGTATCTGCGCGTCTATATCGACAAGCCCGGCGGCGTGTCGATAGACGACTGCGAGCGTATAAGCCGCGAGCTTGACCCCCTGCTCGACGAGGCTGACCCCATCCCGGACAGCTACGTTTTTGAGGTCGGCTCTGCCGGCGCGGAGCGGGAGCTCAAGCGCCCGGGGGATTTTGAGCAGTTCATGGGCAGCGAGGTGGAGGTGAGGCTCTACCGACCGCTCGACGGCAGCAAGAGCTTTGTCGGCGCGCTTGCAGGCTATGACGGAGACGGCACGGTGACGATAGAGCGCGGCGGGAAAAAGCTGAGCTTTGCAAAGGCGCAGACGGCGCAGGTCAGACTGCACGTGTCAATATAAATACTTTTGCTTTATAATAAGGAAATGGAGAATCAGAAATGAACGCAGAGTTTTTCGAGGCAATAGAGGATATAGAAAAAGAAAAGGGCATCCCCAGAAGCTATATGTACGACAAGATCAGGCAGGCGATGCTTGCGGCGTTCCGCCGCGACAATCCCGAGTGCGAGGACAATGTGGACGTCATTCTCGACGAGGAGAACAAGCGCGTCGAGATGAACGTCAACAAGACCGTCGTGGAGAAGGTCGAGGATCCCTCGCACGAGATAGAGCTTGAAGCCGCGAAGAGAATCAGCCGCCGCGCCAAGCTCGGCGACGTGCTGCCCATCCCCGTGGAGACGAAGAAATTCGGGCGCATAGCCGCGCAGTCGGCAAAGCAGGTCATCATTCAGGGCATCCGCGAGGCGGAGCGCGGCATGATCTATGAGGAGTTTACCTCCAAGGAGCATGAGATACTCACCGGCATCGTCTCCCATATAGAGCCGAGAAACGGCGCGGTGTCCATCCGCATCGCCTCCAACAGCGAGTATACCGAGGCTATGCTCTCCGCCAACGAGCGCATCAAGACGGAGGAGCTGAGAGAGGGCGACCGCATAAAGGTGTACGTCGTCGAGGTCAGAAATTCCGCGCGCGGACCGCAGGTGCTCATCAGCCGCACGCACCCCGGTCTTGTCAAGCGTCTTTTTGAGCTTGAGGTGCCGGAGATCTACGACGGCACGGTCGAGATCAAGTCCATCGCCCGCGAGGCGGGCAGCCGCACAAAGATGGCGGTGTGGTCGGCGGATCCGGATGTTGACCCGATAGGCGCGTGCGTCGGTCCCAAGGGCGGGCGCGTCGCCGGCATCGTCAGCGAGCTCAACGGCGAGAAAATAGACATCGTCAAGTACAGCGAAAGCCCGGAGGAGTATATCGCCGCCGCGCTCAGCCCGTCCGAGGTCGTGAGCGTCGCCATGCTTGAGGACGGCAAGAGCTGCCGCGTCATCGTGCCCGACGCACAGCTCTCCCTTGCGATAGGCAAGGAGGGGCAGAACGCCCGCCTTGCCGCAAAGCTCACAGGGTATAAAATAGACATCAAGCCCGAATCCGAGGCGTGAGATAAGCCTACCCCAACCCTGAAAGGAGGCGGCGGCAGTGCAGAAGAAAATACCGATGCGGCAGTGCTTGGGCTGCCGCGAGATGAAGCCCAAGCGCGAGCTGATACGTGTGGTGCGCTCGCCGCAGGGCGAGGTCAGTCTTGACTTCAAGGGCAAAGCCCCCGGACGCGGGGCGTATGTCTGCCCGAACGCGGAGTGCCTGAAAAAGGCGATAAAGGCGCGCGCGCTGGAGCGGGCGTTCTCCGCGCAGATACCGGATGAGGTATACGAGAAGCTTCAGGCGGAAATGGAGACGGGCGTATGAGCGAGAGACTTTTGAATATGCTCGGTCTTATGAGAAAGGCCGGTGCGATCGCAATAGGCGAGGTCAACACCGGCGGCGCGTGCCGCGCGGGCAAGGCGAGGGTCTTGCTTCTGGCGGCGGATGCGTCCGACAATGCCCGCAGCAGGGCGGAGGGCTTCACGCGCGGGCGCAGCACCGTCACGGTGCGCCTGCCCTTCACGAAGGAGGAGATCTCCGACCACGTGGGGGTGAACGGCTGCTCGATGGCGGCGGTGACGGACATCGGCTTTGCCAACGCCTTTCTGAAAGCGTTGCGGCAGGAGTACGGCGGCGCGTATGACGAGCCCGCCGGAGAATTGGAGGCGCGCTTTGCGAAGGCGGAGCGCCGCAAAAAGGAAGCCGTGGCTCACGAGAGGAACAAGAGGAACGGAAAAAGGAGGACTAACGTATGAGCATGATAAAGTACAGAGTGCATGAGGTGGCAAAGGATTTCAGTGTGGGTTCCAAGCTGATCACGCAGATACTCACGGACTATGCCACCACGCCCAAAAACCATATGCAGGTGCTCGAAACGCCAGAGCTCGACGTTATCTTCGAGTATATGACCCAGCACAACCAGGTGGGCAGCCTTGAGGAGATATTCAATGTCAAGCCCAAGGAGACCCCGGCGGCAAAGGGCGCGGAGGCGAAGAGCGCCGACGCCGCAAAGGGCGCGAAGCCCCGGCAGACGGCAGCCGCCCCCGCCGCAAAGGCGCACAGCGCGAGCGTGCAGACTGCCGCCCAGCCACAGCAGACCAAGACCGCAAAGCCCGACAAGCCGCACACCCCGCGCCAGGTCGCGGAGAAGCGCGTCGTCGATACGCGCGGCGGCGCTGCCGTGAACATCGAGAAGTACAACGAGAAGTTCGAGGACATGGCGGGCATGAAGGCGAAGGACAACAGCCTCCGCCGCGGCAAAAAGGAGAAGATAACCAGCAAATCCAAGCAGCGCCCCGCACAGCAGCTCGCCTCCGCGAAGCGCCGCCAGGAGGAGCGCGACAAGATGAACAAATTGCAGCTTGAGATCGCCAAAAAGCAGCAGCTCAAGGTGCAGATACCGGACGAGATCAGCGTGGGCGAGCTTGCCTCGCGCATGAAGAAAACCGCGTCCGAGGTCATAAAGCAGCTTTTCAAGCTCGGCGTATTTGCCTCCGTTTCGGAGATAATAGACTATGACACCGCCGCGCTCGTGGCGATGGAGCACGGCTGCAAGGTCGAGAAGGAGGTCATTGTCACCGTTGAGGAGCGCCTTATCGACGACCATGAGGATAAGCCGGAGGATCTTGTGCCCCGCGCCCCCGTCGTTGTCGTCATGGGTCACGTTGACCACGGCAAGACCTCGCTTCTGGACTATATCCGCCACGCGAACGTCGTCTCCGGCGAGGCGGGCGGCATAACGCAGCATATCGGCGCTTACACCGTCGAGATAAACGGCAGCCCCATCACCTTCCTTGACACCCCGGGTCACGAGGCGTTCACCTCCATGCGCGCCCGCGGCGCAATGGTCACGGATATTGCCATCCTCGTCGTCGCGGCGGATGACGGCATCATGCCGCAGACCGTTGAGAGCATCAACCACGCGAAGGCGGCGGGCATCCCTGTCGTCGTTGCGATAAACAAGATGGACACCGTCGGCGCGAATCCCGAGCGCATCAAGCAGCAGCTTACCGAGTATGACCTTGTCAGCGAGGAGTGGGGCGGCGACACCATCATCTGCCCCATCTCCGCCAAGACCGGCATGGGCATAGACAACCTGCTGGAAAACCTCGTCATCCTTGCCGAGGTGCAGGAGCTCAAGGCGAACCCCAACCGCGCCGCGAAGGGCACGGTCATCGAGGCGCGGCTCGACAAGGGGCGCGGTCCTATCATGACCGTCCTCGTGCAGAACGGCACGCTCCATATGGGCGACATCATCATTGCCGGCACCTGCGTTGGTCGTGTGCGCACGATGATAAACGACAAGGGGCAGCGCGTCACGGAGGCGGGACCCTCCACGCCGGTGGAGATCTCCGGTCTCGGCGAGGTGCCCAGCGCGGGCGACGTGTTCAACGCCGTCGCCGATGAGCGCATGGCGAGGGAGCTTGCCGAGGAGCGCCGCGTCCAACAGATGAGCAGCGCCATGGGCGGCGCGAAGAAGGTCAGTCTTGAGGATCTTTTCAGCCAGATACAGGCGGGCGAGATGAAAACGCTCAATATCATCGTCAAGGCGGACGTTCAGGGCTCCGCCGAGGCGGTCAAGGCGTCGTTGGAGAAAATATCCAACGACGAGGTCCGCGTAAAGGTCATCCACAGCGCCGTCGGCGCGATAAACGAGTCGGACGTCATGCTTGCGGCAACCTCGGGGGCTATCATCGTCGGCTTCAATGTCCGTCCGGACAACGCCGCGCGCGACAGCGCCGCGAGAAGCCACGTCGATATGCGGATGTACCGCGTCATTTATGACTGCATCAACGAGATCGAGGCGGCGATGAAGGGTATGCTCGCACCGAAGTTCAGGGAGGCTATCATCGGTCACGCCGAGGTGCGCGAGACGTACAAGGTCTCCAAGGTCGGCACGGTGTGCGGCTGCTACTGCACCGACGGCAAGATCCAGCGCGGCTGTCAGGTGCGCGTTCTGCGCGACAACATCGTCATCCACGAGGGCGAGCTTGCGTCTCTGCGCCGCTTCAAGGACGACGTGAAGGAAGTCGCCTCCGGCTACGAGTGCGGCATGCAGGTCGAGAAGTTCAACGACATCAAGGTCGGCGACGTTATCGAGTGCTTCGTCATGGAGCAGATAAATCAGTGAGAACAGATGTGCAGGTGCTTTGGCAGCAAAGCACCTGCGCGTATATGAGGTAAAGGCATTATGGCATCAAATAAGCTGGCAAGAATAAACGACGATATACAGTTCGTCATATCCAAGCTCCTGCGCGAGGTCAAGGATCCGCGCGTGCAGCAGGGGATGATAAGCGTGACGCGCGTGGAGACCACGGGCGATCTGCGCTATTCAAAGATATGGCTGTCCGTGATGGGTATGCAGGATGAAAAGGAGTTCAGGCGCGGGCTGCGCTCCGCGTCCGGCTGGCTCAGGCATGAGCTGGGCAGCAGTATGAGCCTCCGCTACACGCCGGAGCTCGTGTTCGAGATAGACCGCAGCATCGAGTACGGCGCGCATATAAACGAGGTCATAAACTCGCTCGATATTGAGCATGACGGCGGGGATGACAACGCCTGAGCGAAGGGGTGATAATATGAATTTCAAGGACTGCGCGGAGCTTTTGAAGAAGAACGACGGCTTTCTTCTGCTCACGCATATCAACCCCGACGGAGACACCGTCGGCAGCGCGGCGGCGCTGTGCAGCGCCCTGCGCCGCGCGGGAAAGACCGCGTATGTAATGGAGAACCCGGGACTGACGGATAAGCTGCGCGGGTACATCGCGCCGTTTCTCGCGCCGGAGGGGTATGCGGGCGCGTTCACCGTCGCCGTGGACATCGCCGCGCAGGGGCTGCTGACGCCGGGGTATGCCGGCGGCGTTGATCTGTGCATCGACCACCACCCCTCGAACGTGCGCTACGCCGCGTCAACCCTCGTCTGTGACGACCGCTCCTCCTGCGGCGAGCTCGTGCTGGAGGTGATAAAGGCGCTGCGCGGCAGCGTCACGAAGAGCGAGGCGACGCTTTTATACATGGCGCTCGCCACGGACAACGGCTGCTTTCGGTATTCCAACACGAACTCCGCGTCCTTCCGCGCGGCGGCGGAGCTTCTGCGCCTCGGCGCGGACAACGCCGAGATAAATATACGCTTTTTCCGCGAGGCGTCGCCCGCGCGCATAAGGCTGGAGGGGCTTATCTACCTCTCGATGAGCTATTACCGCGAGGGGAAGATTGTCGTGGCGGAGATAACGCAGGACATGATGCGCGAGGCGGGCGCGACCGAGGAGGATATGGACGATATTGCCAATCTCCCCGGCAGAGCCGAGGGCTGCGCCCTCAGCGTCACCATACGCGAGCAGCCCGACGGCACGTGCCGCCTGTCTCTGCGCTCGACCAAGGAGGTCAACAGCAGCGATATATGCGCCGTTTTCGGCGGCGGCGGACACGCCCTCGCCGCGGGCTGCACCATATCCGGCACGCCCGCAAGAGCGCGCGAGATGATACTCGACGTTATAAACGAGGTCTGGAAATGAACGGCATACTGCTGATAGACAAGAGCGCCGGCTGGACGAGCAGCGACGTTGTCGTCAAGCTCAAGGGCGTGCTGCATCAGCGGCGTGTCGGTCACGCGGGAACGCTCGACCCCATGGCGACGGGGCTGCTGACGGTGTTCGTCGGCAGGGCGACGCGCGCGGCGGAGTTTGCGGAGGCGCACGATAAGCGCTATACCGCGCAGCTGCGTCTCGGCACGGTCACGGATACGCAGGACGTGACCGGTACGGTGCTCGCGCAAAGCGAGGTCAGCGTCACCGAGGACGAGGTGCGCGCGGTGCTCGTGCGCTTTCTCGGCGAGCAGGAGCAGATACCGCCGATGTATTCCGCCGTCAAGCTCAACGGGAAAAAGCTCTACGAGATCGCCCGCACGGGCGGCACGGCGGAGCGCAAGCCGAGGAAAATAAGGATAGACGCGCTCTCGCTCGTCGGCGAGGACGCGGGTGACTGGGTGCTGGACGTGCGCTGCTCCAAGGGCACATATATCCGCACCCTGTGCGACGATATAGGCGCGGCGCTCGGCTGCGGCGGGTGCATGAGCGCCCTGCGGCGCACCGCGGCGGGGAATTTCACCGTTGACGCGGCGCACACGCTCGAGGAGGTCGTCGCCGCGGCGAACGCGGGCGAGGCGGAAAAGCTCCTCATTCCGACGGACGCGCTTTTCGCGTCCCATCCCTCGTGGCGTGCTGACGCGGCGGCGGAGCGGCGCATACGCTGCGGCAACGAGGTGAAGGCTGCCGGACTTGCCGACGGTGAGTACCGCGTGTACAGCGAGACGGGTGAGTTTTTGATGCTGGGTCGCGCACAGGACGGCACTATGAAAACAATAAAGAGCTTTTTTGAGGTATAAGGGGTAAACAACGCCATGGCACAGACAAAGAGAGCCATCGCGCTGGGCTTTTTTGACGGGGTCCACGCGGGGCATGGGGAGCTTCTGAAAATGACAAAGCGCCGCGCGGAGGAGATCGGCGCGACGCCGTCGGTGCTCAGCTTCGATGTGCATCCGGACACGCTGGTGTTCCATAAGGAGGTTCCGCTCATCAACTCCGCCATCGGGCGCGAGGAGCTTATCCGCCGCTGCTACGGCATCGACAACGTCGTCTTTCTCCACTTCAACCAGCGTATGATGCGTATGCCGTGGGAGAAGTTTATTGCCTCGCTCATCGCGGAGCTGGGCGTCGCGTGGATAGTCGTGGGGCATGACTTCTGCTTCGGCTACAAGGGCGAGGGCACGGCGGCGCGGCTCAGTGAATACTGCGCGGCGCACGGCGTCGGCTGCGATGTTATCCCCCCGCTCATGATCGACGGGCGCATCGTCAGCTCCACTTATATACGCGAGCTTATTGCCGCCGGCGATATTGAGACGGCGAACCGCTTTCTCGCTCATCCGCACACGCTCACGGACACCGTCCGCTCCGGCTATCATCTGGGCACCGATCTCGGCGCGCCGACCATCAATATGTCTTTTCCGGACGGGGTGCTCGTTCCGCGCCACGGCGTGTATGCAACGAAGGTCTTTCTGGAGGACGGCAGCCGGTATATAGCCGTCACGAATGTCGGCGTGCGCCCCACGGTCAGCAACGGCAGCCGTGTCAGCGTGGAGAGCCATCTGCTGGACTATTCCGGCAATCTCTACGGGCGGCAGGCGCGTGTGGAGTTTTACGACTTTATCCGCGGTGAGATAAAATTTGCCTCGTTTGAGGAGCTCTCCGAGCAGATCCGCCGCGACGCAGACTCCGCGAGAGAGTATTTTAAAAGGCAGAAGGCATAGTCAACGCGGGAGCGCCGCCCGACCGGACGGCGCTCCCGCGCTTATCGTATGCTACTGGTTTTATGCCCCGTTGTAGAGCATTGCCAGCATCGTGATGTCGTCAAACTGCGGCGCGTCGGCGACGAACGTGTCCAGCTCCGCCTTCAGCTCCGGCAGAAGCGCCTCGACGCCGCTGTCCTTGTGGCGGTTGAGCGCCGCGACCATCCGCTCCGTGCCGAAGAGCAGGTTTTCGGCGTTTGTCGCCTCGGGTACGCCGTCCGTGTACACGAACAGCTCATCCCCAGGGTGCAGCTCAAGCGTATAGTCATGATAGCGGCTGGCGTCCATGCCCGCGAGAATGAAGCCGTGCCTGTCGCGGACAAGCTCATACTCGCCGCCCGCGCGGCGCAGCACGGGGTACTCGTGCCCCGCGTTCGCGCATGTGAGCCGTCCGGTGGAGATCTCCAGTATACCAAGCCACACCGTCACGAACATATCCACGGGGTTGTTCGTGCAGAGCTGGGCGTTGACCTCCTCCAGCACCTCATGCGGCTGCTTGCCGCTCTGCGCGCTGTTTTTCAGCAGCACCTTTGTTATCACCATGAACAGCGCCGCCGGAACGCCCTTGCCCGACACGTCCGCTATCGTCATGGCAAGGTGGTCGTCGTCTATCAGGAAAAAGTCATAGAAGTCGCCGCCGACCTCCTTCGCCGGGGTCATGGTGGCGTAAATGTCAAACTCGTGTCTGTCGGGGAAGGGCGGGAATATGCACGGCAGCATACTCGCCTGAATGGTCTTTGCCACGGACAGCTCCGCGCCGATGCGCTCCTTTTCCGCCGTCACGTAGGTCAGATCGTCGATGTAGTCAAAAATGTCGGACTCCATCTGCCGGATGGATTTGTACAGCCGTTCAACCTCGTCGCCGGTGTCCATGTGCGATAGCTCCGTGAGCGCGCGCTCAAGCGAGCTGCCCTCCTGCCTGCGCCGCACGAAATTGCCCGTCGCCTCGCTCAGACTGTTTATCGGCTGGACGATCATCCGCTGCGATATGTATATCGCCGCCGCCGCCAGCACCACGACCAGCGACGCCAGAAGAATGATGATGCGCCGGAGAAAGACCTGCTGCATACGGGTTATCTCGTTCATGGACATATCCACGTCCACGTACCCGTGCATCACGCCGTGCTCATCCTTTATCGGCACTATCGCGGACAGCAGCCAGCCGAACTCATAGTTGGTGATGATGAGCGGGATGTCGTTTCCGGCGAGAAAGTTGGGCTTGTTGTCCAGAAAATCGCCGGGGTAGAACTCCTGAAAATCGCCGAGCTGAAACGCCTCGCCGCTCGTGTCGGTGTCATAGACGTAGTAAAAGCCGCGCTCCGTCGGCTTCGTCACGACGGCGTAGACAAGCTCGTTATTGCGCTGCACGTCGCGCAGCAGCGCAAGCGTGCGCTCATACTCCGCGTCCTTTTCGCCCGTCTCAAGATACCGGTCGATAGAGTAGGGATCGACAAGCTCCGCCATCGTGCGGGCGAGGTTGGTCGTCGTGTCGCCGAGCTGCTCGCGCAGGCTCTGCTCATACGTGGCGTAGCTGAACGCAATCGCCGTGCCGCCGATGATGAGCGCGATGAGCGTTATCACGAGGGTCATTTTCGCGCCCAGTGAGCGCCGGATGCTGAATTTCTGCATGGTTCACCTCGGTTTACAGCTTCACCACGAGCGTGTTGAAGCCCAGATACCGCCGGTAGAAAAACTCCTGCGCCTTTTTGCGCACGAACGTCATCCCCAGCGCATCCCCCTCGACGCCGCCGCCCAGCTCAAAGGGGTTGAATTTATAGGAGTTGTCGCGTATGTACAGCGTCAGCGCGCCGCTGTCGTCATGTATCGCCGTGAATTTTATCAGCACGTCGGATCTCGCGTTCTTCGCGGCGTCGTCAAGTATCGCGGCGCACAGCTCCTCCAGCACGAGCGTGGCGCAGTACGCGCTCTGTGCGCTGCACCCCCACTCCTCGCACCGGCGCTGGAACGCCTCCACCTCCGCGCCGAGCGTCTGCGTGCTGTCGGCGCAGGAAGAGTATATGCCCGCGTCGCGCTCCGTCCAGTCGCGTCGGCGGCAGCGCATCCCGATAAGGACATAGACAAGCGCGCCCAGCTCCGACAGGGGGTATACCCACCAGAAGGAGAGCACATCGCGGCGGCCGAGTATGAGCGTCAGCGGCAGAAAACAGACGAAAAGCCGCAGAGATTCGGTGATGAACGCGCTCCTCACCCGCGAGGACGACTGATCGTAGTATATCATGCACTGGTTCCAGAACGCGGGCAGTATGCTCAGAAGATAAATGCGCAGCGCCGTCACGCCCAGCGACCAGCTCATGCCCGCCAGCCCGAACAGCGAGCACAGAGGACGCGAGAACACGCCCAGCAGCGCCGCCGCTGCGAGCGAGAACGCGCTGCCCCAGCTCAGGGATAGCTGCATCGTCCGGCGCACCGCGTCCGCGTCGCGCTCGGCGCGGTAGGTGCTCACCATGGGCTGGAGCGTCGTGCCGACGCTGTCGGCAACGGCGGCGGTGAAAAGCGAGAGATTGTAGATAACGTCGAACACCGCGACGCCCGCCGCGCCGCTCGTGCGCATGAGCAGCTTGTTGACGGCGAGGACGGTTGCAAACTGATAGATATACTGCACGGAGGAGGCAAACCCCGTGCGTATGCAGCGATAGAGTATGCCGAAATCGAGCCTTCTCAAGCCGAAGCGCAGCATGCCGCGCCGCAGCACGATGTGGCTGCCGCAGATGACAAGGCAGAACGCCGCGCCGATGACCGTTGACCACACCGAGCCCTCCGCCCCCATGCCGAGGACTATAACAAACACGTAGTTGAGCACGATGTCCACCGCGTTTGAAACGACCATTGCCGCCGCGGCGAGCTTCGGCGCGTTGTCGCAATTGACAAAGTAGAAAAACGGACCCTGACAGTAGAGCACCGGCACGCATATGAGCTGCGCGCGCACATAGCGCTCGGCAATGGCGTATACCGCACCGTGTGCCGGATCTGCGCCCAGCAGGGAGAGAAGCCCCGGCAAAAACGCAAGCCCCAGCGCCGCAGTGACAAGGTAAACGCCCAAAAGGAAAGTGAGGACGTTGCAGAATATCGCGCGTCCGTCCTCCGCCCGCCCCTCCGCCAGCGCCGAGGCGTAGTGGATAGAGCCGCCGATGGAAAAACCGTAGCTCAGCACATTATAGAATAAGTATATCGGTATGCCCAGCGAGATCGCCGACAGACCGTCCGCCCCCATCTTTGTCCCGACGACGAGACAGTCAACCATGCCGCCCAGCGCAAGCCCGATGCTGCTGAGCAGAGCGGGAGCAAAAAACCGATGGAACGAGCGATCGACAAAGTAGCGCTCCCGCGAGAGACGCGGCGGAGACGATGCAGCCGCCATCACTCGATGGTGAGTATGTCGGTAAAGCCGGTCACCTCAAAGACCTCCATGATCGTTGCGTTGACGTGGCGCACGATCATGCCGCCCTGACGGCTCATGCGCTTATGCGCGGCGAGAATGACGCGCAGACCCGCAGAGGAGAGATACTCCAGCGCGGACATATCGAGGATGAGCTCCTCCGTGCCGTCGGGCAGGGCGGAAAGCTCCGCCTCAAGCTGGGGCGCGGTCGTCGTGTCGAGCCGACCGGCGAGCGCCACGGTGACTTTTTTGCCCTCGGTCGTGGTGTTGATAGTCATAAGAAAGTACCCCTTTTCCCAATTATAGCTTTTTTGTTATGGTCAGAATGTTTTTGCCGTTTTCGTAGCTGTATGTGACGGCGTCCATGTTCTTTTTCACCAGCAGTATGCCCAGCCCGCCTATGCTGCGCTCCTCTGCGGGCAGCGTGGTGTCCGCGTCGGGCTTTTCCAGCGGATTGAACGGCTTGCCGTGGTCGAGAAAGGTTATCGTCACGGTCGGCGGATCGCCGTGCGTGTCCACGCAGACCTCCGCCTCGCCGCGCTGCGGATGATAGGCGTAGCTTGCGATGTTTACAAAGATCTCCTCGACCGCCAGCTCCACCTGAAACCTCACCTTCGCCGGACAGCCGCAGTCGTCCAAAACCCCGTCGATAAAGGCGTTCACGCCCTCAAGCTGCGCCGTCTCCGCGGGAACGGTGATCTTTTTCATGTCAAGCCCTCCTTTGCAATGCGGAGTGTTCGCGATTCACTCTATTCTAACTCAAGTTTCAATATAATTCAACTAAAATCCGCGCAGACGGCGGATGTTTACAATTTAGGCTTTTATTTTCCCGCGCCGTGTGGTAAAATGACAGCGTTCATCGAGAGGAAGTGAGACGCGCGTGCCGAAGCAGCAGGGCATAAAGGAGATAGCGAGCAACCGCAAGGCTTTTCATGAGTACTTTGTGCTTGAGCGCTTTGAGGCGGGCATTGAGCTTGCCGGAACGGAGGTCAAGTCCGTCCGCGCGGGCAACGTCAATCTCAAGGACGCCTTCTGCACCGTGAAAAACGGGGAGCTTTTTGTGCGCGGTATGCACATTTCCCCCTATGAGCAGGGGAATATCTTCAACCGAGACCCCGTGCGTCCGCGCCGCCTGCTCATGCATAAGCGCGAGATAATGAAGCTCAACGCCCGCGTCATGCAGGACGGCGTTGCGCTCATCCCGCTCTCGCTCTATTTCAAGGACAGCCGCGTCAAGGTCGAGCTTGGGCTGTGCAAGGGCAAAAAGCTGCACGACAAGCGCGACAGCGAGGCAGAGCGCCAGTCGAAGCGCGATATAGACAGAATGATGAAAGAAAGGAATTACCAATGAGCAATCCTGTTATCACCTTTGAACTCGAAAACGGCGACGTTATAAAGGCGGAGCTTTATCCCGAAACAGCGCCCAATACCGTCAACAACTTCATCTCCCTTGTCAGCAAGGGCTTTTATGACGGGCTCATCTTCCACCGCGTCATCCCCGGCTTCATGATCCAGGGCGGCGATCCCAAGGGCAGCGGCGTCGGCGGTCCGGGGTACTCCATCAAGGGCGAATTTACCGGCAACGGCTTTAAAAACGACCTCAGGCATGACCGCGGCGTGCTCTCCATGGCGCGCACCATGGCGCCCAACTCCGCCGGCAGCCAGTTTTTCATCATGCATGAGGATTCGCCTCACCTTGACGGGCAGTATGCCGCGTTCGGCAGGGTGACGGAGGGCATCGAGGCTGTTGACCGCATCTGCGAGGTGCGTACGGACTATAATGACCGCCCCAAGACCCCGCAGGTCATGAAAAAGGTCACGGTCGAGACCTTCGGCGTCGAGTATCCCGAGCCTGAAAAGGCATAAGCATATTATATTTCCAACTCCGCAGACTTCATGCTGCAATGGGGTCTGCCTCATGGGGGCGTAACGGTTTCGACGGGGGTGCGGAGGCAGGAATAGCGGGCGGATGCGCCTGACATCCATAAAACGGGCAAACCTTATAAATTAAAGAACGACAACGATACCGTTCTTCTCGCTGCTTAATTAGCGAGCGTTCCGCCCGAGAGCACCACGGCTCGGGACGGGGCGTCGATCAGTGGTGAACGTGCGCGCGCGAAGCTTTGAGCGCGCCATGCATAATGAAGCTACCAAGCTCCGGAGCGTGACGGTTCGCGCCGGAGCGAGGGAATGTAAATAACCGTCTGCGCCCGGAGAAGTTGCTGTCAAAACGCTTTCGGACAGGGGTTCAACTCCCCTCGCCTCCACCATAAAAGAAACCTCTTTTGTCTACCAAGACAAGAGAGGTTTTTTCTTGCTTTCTGGGCAAAATACAGGGCGAATAATAGAAAAACGGGCTTTGGAGCGGTCGATTGGCTACTCCGAAGCCCGTTTTTTGCGTTCAGCAGCAAAAGAATACCGAAATCGCTGTTGTACAAATAGAATTTCTTTGCTTAAAAAGCAACTTCTAAATGTGTTTAGGGTATGGGACTTGAACCGGATGTTTGCGAAAAATTCAGTTCGGGTAATGATATAATTACGCGGAGGCCTTGAAAAATCGGAAGTTTTGTGTTATACTTAATCAGTATTATTGTACCCATTTCAAAGAGGAGGTACAGCATGGCTGCCAATATGCAAAAGATTAAGTTGCTGAAGCTTTATGAACTGCTGCGTAAAGAGACGGATGAAGCACATCCCATCTCCCGCGTCGAGCTCTGCAGACGGCTGAATGAGATGGGCATTTCCAGTAATGTCAGGACGCTGAGTTTGGATATCGAAGTGATGCAGGAAAATGGCTTCGAGATCATGAGCTACCTGAAGGATAAGGAAAAGTTCTACTATGTTCCGGAGCATGAGCTCACCGTTCCGGAGATAAAAATACTGATTGATGCGGTACAGGCGGCCAGCTTTATCACAGAGAAAAAAACAGCCGAGCTGATAGAAAAGGTTGCCGCTCTCGGTGGATCACACCAAGCTGAACTGCTAAAAGAAAACATGGTATGCTTCAATACCCGGAAGCACACCAACGAGGCCATTCTCTACACGGTGGACGGCATTGAGGATGCTATCATTCGCAGAAAGAAGATCGAATTCAACTACTTCCATTTGAATGAAAAGGCGGAGCGTGTATATGTGACCGCCAGCGATGGCAGCAAGAAACGCTACTACGTGGAGCCGGTCGCGCTTATCTTCAATGAGGACAACTACTATCTGATGGCATACAGCAGCAAGCATCCGGACAGCACCGCCAACTATCGCATTGATCGCATAGATCATCTTACCGTTGTAGAAGAATCGGTAATGTCGGATGAGGCTGTAGCCCGGATCGATGGCGTGGCAGAGTATACGGAGCAGGTTTTCAAAATGTTCAGCGGTGAGCTGGAGGACGTTGTGATACAGTTCAGCAAGCAGCTTATCGGCCCCGTGTTCGATAAATTTGGCGAAGACACACCAATGATGTCTGTGAACGACACCACCTGCGCGGCGACAGTACATGTGCAGATTAGCCCTCCTTTTTTCGGATGGCTGGCACAGTTTGGAAACAGGATGTGTGTCATCTCTCCCCCTAGCGTGATCGAGCAGTACAAGGAACATATCCAGTCAGTAATCGGAGGGTAAATAATATGGCAGAAAAGACAAACGCTAACATCGGCTTTGAAAAACAACTGTGGGACGCAGCCTGCGTTCTATGGGGGCATATTCCGGCGGCGGAATACAGAAAGGTAATCATCGGACTTATCTTTCTGCGATACATATCCGCAGCCTTTGATAAAAGATATCAGGAACTCATAGATGAAGGCGACGGATTCGAGGATGACCGCGACGCATACACGATGGAGAATGTGTTCTTCGTACCGGAGGAGGCGCGGTGGAGCACCATTGCCGCAGCCGCTCACACGCCGGAGATTGGCACGGTTATCGATAACGCCATGAGAGCTATCGAAGCTGAGAACAAGACGTTGAAGAACGTCCTTCCTAAGAACTACGCCAGCCCCGACCTCGACAAGCGGATTTTAGGCGATGTCGTAGATATCTTCACGAACAATATTGATATGAGTAATATCGAAGAGAGCGAAGACCTCCTCGGTCGTACATACGAATATTGCATCGCGCAGTTCGCCGAAAAGGAAGGCGTCGGCGGCGGTGAATTCTACACGCCGTCCAGCGTGGTTAAGACGCTCGTTTCCATCCTTCGTCCCTTTGATAACTGCCGCGTGTATGACTGCTGCTGCGGTTCCGGCGGTATGTTCGTGCAGAGTGCAAAGTTCATTCAGGCACATTCTGGCAAGCGCGGCGCAATCTCCGTTTATGGACAGGAGGCAAACGCCGACACATGGAAGATGGCGAAGATGAACATGGCCATCCGAGGTATCGATGCAGACTTCGGTCTCTATCAGGCAGACACCTTTACAAATGACCTGCACCCGACCCTGAAGGCAGATTTTATCCTTGCAAATCCGCCTTTCAACTATCATCCGTGGAATCAGGAAAAACTGCTTGATGATGTGCGCTGGAAGTACGGCATTCCGCCTGCGGGCAATGCCAACTACGCATGGATTCAGCACATGATCCATCACCTCGCACCCAATGGCAAAATCGGTTTGGTGCTTGCGAACGGAGCGCTCTCCACGCAGTCCAGCGGCGAAGGCGAGATCCGCAAGAAGATCATCGAGGACGATTTGATTGAGGGAATCATCGCTATGCCGACACAGCTTTTCTACAGCGTGACCATCCCGGTTACCCTGTGGTTCATCACAAAGGGCAAAAAGCAGAAAGGCAAGACGCTCTTTATCGATGCCCGCAAGATGGGGCACATGGTCGATAGAAAGCACCGGGATTTTACCGAGGAGGATATTCAGAAGCTGGCTAATACCTTCGAGGCATTCCAGAATGGAACACTTGAGGATGTGAAGGGCTTCTGCTCTGTTACTACCCTGCAGGATATCGCAAAGCAGGATTACATTCTGACACCGGGACGCTATGTTGGCATTGAGGAGCAGGAGGACGATGGGGAGCCTTTTGAAGAGAAAATGGCACGCCTGACTTCTGAGCTTTCCGATATGTTTGCAAAGTCCCATGAACTGGAGGACGAAATCAGAAGGAAATTGGGGGCAATTGGGTATGAAGTATAATCTTGCGGATATATGTGAATACGCCAAGGGTAAAGTGGATGTTGCAATCCTGGATGATGAAACCTATATATCCACGGAGAATATGATGCCCAACAAGGGTGGCATTACAAGCGCATCTTCATTGCCGACCATAGCACAAACGCAGGCATTCCTTGCCGGTGACGTCTTGGTGTCGAATATCAGACCGTACTTCAAAAAGATATGGTTTGCCGAGTTCGATGGCGGCTGCTCTAACGATGTTCTCGTGTTTAGAGCAAAGAATGGTGTGAGCAAGCGGTTTCTGTACTATGTACTTGCAGACGATACTTTTTTCGATTACTCGATGGCGACCTCAAAAGGCACAAAGATGCCCCGTGGGGACAAAGCAGCCATTATGAAATATGAAGTGCCAGATTTCACTTACGAGGAACAGGAAAAAATCGCAGGAATATTGGAGGCACTCGACAGGAAAATACAGCTCAATACGGAGATAAACGAGAATTTAGCGGCTTAGAAGTCGATGCTGGAAACATCCAATTCTCCAGACATCAATCGAGGTAGCAGGGTATCACGAGTGGCGGCAAGCCTATCATTTTCAGCACGAAGATTGCGAATCTGTGCAAAAATCGGTTGTACGATTGAGTTGAACGCACTCAATTCCGCTTCCGATGGTATGACGACAGATACTTTGTTCAGATTGGCTTGGCTAATCTTTAGCTGAACGGCTCCAGTAACAATTGACTGGACATTGGTTAAACTGAACAGCAAATAAAGCGTTTCGACAGTAAAGCCATTCTTGCCCGTGATAATGTGGGCATGATTGTTCACCCAGAACTTTCCTTCCACATATTGCAGAATTGGAAATCCTTTGCTATCTACAACAGTGCCATCTTCAGCAAGGAGTAGATAGATTCCGTCAAAAAGATACCTATCCACATAGTCCATTACTGATGTAGCACCATAGTATGGATAAATCTTTGCGAGATTGGCGCGTTCACGGCTCGAAAGGGGTATTCGTTTGGAATCGTGTAGCTCTATGATTTCTGAAACTGTGCCAAGATGCCAATCCATGGGTATCTCGCCGTCGAAGGGGTTCAAATCAACAAAACGATCCTTATAAAGAGCCTGTGCCTGCTGGAGTAAATTCTCGTTTGCAGGAGGAGAAATGGGTATTTTTGATAATGAAATTGAAATAATTGAATTCTTTCGCACAGCAAGAAAGAACGAAGTCCTTTTGCTTCCCGAAAAAGATAAGATTGCGGAGAAAATATATTTGTCCATAGTGGAAGAGTGGGATAAATGGACGAACAGCTCCGGAAAGTCTGACCCTCCACCGGATTTCTTTAGTGATGAACTCGGTCTTATGATGGATGTTATGAGAGTGGATGACCACGGCTATATTGGTCTCAACGGAAAGACGACAGTAAACCCAACCTTACGAAGAGAATCTGAGGTTATGCAGGAACTACAGGGAAAAGGCATCTTTGATATGTTCCCAAATGCCAAGCCACATCTTATTGTTGATACAAAGCTGCCCACGGACGAGGATCACAATTATGTTTTTTATCGAGATAATTTTAACAGAACGGTTGGTTCGCATATCAAGAAAATTACAAATTACAGAGCAAATCACCCTGGACTGAAAACCATTTTCATGATTTTCGATGAATCCTCACCATACTTTGAATGCTTAGAATCACATCCAGTTAGGAGAATTGGAGATATTCAATCCGGACAACCACACTTGTGGTTTTGGGACAGTGCCTTTATGGACGTAGTCAAGGCCTCTGATATCGACTATTTGGTATGGTTTACTCCATATAAGCACTGCGATATGTTTTCTTCTATTGGCGAACGGGTTGAGCTTCCAAAAGCAGTAGTTATGAATATCAAAAACATACAGGAACTATTTAGATGCTATAAGTCATCAAATATGGTGAGTGCTGAACTGTAGCCAGCATAAAAAGCTGTGTATCATGTAGAAACAACGAAAAGGAGTGAATGCAATGTCAGGATTTTATACGGAAGCGGACTATGAAAATTCCATCGTAGAACTGTTCCGGAATATGGGGTACCGTCATGTCTACGGTCCCAATATTGAACGGGATTTTAGCAGTCCTCTGTACGAGGAGGAACTGGATGCAGCGCTGCGGCGGCTCAATCCGACCATGCCGGAGGACGCCATTGCGGATGCGTTGTATAAACTGAAAAACTTTGAAAATGCCGAACTCGTCCAGAAGAACGCCGTCTTTATGGACTATATTCAGCACGGAATCGAAGTGCGCTATTTCGTCAAGGGCGAGGAACGCTCCGGCCTCGTGTATCTTGTAGACTATAAAAATTCTGACAAAAACTCCTTCGTAGTGGCCAATCAGTGGACATTCATTGAGAATAGTAATAAGCGTCCTGATGTGCTGCTGTTCCTCAACGGTCTGCCTGTCGTGCTTGTAGAGCTGAAGTCTCCGTCAAGAGAAGAAACGGACGCATCGGAGGCTTATACACAGATACGCAACTATATGCACGAGATTCCGTCCATGTTCATTTATAACTGCATCTGCGTTATGAGCGACCACCTGACCTCCAAGGCGGGGACGATCACCTCCGGCGAAGACCGATTCATGGAGTGGAAAACAAAGGACGGCAACTATGAAAACACGCAGTACGCACAGTTTGACACCTTCTTTGAGGGTATCTTTGAGCGGGAGCGTCTACTCGACATTATCAAAAACTTCATCTGCTTCTCCAATGAAGGATTGAAGCAGTTTAAGATACTTGCCGGCTACCACCAGTATTTCGCTGTCAAGAAAGCCGTGGAGTCGACAAAACACGCAACTGTTACCGACGGTAAGGGTGGCGTGTTCTGGCATACCCAGGGCAGTGGCAAATCTCTGTCAATGGTCTTTTACGCTCACCTTCTGCAGGAGGCTCTGGACAGCCCGACTATCGTTGTGCTGACTGACCGCAACGATCTTGATGATCAGCTTTTTGGGCAGTTTGCTAAATGCAAGGATTTCCTGCGTCAGGAATCGATGCACGCCGAAAGCCGGGAACATCTGAAATCCCTGCTTGACGGTAGACAAGCAAACGGCATCATCTTTACCACGATGCAGAAGTTCGAGGAGTCCCATGAGCCATTATCCGAGCGTAGAAACATTGTCGTTATGGCGGACGAGGCACACCGCGGGCAGTACGGATTGAAAGAAAAAGTCGATGTAGAGACAGGTAAAATCAAGATCGGTACAGCCCGTATCATCCGCAACAGCCTCCCGAACGCTACATATATAGGATTCACGGGAACACCGATTTCCATGAAGGACAGAAGCACCCGCGAGGTCTTCGGAGATTATATTGATGTCTACGATATGACGCAGGCGGTTGAGGACTGTGCCACCCGCCCGGTTTACTACGAAAGCCGTGTCATTAAGCTGAATTTGGATGCAGATACTCTGCGCATGATCGATACAGAGTACGACATCATGGCAAATAACGCCGACCCCGAAGTGGTGGCGAGAAGCAAAAAAGAACTCGGCCAAATGGAAGCGATCCTTGGAAACGAGCAGACCATCGCTTCTCTGGTCGATGATATTCTTGACCACTACGAAAACTACCGTGCAGATTTGCTGACCGGCAAGGCTATGATCGTAGCCTATTCCCGCGCCATCGCCATGAAGATTTACAATCGCATTCTTCAGCTACGCCCGTCTTGGACGGAAAAGGTCGCTGTTGTTATGACGGAGAGCAACAAAGACCCTGAGGAATGGCGCGCAGTCATAGGGAATAAGCGTCACAAGGACGAACTCGCAAAAAAATTCAAAGACAACAGCAGCTCGCTGAAAATCGCCATCGTAGTCGATATGTGGCTGACGGGCTTTGATGTACCGTCCCTTGCGACCATGTATGTTTATAAGCCGATGCAGGGATATAACCTGATGCAGGCTATCGCCCGTGTAAACCGCGTCTTTGGAGACAAGGAAGGCGGTCTTGTTGTCGATTATGTCGGCATCGCCTCTGCGCTCAAGCAGGCAATGAACGATTACACCGCCCGCGATAAAAAGAACTACGGAGACACCGACATTGCAAAGGTGGCATATCCGAAGTTCTTAGAAAAGTTATCTATCTGCCGCGATATATTCCACGGATACGATTACTCCAAGTTCACAACGGGAACAGACCTTGAGCGATCCAAGGCTATCAGTGGCGCGGTCAACTTTATCGTCGGTGTTGATAAGGAACGGGAGCGCGAGGATTTCTTGAAAGAAGCCCTGCTTCTGCGCCAAGCTCTATCGCTGTGTTCTTCTCTTGCCGAGGAGTCCATGCGCATCGAAGCGGCATTTTTCGAATCCGTCCGTGTTCTTGTTATGCGGCTGATGAACCAGGGCGAAGGCAAGAAAATCTCCCTACCCGAGATGAACGCCAGAATCAATGCGCTGCTGGAGCAGAGTATAAAGTCGAGCGGCGTAATTAATCTGTTCTCCGATGTGAATGGTGATTTCTCCCTGTTCGATCCGAAATTCCTTGAGGAAATCGGAAAAATGAAGGAGAAGAACCTTGCTGTAGAACTTCTGAAAAAGCTGATCTCGGAGCAGGTCCTCATTTACAAGAGAACGAATGTTGTTAAGTCGCAAAAGTTCAGTGAGATCATTCAGCAGGCTATGAACCGCTACCTTAACGGAATGCTTACTAATGAGCAGGTCATCGAGGAACTGCTGAATCTGGCAAAACAGATACAGGCAGCTCAAAAGGAAGGCGAACAGCTTGGCCTGACTGCCGACGAGTTGGCCTTCTATGATGCGTTGACAAAACCGCAGGCAATCAAGGATTTTTATGAAAACGAGGAACTTATTGCCATTACAAAGGAATTGGCAGAGACTCTTCGCAAAAATAAAACAATCGACTGGCAAAAACGCGACTCTGCAAGAGCCAAAATGAGGATGCTCATCAAGAAGCTCCTCAAGAAACATCGCTATCCACCGGAGGGCATGGACGATGCCGTTCAAACTGTTATGACGCAGTGTGAACTGTGGACGGATAATAACGATATGGGTGCTTAACAGCGATTGCAGAACGGGAGAAGGCTATGAATACTGATAATTTGCACGAACTGATCAATCGATACGAAGAACACATCGATACGATCTACAACGAAGAACACGATGAGCTTTTCAAATGGAAGGCGATGAAAGTCTGGCGGGACGAATGGTTCAAGCCGGACGATGCGTTTGCGTCCTTTGCCGATCGGTTCAGTGCAGCAAAAAAGGAGTTCTCGCTATTCATTGACAACAGCAGGATGCATCCGAGCTCCGGCGTGATCAAGCTGTGGGAGAAAGAACCGGAAACGGTCGAATGTCTTTTCCGCGATGTTCTGTTCGCCGACGCACATGGTGACGTTTCAGCCGTGCAGGATAACATGGACAGGTTCCTCGACAAATATGAAAACCTGCGCGGCAAATACTTCCCCGACAACTGGTCGTTCAAGCAGGATCGGCACTCCGCGTCCGTATTCCTTGCCATGAATAACCCCGATTTCAATTACGTGTTCAAAGCAAGCGAAGCGCAGACAATGGCAAAATACCTCGATTTCGGTTTCAGCATTGGGGCGGGTATGAGCTTCAGCCTGCCGAACTACTATCGGCTTTGCGAAGAGATCGTTGCAGCACTCAAAGAACACGAAAGCCTGCTCGCCGCACACTTTACCAGACTGACCCCAGAGCATTACAACGATCAGTCGCTACACCTTCTGGCGTTTGACCTCATGTACTGTTGCCGGACATACAATTACTACAGAGGGCTGACGGTGCCGTCCACAGGCAAAACTGTGCGGAAGAAAAGCGGATCCTCGGCGCTCACGCCGGAAGAACTTGCCCAGAACGAAACAGAACGGCTCGCAAAGATCGATGCGCTGGAGCGGCAGATTGCGGATTTGGATCGCAGCTGCGACGAATTCATAGATATTTCCCTGATCGGCGTTCAGGTGACGACCGCGCAATACGGCGTGGGAATCGTTATCGAGCAGGACGTGAACAAGATCAAAGTTTGTTTCGCAGAGGTTGAGAAATCCTTCATTTTGGACAAGAAATACTTTTCGCGCCCCCGTTTTGAGGATGACGATGAAGTCGTCTCGGCATTCACAGAATACGGTCAGGCGCAGGGGCAGATAAAACGCCTCCAGCGGGAGCTGTCAGCTCTGCAGGCATGATTTAGGAGGAAGCCATGGCAATCAACATTGCACCGAAGTCGTTGGATACGGATTTGAGCGAACTGATGCGTGACGTTGCATCCGGAAAAGCGCAGCTCCCGGAATTTCAACGCAGCTGGACTTGGGACGATAACCGCATTATCGGCATACTGGCCAGCCTGTCGCAGGGCTATCCGATGGGTGCTATCATGCGCCTGACATACGGAAATGAGAACGTGAAGTTCAAATACAGAACGATCGAGGGTGTTACCGCACACGGTGTCGTGCCCGATTATCTCGTGCTCGACGGCCAGCAACGCCTCACCTCCATGTTCCGTGCCACGTGCGGCAAAGATCCGGTTAATACGACAACGGAAAAGGGCAAAAACATCAAACGGTACTATTACCTCGATATCAATAAGTGCCTCGATGACGGCGAAGACCGTGAGGATGCTGTGTTTTCCGTTCCGGCAGACCGAAGAATAAAAGCGAATTTTGACAGGGATGTCGTTCTTGATCTGTCCACCAGAGAACTGGAATATGAGCACGAAATGTTCCCGCTGAACATCGTATTCGACAGCAGCATACGCGAAGACTGGGCTGATGGGTATAAAGAATACCATGGCTACAGCAGAGAGTTCATGGAAAAGTATAAGCGCTTCCGCGCAGACGTGCTTGACACGATCACCGGATATAAGCTGCCCGTGATCACGCTCGGCAGAGAGACACCCAGAGAGGCCGTCTGCAAGGTGTTTGAAAACGTCAATACCGGCGGCGTTCCGCTGACAGTATTCGAGCTCGTTACAGCGACCTTCGCCACTTACGAATTTGACCTTCGCAAGGATTGGGAGGCCTGCCGAGATGTCATCTGGGGCAAGAACGAACCGCTGAACACGGACGTTATGTACGGCGTGGATGAAACGGCGTTCCTGACGGCGGTCACGCTCTTCACCACCTACCACGCGGAGACGATGACGACCTGCAAAAAGAAGGACGTTCTGTCACTTGCTTTTGAGGATTATCAGGCAAACAAAGCCGCGCTGCTTGAAGGCTACAAAATGGCACGTAAATTCTTGTTCAGCCAGTACGTTTTCAGAATGCGTGACCTGCCTTATACCACACAACTTATCCCACTGGCTGCTATCTGCGCGGAGATCGGAAGATCCGCATTCAATCAGCCGCAGACGCAGAACATTTTGAGCCGGTGGTTCTGGTGCGGTATCATGGGAGAGATGTACGGCGGCGCGAATGAAACGCGCTATGCCAATGATATGGAAGACGTAGTCGCCGCGATCCGTGGCAACGAAAGCCAGAATCGAACCATCAACGCAGCATACTTCTCTGCAACCCGCTTGATCTCGCTACAAACGCGAAACAGCGCAGCGTATAAGGGCATCATGGCGCTCGTATACAGAGGCCGCTGCCACGATTTCGTACAGGGCACCACGATCGACATCGTTAAGAGCATGGACGAAGCGCCGGACATCCACCACATTTTCCCAGAGGTCTACTGCGTCAAGATGGGCTATAAAAAGGAAAAGTGGAATTCCATCGTAAACAAAACTCCGCTCCTGCCTGAATCAAACCGGCAGATCGGCGGTGAAGCGCCGAGCGTGTACAGTAAGCGTGTTATGCGTAAGGCAGAGATCGACGAAGCAGCATGGAGATCACGCGTTGAATCCCACCTTGTGGATTACGACACCTTTATCTCTGATGATTTTAACGGGTACTTCATTGCACGCGCCAAATCCATAATGAAGGTGATCGAAGCTGCGATGGGAAAAACCATCGCCGATAAAGGATCAGAACAGACTATCAACATTTATGGCTTTTCCTTGGAAGATCAAGCTGAGACATGATTATGGATAAGTGCGACTCGGAGGCAGCACACCGCTGCTCAGACAGCCACAAACCCGATGGTTTAGCTAATGCCAACAAGAACCTAAAAGTCCCTCGTACCCCACCACAGGTGCGAGGGATTTATTTTCACAAAGGCGTGTAATGAAATCATTACTTCAAAGCTGCAAACCGGGAATTTTGTCTCAAACCCCTTGACGCATTCTACCGGCGTGAGTATAATTTAGTTGTAAATGAGACACGGGTTTCATTTAGGAGGAATTTCGCATGAGAAGCAAAGATAAGACCCTGATGGCGGCTATCGAGAAGTTCGTGAGTGACTACACGGACAGCAACGGTATCTCGCCCACTATGCAGGAAGTCGCAGACGGGGTCGGATCGTCAAAGGCCACGGTGCAGCGCTACATCGCCCAGCTGTGTGATGATGGCATTCTTGACTACTCCGGCTACCGCACGATGACCTCTACGAAAACGAAGGCAGCAGCAATCCGAGTCCCCGTTCTCGGCACCATTGCCTGCGGCATTCCGAAATTTGCAGAGGAAAATATCGAGGAATACGTCCGCCTTCCTGTTGCATTATTTGGCAAAGGCAACTTCTTCATTCTCCGCGCCTACGGCGATTCGATGATCGAAGCAGGTATCGATAACGGCGATCTCGTTCTGATTCGGCAGCAAAACTACGCAGACGAAGGTCAGATTGTCGTTGCCCTTATGGAGGATGAAGCGACACTCAAAAGATTTTATCCAGAACCCAAAAAGCATCGCATCCGTCTGCACCCGGAGAATTCTCGTATGGACGACATCTACGTTGATAACTGTGAGATTCAAGGCGTTGCGGTTAAAGTGCTCAAGGATCTGGAGTGAACGGAGGAATGGTAGATGGAACGTGTATTAGAGCAAGTTGATGTGGAAGAAATGTATCTGGACGTTGATTCGGAAAACCTTCCTGACAAAGGAGAAATCGTTGAAACAGCACACTTCTTTGTCGGGCAGGCATACAACGCACACATCCATGTCGTCGAAAAAGAATCCGGAGCGCTGGACGTTGACACTCGACATGATGGAGATAAGAGCCTCACGGATCTGGTCACAGAGTACGGCGCATTGCCGAAGACGATCACGGCAACGACCGGTAGTGGCGGTAAGCACTACGTTTTCAAATATACAGAAGAATTGGCACTCAAAAATGTGGTGGGATTCCGTGACGGTCTTGATGTACGCACACAGGGTGGATTGATCGTTGCAGCACCCAGCATGCACCAGAGCGGCAACCGATATGCGTGGGACAGCGGCCTCTCTCCTTTTGAGTGTGAAGCGGCGGAAATGCCGAGCTGGCTGGTAGATGAGATTCGCAAGGTTGGCACTAAGCTTACCCAGAAGAAAAAGGCTGCGGACAAGCAACCCCGCAAGAAGATCAAAGAAGGCGGCAGAAACAATCACTTAGCCTCTCTTGCCGAAGCCCTTCGCCGTAAAGGCATCGGTGAGGATGGCATCATTGCTACACTTCGTGCCGAAAACAAAGAACGTCTCGATCCGCCCCTTGACGATGAGACGGTCGTGGCAATCGCCAAGAGTATCACCCGCTA
>CAKTKT010000014.1 GCA_934572325.1 uncultured Oscillospiraceae bacterium
CCCACGTGCCCTTGCGGACAACTGCATTTCGAGTGCAGCTCGTTACAACCACTTCGATACGCTTCCATGTATAAATTTTCACTTTTGGGGACTAATCACATGATTTCGAGTGCTGCACCTTCGACCACTCGGACAACTCTCCGTATATCTCAAGTGTAATCCCTGCTCCGGAAGAATGCAAGAAAAACACGCAAGAACGATATGAAATTGTGAAATCCGAACCCGCACAAAGCCCTGTGCGGCGGACATTTTCAGCGGACGAAACGGCCGGAGCTTCCAAAAATTTCAAGTCAGGACCGTTATAACCACTTCGATACCGCTGCATTTTTCTTTTGTGCCGTATGATTATACCCAATATGCTGTGAAAAATCAAGAGCGAGATAACACAATTTGCGTCCGATCGCGCTTCCTGCGCCATTTTTCCCCATCTTGTCGTGCCTCAAATTTGAACTGTCTGTAAACTCAATATAATTTGCGCAGAATATTATATAATGCTCTTGATAAGTTTCGGCGCCGGTGGTATAGTACGCTTATAAGAAAAACGAAAGGGATGGTCAAGCCCATGAAAAAAACATTGTACAGCCTGATGCTCAACGACGAGGTCGTGCGCGAGGTCGATGCTCTGGCACACCGCATGGGCACGAGCCGCTCAAGCCTGATAAACCAGATACTCGCCGAATACGTCAACTACACCACGCCCGAGCGCCGGATAAACGACGTGCTCTCTGCCATCGAGCAGCTCATGACCCCATCGAGGGAGTTTGTGCCGTTCTTCGCGCCGAACACCTCCTCCATGTCGCTGAAAAGCTCGCTGGAATACAAATACCGCCCGACGGTGAAGTACGAGGTCGCGCTCATCCCCGGCGGCGGGGAGACGATAGGCGAGCTGTCCGTCATGTTCAGGACTCAGTCCGCCGCTCTCATCGCCGCGATGACGGAGTTTTTCCGCGTGTGGAAGGATATAGAGGACAGACTTCTCTATCCCGTGACGGGCGCAAAGCTGGAGTACGCGCTCTATGACGGCAAGTTCGTGCGCAGCATCGCCGCGCCTGACAGAGACTGCACGGCGGACACGCTCGCAAACGCGATAAGCCAGTACATCACGCTTTTTGACAAGCTCATGAAGGGCTTCCTCAGCGGCAGGTACGACGCTCACGACGTCGAAGCCGCATATTACTCCAATCTTATCAAAACCCCGGTGCATATCTGATAGAACGCCGGAGGCGAAGGGAGAGATCGATCCATGAATACACAGAATTTTACCCAGAAAACACTTGAAGCGATACAAACCGCGCAGTCCATGGCGCAGGAGAACCGCAACAGCTACATCACACCGGAGCACCTGCTCTACGCGCTGATCGACCAGGACGGCGGGCTCATCCCGTCGCTGCTGGGCAAGATGGGCGTGGACTGCAACGCCGTGCTCTCCGAGCTTGACACCGAGATCGCTCGCCTGCCCAAGGTCAGCGGGGACACGCAGACCTATCTGTCGCAGGAGACCGAGCGCATCATATCCGCCGCGGAGAAGGCGGCGAAGTCCATGGGGGACGAGTACCTCTCCGTCGAGCACCTGATGATAGGTATGTTCGCCGCGCCGACGGCGGGCATTAAGCGCATCTTCAACGGGCACGGCGTCACCAAGACCGCGTTCACGACCGAGCTTTCAAAGGTCAAGACCTCGCCCGTCACCGGCGACAACCCGGAGAGCACGTATGACGCGCTTGCGAAATACGGCACCGACCTTGTCAAGCGCGCGCGGGAAAACGAGCTTGACCCCGTCATCGGGCGCGACGCCGAGATACGAAACGTGATACGCATCCTCTCGCGCAAAACGAAGAACAACCCTGTGCTTATCGGCGAGCCGGGCGTCGGCAAGACGGCGATAGCCGAGGGGCTGGCGCAGCGCATAGTACGCGGCGACGTGCCGGAGGGGCTGAAGAACAAGACCATATTCTCGCTGGACATGGGCGCGCTGATCGCCGGCGCGAAGTACCGCGGCGAGTTTGAGGAGCGGCTGAAGGCCGTGCTGGAGGAGATACGCCGCAGTGAGGGCGGCATCATACTGTTCATCGACGAGCTGCACACCATCGTGGGCGCGGGCAAGACCGAGGGCAGCATGGACGCCGGCAACCTCCTCAAGCCCATGCTCGCGCGCGGCGAGCTGCACTGCATAGGCGCCACGACGCTCGACGAGTACCGCAAGTACATCGAGAAGGACGCGGCGCTGGAGCGGCGTTTCCAGCCCGTGCAGGTCGATGAGCCGAGCGTGGAGGACACCATATCCATCCTCCGCGGGCTAAAGGAGCGCTACGAGGTGTACCACGGCGTGCGCATCCACGACAGTGCGCTCGTCGCCGCGGCGACGCTCTCCAACCGCTATATCACCGACCGCTTCCTCCCCGACAAGGCGATAGACCTCGTGGACGAGGCGTGCGCGCTGATACGCACGGAGATCGACTCCATGCCGGCGGAGCTGGACGATATGCGCCGCCGCATAATGCAGCTTGAGATCGAGGAAATGGCGCTGAAGAAGGAGGACGATCAGCTCAGCCGCGACAGGCTCGCAAAGCTGAGGGAGGAGCTCGCCAACCTCAAGGACGACTATAACGAGCGGAAATCCCGCTGGGAGTCCGAGAAGAACAGCGTGGACGAGGTGAAAAAGCTCAAGGCGGAGATAGAGAAAATGCACGCCGAGATCGAGAACGCGCAGATGCGCTACGAGTACGAAAAGGCTGCAAAGCTCAAATACTCCGACCTGCCGGCGCTTGAAAAGAAGCTGGAGGAAGCCGAAAAGAGCTCCGAGCAGAGCAGGGCGAACACCATGGTGCACGACACCGTGACGGAGGAGGAGATCTCCGGCATCGTGGCGAAGTGGACGGGCATCCCCGTGGCAAAGCTCATGGAGGGCGAGCGCGAGAAGCTACTGCATCTCGACGGGTATCTCCACAAGCGCGTGATAGGGCAGAACGAGGCGGTCGAGAAGGTCACGGAGGCGATACTGCGCTCGCGCGCGGGCATCGCGGATCCCAACAGGCCCATCGGGTCGTTCCTCTTCCTCGGTCCTACGGGCGTGGGCAAGACGGAGCTTGCAAAGTCTCTTGCGGAGTGCCTTTTTGACGACGAGCACAACATCGTGCGCATCGACATGACGGAGTATATGGAGAAGTTCTCCGTGTCGCGTCTTATCGGCGCGCCTCCCGGATACGTCGGCTACGACGAGGGCGGGCAGCTCACCGAGGCTGTGCGCCGCAAGCCGTACAGCGTGGTGCTGTTCGACGAGATAGAGAAGGCGCATCCTGATGTGTTCAACATCCTGCTGCAAATACTCGACGACGGGCGCATCACCGACTCGCAGGGGCGCACGGTGGACTTCAAGAACACCATCATCATCCTCACCTCCAACCTCGGCAGCCAGCACCTGCTCGACGGCATCAACGCCGACGGCAGCATAAGCGACGAGGCGCAGAGCGCGGTCATGCAGGAGCTGAAGATGTCGTTCCGTCCGGAGTTTCTCAACAGGCTCGACGAGATCATCATGTTCCACCCGCTCACGAAGGACGATCTTGACGGCATCATCGACATTATGGTCGGCTCGCTGCGCGAGCGGCTCGCCGACAAGTCGCTGGGGCTTGCGATCACGGACGCGGCAAAGCAGCTCATCATCGAGCGCGGCTACGACCCGCTGTACGGCGCCCGCCCGCTGCGCCGCTATCTCCAGTCGAGCGTGGAGACGCTCATCGCCCGCGCCATCCTCGGCGGCGACCTCGCCGCAGGCTCTACCATCACTGTGGACGCGGAGAACGGCGAGCTCGTGTGCCGTTAACAAAAAGCGGGCATACCCCATAAAGACGGCGCTGCCAGAGCTGCATAAGCAGCTCCGGCACAGCCTGTCAAAAAAGCCTTCTCCTTGAGGAGAAGGTGGTTCGCGGAGCGAACCGGATGAGGTGTTTGAGATGTATATAATGCTTGTTTTGCGGCAAAACACGGCGTTTTTCCACCTCATCGCTGACGCATAAGTTCGCATAGACCGAATCAAAGATTCGGATGCTCACTTAAGTCGCCTGTGGCGACAGCTTCCCCTCAAGTAAACACTGATTAACTCCCCACGACGACAAGAAATATGGTATAATAGAGCAAAAGGGGTGTTCTGAATGGAAAAGCAGCAGAATTTTACAGATATGGAATATACCAATCGTCGGCGCACGACCAAACGGGAAGCATTTTTGGAGAAAATGGATGCAATCCTGCCATGGGAAAATTGGGTAGCGTTGGTTGCTCCGTATTACCCAGACGGCAAGCGCGGTCGCAAGCCGGTGGAAATTGAACAGATGCTCCGGATGACCATGCTTCAAGTGTGGTTCAACCTCTCTGACGAGGGCATCGAGGATGCGATCTACGACAGCTACGCCATGAAAAGCTTCATGGGGATCGATTTTTCTGCCGGGGAGCAGGTTCCGGACGCAACAACTCTGTGCAAATTCCGCAAATTACTCAACGAGCACGGTCTGCAAAAGAAATTCTTTGAGCAGGTGCAGGAGCTGCTTGCCAGAGAAAGAAAGCTCGTATCCGGCGGAACAATCGTCGATGCGACGATCATAAACGCACCCGATTCGACCAAAACCCGGGAGAAACAGCGCGATCCCGAGATGCATTCGGTTAAAAAGAACAACAAATGGTACTTCGGGATACGTGCGCACGTCGGAGTTGATCCGGTGCATGGATTTGTGCACACGGTCGTTTCGACCGCAGCAAACGAGGTCGAGTGCAAGGTTGCGCCCAGACTGCTCCGTCCGGATGATACCGTGGTTTACGGCGACGCCGGTTATCTGAAAATGGATAGATACGTGACAGACGGCGTAAAACGCGAATACAGGATCAATCGTCAGAGAGGCACGTTCAAGCGGCACTATGGCAATGGTTTGTCGTGGAAGTACGAAAAGGAACTCGAGAAGCGCAAGTCCAGCGTCAGGTGCAAGGTGGAATATGTCTTCCACATCGTCAAGGACATCTTTCACTGGAGGAAAACGCGCTACAAGGGCATATACAAAAACGACTGTCATGCGCATCTGCTGTTTGCAAGTGCAAACCTCTATATGCTGGTTGGGGGATAAGTGCGCCCTGATCCGGCAAATTTGCCCAGTTTGAACTGGGTTTTGCAGAGATATTTCGAGCAAATCCTGTCTGCGCCTTGCTTCTCGCTGATTTCTTTGCTTTATTCAGTGGTTACTCAAGTGGAAGCCTTTAAAAGAACGGTTTTTCGTTGGGGATTTCGATTCTTTGACAGTCTAAGGCTCGCGGCATTCGCCGCGAGCCTGTTTTTTGCTGCGTATCGGATTATTCGTAGAGAGCTTTGAGCTTCATGAGGTGCTCGTAGCGTTCCTTGGCGTTCTCCTCGGACTCCGCGAAGAGGGTGGTCGCTCTCTCCGGGAACTCGCGGGTCAGACGGCTGTAGCGAGCCTCGTTCATCAGGAACTCCTGATAGCCGCCGGCAGGCTCCTTGCTGTCGAGCGTGAACTTGCTCTCCGCCGCCGGATTGAAGCGGAAGAGGTTCCAGTAGCCGCACTTGACCGCTTTCTCCATCTCCTTCTGGCAGTTCTCCATGCCGCCCTTGATGCTGTGCATCTCGCAGGGGGAGTAGCCGATGATGATGGAAGGACCGTGGTACGCCTCCGCCTCCGCGATGGCCTTGAGCGTCTGAACCTTGTTCGCGCCCATTGCGACCTGCGCAACATACACGTAGCCGTAGCTCATTGCAATCTCCGCGAGAGACTTGGACTTGATCTCCTTACCGGCAGATGCGAACTGCGCGACCTGACCGATGTTGGACGCCTTGGATGCCTGACCGCCGGTGTTGGAGTAGACCTCGGTGTTGAACACGAAGATGTTGACATCCTCGCCGGAGGCGAGAACATGGTCAACGCCGCCGAAGCCTATATCGTAAGCCCAGCCGTCGCCGCCGAAGATCCACATGGACTTCTTGTTGAGGTAATCCTTCTTGTCGAGGATGGCCTGCGCGTGCTCGCACGCATGACCGCTGCAGGCTCTTGCCTCGAGCAGGGAGACGAGGCGCTTTGCAGGCTCCTGGTTGGCGTTGCCGTCGTTGTAGGTTTCAAGGAAGTCCTTCGCCGCCTGCCTGATGGCGTCGTCGTGAGCGTTCTCGGCGATATACTCTATCTCGGGCTTAACGTCGTCGCGGATCTTCTTCTGACCGAGGTACACGCCGAGACCGTGCTCCGCGTTATCCTCGAAGAGGCTGTTCGCCCATGCGGGACCGCGCCCCTCCTTGTTGACCGTGTACGGCGAGGTCGCCGCAGGACCGCCCCAGATGGAGGAGCAGCCGGTCGCGTTGGAGATGAGCATATGGTCGCCGAAAAGCTGAGTGACGAGGCGGGCATAGCTCGTCTCGGCGCAGCCGGCGCACGAGCCGGAGAACTCGAGGTAGGGCTGCGCGAACTGGCTGAACTTGACGTTGTCGGCAACGAACATCTCCTTCTTCTCGGAGACCTTCTCGACCATGTAGTCGAACACTTCCTGCTCGGCAAGCTGGCTCTCCATGGGAACCATCTCTATCGCATGCACGCCGCACTGGCTGATGCAGACGCCGCAGCCCATGCAGTCGAGCGGGGAGACTGCCATTGCGAACTTGTACTCGCCCTTGCCCTTGCCTGCCTTGATCTCGGCGAGCTTGGTCTGCGCGGGCGCGGCAGCCGCCTCATCGGCGGTGAGGACAAACGGGCGGATGGTGGCGTGCGGGCAGACGAACGCGCACTGGTTGCACTGCACGCACTTCTCGGCGTCCCACTTGGGAACGGACACGGCGATGCCGCGCTTCTCATATGCGGAGGCGCCCAGCTCGAACGTGCCGTCGGCGTGATCGACGAAGGCGGAGACGGGCAGAGAGTCGCCGTCCATCTTGTCGATAGGGTCGAGGATGGAGCGCACCATCTTCACGGTCTTGGGGCGTCCGGTCTCCTCAACAGTCTCGGTGTGATCCTCGGCGGTCTTCCACGCCTCGGGAACATCGACCTTGACGTAGGCGGTAGCGCCTGCGTCAATGGCGGCGTAGTTCATATCGACGACGTCCTGACCCTTCTTGAGGTAGGAGTGGAGGGCGGCGTCCTTCATGTACTTGAGAGCGTCCGCCTCGGGCAGAACCTTTGCAAGGGAGAAGAACGCGGACTGGAGAATGGTGTTGGTGCGCTTGCCCATGCCTATCTTCTTGGCAAGGTCAATGGCGTTGATCATGTAGAGCTGGATGCTGTTGTTGGCGATGTAGCGCTTGGAGGCGGCGTCGAGGTGGTGCTCAAGCTCTGCGAAATCCCACTGGCAGTTCACGAGGAACACGCCGCCGGGCTTGACGTCGCGCACGATGGGGAAGTGCTTGGTGATGTAGGACGGAACGTGGCACGCCACAAAGTCCGCCTTGTTGATGTAGTACGGGCTCTTGATGGGCTTGTCGCCGAAGCGCAGATGGCTGATGGTGACGCCGCCGGTCTTCTTCGAGTCGTACTGGAAGTACGCCTGGACGAACTTGTCGGTATGGTCGCCGATGATCTTGATGGAGTTCTTGTTCGCGCCGACGGTGCCGTCGCCGCCGAGCCCCCAGAACTTGCACTCGATCGTGCCGGGAACGGAGGTGCTGGGCGCGGGGCCCTCTTCAAGAGACATATGGGTCACGTCATCGACGATGCCGAGCGTGAACTGGCGCTTCATGTCGCACTTTTTCAGCTCGTTGTACACGGCGAACACGGAGGCGGGAGGCGTATCCTTCGAGCCGAGACCGTAGCGCCCGCCGATGACCTGAAGGTCGGTCTTGCCGGCGTTGGCAAGGGCGGTCATAACGTCGAGATAGAGAGGCTCACCCTGCGCGCCCGGCTCCTTGGTGCGGTCGAGCACGGCAATCTTCTTCGCGGTGGCGGGGATGGCGGCGATGAGCTTGTCCGGGCAGAACGGGCGGAACAGGCGAACCTTCACAAGACCGACCTTCTCGCCCTGCGCGGTCAGATAGTCGATGACCTCCTCCGCAACGTCGCAGATAGAGCCCATTGCGATGATGACGCGCTCGGCGTCGGGAGCGCCGTAGTAGTTGAAGAGCTGATAGTCCGTGCCAAGCTTGGCGTTGATCTTGCCCATGTACTCCTCGACGATGGCGGGCACAGCCTCATAGTACCTGTTGGACGCCTCACGGTTCTGGAAGAAGATGTCGCCGTTCTCGTGAGAGCCGCGCATGGTGGGATGCTCGGAGCTGAGCGCACGCTCGCGGAACGCCTTGACGGCGTCCATATCGACCATGTCCTTGAGATCCTCATAGTCCCAGACCTGGATCTTCTGAAGCTCGTGGGAGGTGCGGAAGCCGTCGAAGAAGTTGACGAACGGAACACGACCCTTGATGGCGGCGAGATGCGCCACGGGGCTGAGATCCATGACCTCCTGCACGTTGGACTCGGCGAGCATGGCAAAGCCGGTCTGGCGGCAAGCCATAACGTCGCTGTGGTCACCGAAGATGTTCAGCGTGTGGCTGGCGACGGTGCGCGCGGACACGTGGAACACACCGGGCAGAAGCTCGCCGGCGATCTTGTACATATTCGGGATCATCAGGAGCAGACCCTGGGAGGCGGTGTACGTGGTGGTGAGAGCGCCGGCGTTGAGAGAGCCGTGCACAGCACCGGCGGCGCCGGACTCAGCCTGCATCTCCTGAACCTTTACGGTCGTGCCGAAAATGTTCTTCCTGCCGGCAGCCGACCACTGGTCAACATAGTCGGCCATGGGGCTGGACGGAGTGATGGGGTAGATAGCTGCGACTTCGGTAAATGCGTAGGATACGTGGGCGGCTGCATTGTTGCCGTCCATGGTTTTGAAGTGTCTCTGCATGTCTATTTTCATCTCCATTAAAAAATTTGACAAAAGCATAACGGGGAAAAACGCGCTGTATGTTATGCCTATACAGACGTAATTATCTTATCATTCTTTTGTCAAAAAGTAAACCATGCCGGGGCATAAATTTTTAGTAAATAATATACGAAATTTCCGATTTAAAAGCGAAAGCGTCACGCAGGATAAAATTTTGTAGAAACTGCACGAGAAAATCAAGCAAAATTGCCTTGTGCTTTTGACACCGCTGTACTATAATAAATAATCGGCTTTGTATGAGCACAGTACAGGGCCAGTCCGGAGAAAGGAGCATTACACTCATGGTGAATATAATAAACGGCAACGGAAGGATCAGCATCACCGACGAGGTGTTCACCAACCTTGCCGGAGACGCGGCGACGAGCTGCTTCGGCGTGAAGGGCATGGTGACGTGCAGCAAGGAAGGCGGTCCGTGGCAGCTTCTGCGGCGCGAGTCGATGTCCAAGGGCGTTGTCGCGCACAACAACGGCGACGGCACGGTCTCCCTTGAGCTGCATATCGGCGTGGATCACGGCGTGAACATAAGCGCGGTGTCCCGCAGTATCATGAACGAGGTCAAATACAAGCTCAGCAAATCCACGGGCGTTCCCATTAAAAGCGTGGATGTCTATATAGATACGATTATCGGATAAGCTCCCGGAGGTACTTTAACTTGAAAGATTACATCGACGCCGCCGCGTTCAAAGAGATGATACTGTGCGCGGACGCGGCGCTCCACGCGAGTATACAGCAGATAAACGAGCTGAACGTTTTCCCCGTGCCCGACGGCGACACCGGCACGAATATGTGCCTTACGCTCAATAACGCCGCCAACGAGCTGAGAAAGCGCAGCTTCACATCCATCGACAAGGCGGCGGACTGCGTTTCGTCAGGACTGCTGCGCGGCGCGCGCGGCAACTCCGGCGTAATACTGTCGCTTCTGTTCCGCGGCATTGCCAAGCGCCTCAAGGGCATGGAGACCGTAGGCGCGGTGGAGTTTGCCGGCGCGCTCAACGACGGGGTGGACGCGGCGTACAAGGCGGTCATGAAGCCCGCCGAGGGCACCATACTCACCGTCTCCCGCCTCGCGTCGGAGGCGGCGGCGCAGGCGGCGGACGCGGGCGCGACGCTTGAGCATACGCTTGAGTGCGCCATCTCCGCTGGAAGCGACGCGCTTGCCGACACGATAAATCTCAACCCCGTGCTGAAGAAGGCGGGCGTTGTCGATGCGGGCGGCAAGGGCTACATGGTCATACTCGTCGCCATCCTCTCCTCCCTGCGCGGCGAGGTCACATCGCCCGAGGGCGAGGTCGAGGTCGGCGCCGCGGGGGAGAGCCCCTTTGACGTTTTTGACACCGAGGAGATCACCTTTGCCTTCGACACGGTGTTCATCGTGCGCAAGACCGACCCGAACGTCGATCTCACGCCGTACCGCGCGTTCCTCAACAGCATAGGCGACAGCCTTGTCATAGGCGAGGACGACGAGGCGTTCAAGGTGCACGTGCATACCAACACCCCGGGCGACGCGCTCAACGAGGCGCAGAGGTACGGCGCGCTGGAGCTGGCGAAGATAGAGAACATGCGCACGCAGCATGACGACATCGTCGCCGGACGCAAGGCGCAGACGACGGACGATCTCGACGCTGTCGAGGAGGAGCTGGAAAACGGCGGCGGCGTTGCCGCGCCGGAGAAGGAATACGGCATCGTGACGGTGTGCGCGGGCGCGGGCATGGAAAAGCTCTTCCGTGAGCTCGGCGCGGACGGCGTCGTCACCGGCGGGCAGACCATGAATCCCTCCACCGACGACATACTCCGCGAGATAAACCGCACCCCCGCCTCGACGGTGTTCGTCTTCCCCAACAACAAGAACATCATCATGGCGGCGGAGCAGTGCATCCCCCTGTCGGAAAAGCGCGTCGTCGTCATCCCCACAAAGACCGTGCCGCAGGGCGTTGCCGCGCTTTTGAGCTTCAACCCCGACGAGGGCGAGGCGGAGCTTGCGGAGATGATGGTCAGCGCGATGCAGAGCGTACACACCGCAATGGTCACTTATGCCGCGCGCGACTCGGACTTTGATGGGCACGCCATCCACGCGGGCGAGTATCTGGCGCTGCTGGACGGCGCGCTGCTGGGCAGCTACACCAATATCAAGACGCTCTTCAAGGAGCTGAGCTGGGCGTTCGACGAGTTTTCGCCGGAGTTTATCACCGTGTACTACGGCGAGGACGTGCACCCCGCCGACGCGGAGGAAGCCGCGGGCACGATCACGGGCTGCTTTCCGGACGCGGAGGTCAGCGTGGTCGATGGCGGACAGCCGGTGTACTACTACATGATAAGCGTGGAGTGATAATAGAAAACGGCTCTCCGGTCGGGCACTTTTCCTGTGCCCGACCGGATTTTTTGTGCGCCGTGTAACCTTTCGGCGAAAAAACGCGACATAAGGTATGAGAGCTCTCGAATGATCGAAGTGAAAGGGGAGAAACCATGGAGGACGAAAGCATAATTGCGCTCTATTGGCAGCGCGACAGCCGCGCCATAAGCGAGACGGACGAGAAATACGGCGCGCTCTGCCGCAGCATTTCCGGGGGCATCGTCCGCTCGCGCGAGGACGCGGAGGAGTGCGTCAACGACACGTATCTCGCCGTGTGGAACGCCATACCGCCGCAGCGTCAGCGCCGCTTCGGCGCGTATATCTGCGCCGTCGTGCGCAATATCAGCGTGTCGTGCGTGCGGCAGAGCCGTCTCAAGCGGCGCGGCGGCGGAGAGTACACTGCGGCGCTGGAGGAGCTGGACGAGTGCATCCCCTCAAACGCCGACCCCGCGCGCCGCGCGGAGCTGAGGGAGCTTGCCGCGGCGGTGGATGAGTTCCTTTCCGGGCTCTCCCCCGACGAGCGGAAAATATTCATGTGCCGCTACTGGCTTGTGGCATCGACCGCGCGCACGGCGCAGATCGTCGGCTGCTCGGAGTCCAAGGTCAAGACCTCGCTGCACCGCACGAGGAGGAAGCTGAGAAAGCACCTTGAAGAGGAGGGGTTAGTGTGAGGGCTGAAGACCTGATGGAAGCGATAGGCTGTGTCGGCAGTGAAAAGGTAAAGGAGCTTATCGACCGGATGAATAATACGGAAAAGAAACCGCGCCGCGCCCCGCGCGGAAGAATTGGGGGCGTTCTGCTCGCGGCAGCGCTCGCCGTGAGTCTGCTGACGGCGTCGGCGTTCGCCGCGGAGCGGTACTTCGGGCTGTTCGACTTCCTGAGCGGGCGCACTCTGCCGGAGGAGGCGCGGCAGCTTATAGAGAACAACGTGCCCGCCGCGCCGACGGCGGAGGATAACGGCTTCCCGCTGGACTGCCGAGTGACGGAGGCGCTCGCGGACGGACGGAGCGTTCGCCTTGTCGCGGAGCTGAGCGCCGACGAGGCGGCAAAGCTGCTGCTCGTGCCGGAGGACGCGGCAGAGAGCGACAGGGTCAGCGACTTCGGGATAGACAGCGATCTCACGCTTGCCGAGTACACGCGCGAAAAAGGGCTTGAGCCGCTGTGGGTCGGCGTGAGCGTGAAATATGACGGCGCGCTCGATATAGGCACGCAGTCGCTGGAGCAGCGCGCGGTATCCGACAGTGTTATGGACATAATGATAACGGCGGTGGCGGACGCTCCGGCGGAGGACATGACATTCACGCTCGTGTGTACGGCGCGCGGGAGAGAGGCGAAAACTCCGGCGGACGCTGCGCGGCGCGAGCTTAAAGTCACGCTGAAAAACGGCGCACAGAGCACGGAGACGGCGTATGTGCCCGTGGGCAGCGGCGCTGTTGCCGGTACGGCGGTGACGGTGGGGAGCGCGACAGTGACGCAGACGGAGGTGGAGACATATCTGGAGGTGCATTACACGGCGGACTATGCAAGTGCGGAGGAGATGCACCGTGAGGCGCTGTTCTTCCGCGCCTACTCCCCCGACGGAACGGAGCTGGAGCTCATCTCCGGCGTTGTGGGCAGCGCGGACGGGGGATTGAGCGCGGACGGGGAGTATACCGGCAGCCTCACGCTCTCCAGGTGCGACGTCGGCGACACATTCACGCTGGAGGCTTTCAACTGCGTGGAGAAAAACGTCTACGGCAGGGTGGAAATGAGAGCAAAATAGGGTACAAAGGGAAAACATCCGCCGGGGAGTGCCCTCGGCGGATGTTTTTACACGCTGTAAGTGTCGAGTCCTGCAAAGAACTCGTCATAGCTGCAATTATATATTTTCCTCAGCTCAATGATGACGCTTGCGCGTATATTAAGCTCGCCGCTTTCATATTTGGCATAGGTCGTGCGACCTATATCACAGCCGCGGCGCTGAAGCTCCGCGCAGAGCTTTTCCTGCGACAGCCCGCTCATGCCGCGCAAGCGGCGCAGATTGTCGCCCATGCTGCGGTCACGCCTGATTTTTTGCTCCATAATCTCACCGTTGACAAAAATATTGACCGGTATCGGTTGCAACCAAGTCAAGTTTATGCTAAAATGAGAGCAAATATTGACCGCTATACTGGTCAAAAAAATTGTGTGGAGATCCAATAGGAGCAATGGCTGATTATCAGAAGATGTATGCGGTGCTGTGCGGCGCGGTTGACAACGTTATTGCACGGCTGGAAAGCAAATATGAAGTATCGGAAGAAGCAGGTGTTTTAACAGAAGCTATGCGCAGAGCAGAGGATATTTATATCGAATCCTCCGACTGCTCGGAAAATAATTGAATTTGCCGTTAACATCCGCCGGGGAGTGCCCTCGGCGGAGGTTTTCTTTTCACGTCCGGCATATTTCCTATTGACAAAACTGTTATTACTGTATATATTATATATATACAGACGAGGAGGCGAAAGCGTGAACATCTTTATCGACAACAGGAACGACACGCCGATATACGACCAGATATACGCGCAGATAAAGGCGCAGATAATGAGCGGCGCACTCGGCGAGGATGAGGCGCTGCCGTCGATACGGAGTCTTGCAAAGGATCTGCGGATAAGCGTGATAACGACAAAGCGCGCGTATGAGGAGCTGGAGAGGGAGGGTTTTATATACACGCTTGCCGGAAAAGGAAGCTTTGTCGCACCCAAGAACCTTGAGCTCGTGCGCGAGGAGCACCTAAAGCGCATTGAGGAGCATCTGGGCGCTGCGGCGCGGCTCGCGGCGGAGTGCGGCGTCACGGACGCGGAGCTGCGAGAAATGCTGGATAACGAACTGGAGGACAGAATATGAACGCGATAGAAATACGCGGACTGACGAAAAGCTACGGCAGCTTCAAGCTCGACGGGCTTGATTTGACGCTGCCTACGGGCTGCATAATGGGGCTTGTCGGAGAGAACGGCGCGGGCAAATCCACAACGGTGCGCCTCATGCTCGGCATGGCGAAGCCCGATGCGGGCACGGTGCGCCTCATGGGATGCGGCGGGCAGGAGCTGACGCGCGAGGAGATAGGCGTGGTGCTCGACGAGGTGGGCATAACGGGCTGCCTGACGGCGGAGGAGCTGGGGAAGGTTCTGCGCGGGATATACAGGGCGTGGGACGGCGCGGCATATGAAAGGTACATCGACCGCCTCTCGATACCGCGCGGGAAGCAGTTCAAGGATATGTCGCGCGGGAACAGGATGAAGCTGGGCATCGCGGCGGCGCTCTCGCATGGGGCGAGGCTGCTGATCCTCGACGAGGCGACGAGCGGGCTTGACCCCGTGGTGCGCGACGAGGTCATAGACATACTCTGCGACTTCACGCGCGACGAGGAGCACTCCGTGCTGATGAGCTCGCACATCGTCAGCGATCTTGAAAAGGCGTGCGACTACATTGCATTTTTACATGAGGGGCGGCTGCTGCTCTGCGAGGAGAAGGACAGGCTGTGCGAGGAGTACGGAGTGGCGCACTGCACGGCAGAGGAGCTTTCCGCCCTCGCGCCGGAGAGCGTCATCGGGCGGCGCAGTACATCCTACGGCGTGGAAGCCCTCCTCCGCCGCGGCGCCGCGCCGGAGGGAACGGTGCTGTCGAGAGTGAGCATAGAGGAGCTGTTCATATTCATGGTAAAGGGGGATAGATGATATGGCGGGGCTTTTGAGAAAAGATTTTTATATGCTGACAAAATACAACAGGCTGTTTCTTATCGCGGTGGCTGTGATGGCTGCGGCTGCGGCGGTGCTAGGCGACGGCTTTTTCACGGCGTATGCGTGCGTGCTGGCAGGGGTGCTGCCCGTGACGGCGCTGGCATATGACGACAGGGAGAAATGGTGCAGCTACTGCGAGACGACGCCCGTGACACGCGCGCAGTTCGTGGCGGAGAAGTACATCCTCGCGCTCATCGTCATGGCGGTAGTGACGGCGCTGGTGGGCGTGCCGCAGCTCGTCACGGGGCGGGTAGCGGAGCTGACCCCGGCGCTGATGCCGGCAGCGGCGCTCGTGCCGTCGGCGCTGTGTCTGCCGCTCTTTTTCCGCTTCGGCGCGGAGCGCGGGCGCACTGTGTATCTGGCGGTCATCGTGCTCGCCTGCTTGGGTGCGAGCCTCATAAACAAGGGCGGGCAGGGAGAGCTTTCAACGCTCGGCACTGCCGGAACGCTCACGGCGCTTTTCGGCACGGCGGCGGTGCTTGCCGCCTCTTGGGCGCTGTCCGTCGCGGCGTATAAGAAGCGCGAGCTACAATGACTTATACCGTCAATAGTATTTCCGCGAAAAAATAACGCCCGACTTAACTGTCGGGCGTTAAAATTTTGCCTTTAGAGCAGGATCGCTTTTTTCGGACAGGCGGCGGCGCAGGCGCCGCAGGCGATGCAGTCGTCGTAATTGCACTTCCAGGTCTTTGCCGCGCGATCGACCTCCAGCGCGCCCTGCGGGCACTTTTTGGCGCAGAGCGTGCAGTGCACGCACTTTGCCTCGTCGCACACGGGCTTGCCGTCCTCGCGCGGCACGACGGCGCAGGCGGGAGCCGCTTCGCCCTTGGGCGCGGCGGGCTTTTTCGCCGGACGGATGTGCGAGCCGGTGACGAGCAGATCCTTTTCCTCCGTTGCGACCATGTGGTAGTCCTGCGTGAACTCTATCGCCTTGGTGGTGCAGAAATCGGCGCAGTGGGAGCAGAACGTGCACGAGCCGAGGTTGAACGTGAGAGTTATCCTGTCGCCCTCGTCGAGCTTCTCTATCGTCCGCGTGATCGCGCCGCCGGCGCACACGCGCTCGCACATCCCGCAGCCGATGCACTTATCGGGGTGGTAGACGATGCGCCCGCGATAGCGCGGCGCCGCCTCGCTGGGAACGGCGGGATACATCGCGCAGCTAGACTTGCTGAAAAGCTGGGATAAGGCTTCTTTGACAAACGGGAAATCCATTATTTCTGCCCCCTTTTCTCCGCCAGCAGCTTCGCCGCGAGGGCGAGCCCGTCAATGACCGCCTCGGGTCTCGGCGCGCAGCCGGCAACATCGACATCGACATGGACGTATTTGCTGAGAGGACCGGCGACGGAGTAGCTGCCCTTGAAAACATTGCCCGACTGCGGGCACGAGCCCATGGTGACTATGCACTTGGGCTCGGGCACCTGCTCTATGGCGCGCAGCACGCGCGGCAGGGACTGCTTCGTCACGGGACCCGTCACGACAACGATGTCGGCGTGACGGGGCGAGCCTGCGAGCTTGAAGCCCAGACGCTCGGCGTCAAAGCGGGGAGTGATCACGCTGACAAGCTCAATGTCGCAGCCGTTGCACGACCCGGCGTTGATATGGAACAGCCACGGGGATTTCGCGGTGCTCTCGTCAATGAGTTTTTTGAACATTCTTTCCCCTCCTTACAGACCGTACCACACCAGCACAAGGCTGACGGCGGCGAGCGCCGTAACAACGGTCCAGTAGTATTTGAACACCTGCTCGATCCTCAGGCGGGCGGTCACGGCGTGGATGAGCGAGATGAACACCGCGACGATAACTGTGCACAGCGCGAAGAGGATCACGGCGTCGAGCGCAATGATGCCCGTGCCCACGCCGCCGAGAAAGAGCGCGGCGAAGAGGGAGGACATGGTGAGCAGCTTGACGGCGTGGGAGAGCTTGTACACCGCGAGCGGACCGCCGCTGTACTCGGCGAGGAGCCCCTCGCATATCTCCGTCTCCGCCTCGGCGGTGTCAAAGGGGTGGCTGCCGGTCTCGCCGGGGATGATGAGCAGCAGCGCGAGCGCGGCGGGGATGAGACTGGCGTGGGTGATGAGACTGCCGTGCTCAAGCTGCCATGCGGAGATGGCGGAGAACGAGAACGTCACATACTCCCCGCCCACGACCTTGCCGACCGCAAGCAGCACCAGCACGAGCGGCAGCTCGCACGAGATGACCGTGACCATCTCGCGGCTGAGACCGACCCCGGCGTAGGGCGAGGCTGTCGCCGCGCCGCCGAGCATCACGGACATCGCGGGGATGAGCAGCAGGTACAGGATAACGATAAGATCCGCCATGCCGGAGAACGCCGCCCAGCCGTGGATGGGGATGAAAAGCTGCAAGACGACGAGCGCGGCAAGCCCCACGAGGGGCGCGGCGAGAAACACGGTGCGGTTTGCGGCGGCGGGAACGATGGTCTCCTTGCCGCAGAGCTTGAAGAAATCGTAAAACGGCTGCAATATGGGCGGACCTACTCGCTTTTGCATACGCGCGACGAGCTTGCGGTCAATGCCGGCGAGCAGCAGACCCACCACAAAGCAGAACAGGAAGCCGGGGAAGATGAGGATATAGCCGAGATACTCAAGAGCAGTCAGAACCACTGTCATTATTCCCACCTCCTTAAAGAACTATCTGGATGAACACTATCGCAAGCCCCAGCGCGGCAGCCGCCCACAGCGCGTAGTCATTGACAACGCCGGAGTGCAGCCGGTGCATGAAGCCGAAATAGTGCCGCCAGTTGTGCTTGAAGCCCCAGAAGAGGTCTCCTCCGCCGACCTGGGAGAATTTGCTGCGCTCGCCGCCGAAGAAGAGATCGTACTTTGCCTCCACGGCCGCGCCCTTATTCTCGCTGACGCAGTCATAGCGCGAGGAGAGGGCGACGATGGTGATGGCGAGCAGCGCGATGCACAGGATGAGCAGCCACGACACGGGACTCCAATAGCCCACCGCCGAGAACGACACGACCGCGACGGACGGGAAGCTCTCGCCCATGACGGAGGCGGCGTAGCCCGTGCCCATCATGGCGTCGATATACTGCACGGCGGAGAACGCGGCGCGGGTGGCAGGCTCGGTGAGACAGCGCGTGACGAGACTGGGGAAAAGCCCGGTGACGACGCACAGAAGCGCGAAGATGCACATTGCGATTATCATGCTGGGCTTTGCTTCCTTCACGTTCTCGTATTTTGCCGGCAGCCTGCCGAAGAACACGGACTGGCTGACCTTGACAAAGGAGGCGAGCGTCAAAACCGAGGTGATGAGCGCGATGACGGTGACGAGCAGATACCCGATGTTGCCGGTCTCCGCCGCCTTTTCGTATGTCGCCTGATACACCATCCACTTTGAGGCGAAGCCGTTGAACGGGGGCAGCCCGCTGATGGAGAACGCGCCCACGAGGAACAGCCCCGTCGTCCACGGCATTCTCTTTGAAAGCCCGCCCAGCTCGTCGAGGTTGGTGGTGCCCGTCTCATAGAGCACCGCGCCCGCAGAGAGGAACAAAAGCCCCTTGAAGAGCGTGTGGTTCATGGCGTGGTAGAGTCCGGCGGAGAAGCCGAGCCCCGTGCACAGCCCCACCGCCGCCAGCACGTAGCCGATCTGCGAAATGCTGTGGAACGCGAGCAGGCGCTTGAAGTCATGCTGTGCCAGCGCCATGGTCACGCACACGAACATACTCACCGAGCCCACGAACACGAGCAAGAACTGGAACGAGCCCAGCCCCATGGTCTGGAACAGGAAGTATGTAAGGCGGATGATGCCGTAAATACCGGACTTCGTCAGCACGCCGGAGATGAGCACCGAGATGGACGCGGGAGCCGCGCCGTGCGCGTCAGCCGCGAGCGGGTGGAACGGCACAATGAACGCCTTCGTGGAAAAGCCGATGAACAAAAGCGCAAAGGCGAGCTTGGAGCTGCTGTTGAAATCGCCGGGGACGAGCGCGGAGAGCTGGGCGAAGTTGAGGGTGTGCGTCTGCGCATAGAGGAGGATGATGCCGATGAGTATGCACGTCGAGCCCATGCACCCCACGACGAGGTACTTGAACGCCGCCTCCAGCGCACCGAACGCCCTGTTGCGGAACGCCGTCAGCGCGACCGCCGCAAAGGTGAGGATCTCCACCATGATGAACATATTGAAGATGTCGCCCGAGAGCACAAGACCGATAACGCCGCCGGAGAGCATGAGGAAGAGCGTATAGTACTGCGGGACGTTGTCGTCGTGATCCATGTATTGCAGCGAGTATATGCCCGACACGAACACCGCCGTCGAGATCAGAAGCCCGAAGAACAGACTCAGAGCATCGACCTCGAGCGCGATGCCGATGGCATACCCGCCCGCGACGGAGCGCGAGCCCATCCAGTAGGCGATGATCTCACCGTTGAGGAAAACGGGCTTTATCAGCGCGATCATGCAGCCGAGCGACGCGGACACGGCGAGCACCGCCACGATGCTGCGCAACGCCTTTTTCTTCCCGAACATGACGATGAGGAACGCGCCCAGAAACAGCACCATTATCGAGTAGACAGGGAAGTGATGATAGTCGAAAAAGCTCATCCTCTCAGCCTCCTTATCTCTCTGGTGTCAAGCGTGCCGTAGCTCTCCTCAAGCTTTATCACGAGCGAGAGGGACATCGCCGTGACGCACGCGCCTATGACGATGCTCGTCAGCGTGAGCGCCTGCGGGATGGGATCGACAAAATAGCTCGCAGGGGTCAGCTCGCCCGCGGTGAAGATGGGGGCGGTGCCGCCGGGGTTGAAGCCGACGGAGATTATAAGCAGATTGACGCCGTAATCGCAGATGCCGAGACCTATGACGGTCTTGACAAGGTTATACTTCGTGATTATCGTGTAAAAGCCGAGCGCGATGAGGAAGAAAGACGCGATGTAGTTGAAAGTTATCATATCGTGCACCTCATTTCCTGCTGCCCGCGTCCTTGGCGGACAGAAGCCCCAGCATGGTGAGCGACAGCGCCGCGATACCGGTGAACACCTTCATGCCGACGGTCAGGTTCATCCACAAAACGGTACCGGAGCTGAAAAGCTCGCCGATATTGCCCTGATAATAGAGGACGTTCTGACAGAAGTTCACGCCGCACACGACGCCCAGCATTGCAAGCGCGATATACAGGATGGAGGCAAAGCCCTCCGAGTCGTGCATGAGGCGCGGACTGATGGCGCGGCAGGTCGTCTCGTACCCGTGACCGAGATAGATGAGTATGATGACCGCGACGACGAGCACGCCGCCCTGAAAGCCGCCGCCGGGGGAGAGGTGCCCGTGAAGAATGAGGTAGAACACGTACACCAGCGTCAGCGGCAGCACCATGTCACAGCCGCAGCGCTGTATGACGCGCTTGATGACGATGTTGTCATTTTTCATTTTGACCGTCCTCCTCCTTTTTCGTTTCTTTTGTGCTGCTGTATATTATGACGGAAGAGCCGGCGACCGCAGTGATGAGGATGAACGCCTCGCCCATGGTGTCGTAGCCGCGGAAGTCAAAGACTATGGAGGTGACGTCGTTGACGGCATGGGTGCGCTCAAGGTTCTGCTGCACTATCGCGCCCGCCGCGCCATCGACGTTCGTGTCGTCGTAGGCGGAGGGGTCCTGCTGCAGCTCGTACACCGACTTGGAGGCGGTGCGCCCGTCATAGGTGCGGGGCATGGCGGACATGGTCACGCTGGCGTACACCCCGGCGAAGAGGAAGACGCCCAGCGACATCCACGTGAGAAATTTCTTCATTCGTCGTGACCTCCTCTTATCTTCTTGAGGGTGACGATGAATATCAGCGGGCTGAGCGCCGCGCCGACCGCCGCCTCGGATATGGCGACGTCGGGCGCGTGCAGCAGCAGAAACGTCGCCGCGGCGAAGATGCCGGTCATGCCGAGGGCGATGACGGAGCTGAGCAGCTTCTCGCTCGCGCTCGCCACGAGCGCGGACACGATGATGCCCGACACCGCGAGGACGTTGAGGACAATAAGCAGATTACTCATCGAAATCCCTCCTGTAGTCGTCAGTCTCCATTTCCTTATCCGGACGTATGCCCGCCTGATACGCGCCCTTGGCGATGGCGTGCGCGCCGACGGGGTTCGTCACGAGCACGAGCGCCACGAGCACGCAGATCTTCACGGCGGTGGAGGGGGCGTGCATGACGAATACGGCGTACAGCAGCGCGCCGAGCCCCACGCCTATAACGCCCATCGTGGTGATGCAGGTGCTCGCCTGCATACGCGAGAACGTGTCCGGCATTTTCAGTATGCCCAGCGTTCCGGCGAGGGCGAAGAACGCGCCCACGGCGATGAGAACGTCAATTGCGATCCTCAGCATGGCTGATCCACCTCCCCTTGTCAAGATACCCGCCGACGAGCATGGTGTTGATGATGCCGAGCATCGCGCTGATGATGGCGATGTCGAGATATATGCCCCTGCCGGAGAACAGCGAGAAGAGCACCAGCGCGCAGGACATACATATGTCAGCCGCGTCCGAGGCGACCATGCGGTCAGCCGCGGTCGGACCCTTTACGAGCCGGTAGACGTTCATCAGCCCCAGCAGCCCGAAAATGACGGCAAAAATGAGAAGATCGCTCATTTCCATACCCTCCTCAGCCATTTTTCCATTGTGCCCTTGATGATGCTGCCCGCCTCCTCGCCGTCGGCGGTCACGTCTATCCAGTGCACGTAGTAGTACGTCTGCCCGTCCTGCTCGGCGATCTCCATGGTTATGGTGCCGGGGGTGAGCGTGATGCAGTTGGCAAGCTGCGCCTGAGCGTAGTCGCCCTCAAGCTCCACCGGTATCTTCACGATGCCGGGGTTGACCCTGCGGCAGCCGCCGTAGCAGCGCTTTGCCATATCCCAGTTCGCCTTCACAAGCTCCCAGAAGAAGATGATGCAGGAGTAGAAAAGACCGGTGAAGAGCCGAACGGGGTTGAAGAACCTGAACGCCTTTTCATGGATGAAGAATTTCGCCGAGAAGAGCGCCACGGCGAGACTCACGACCGCTCCGGCGATAAGCTCCTGCGCGGAAAAGCTCCACGTCAGCAGCAGCCAGAAGCCGAAGCATAAAACAAAGGTGCTCAGTACAGCGGGGAAAGTTGTTTTTTGCAAGAGAAAACCTCTCCTTTCTCTGGCGCGGGGCAGACGGCGCGAACCGCCCGTGCCCCTGCCGTTAAATATTAAAGGGGTGTTTATTCGACCTTGAGACTCTCGACATAGAATTCCCGCCCGCGCGTCATTTTCAGCGCCGTGCCGCCGCAGTGCGGGCAGCGCGCGCTTTTGCGCTCCACCGCGCCCGCATAGCCGCAGTCAGGACACGAAAACTCGCTCTCCGGCACGGCGAACTCAAGTGCCGCGCCCTCCGCGGGCGTTCCAGCCGCGGCGAGGGGGAAAAGCTCCTCCAGACACTCCGGCACGATGCCGGAGTATTCGCCGACGCTGAGCGTCACGGCGAGCACGCGCGTGAAGCGCTGCGCCGACGCCTCGCGGGAGATTATGTCGATAATGCCCTTTGCAATGGCAAGCTCATGCATACGCCGCGCTCACCTGTCCAGACAGCTAAAGCACGGGTCTATGCTGGCGATGATGAGCCCTGCGTCCGCCACGGTGTTGCCGCGCAGCATGAACGGCACGGTGGGGGTGGTCTTGTAGCTGGGAACGTGGATGCTGACGCGGTGGTTGTTGAAGCCGCCGCTGCCCACGACCATGTAGCTGAGCTGACCGCGCGGCGCCTCGTGGCGCGTGACCGCCATGCCCTCCTTTATCTTTATGAGCTTGCTGCCGAGGTTTATCGGACCTGCCGGCAGCTTTTCCAGCGCCTGCTCGATTATCTTTATGCTCTCATAGCATTCGAGCGCGCGCACGACGACGCGGGCGAACACGTCTCCGCTGTCAACGACGGGGATGTCAAAATCGAAGTCGGGATACGCGGAGTACGGCGCGTCGCGGCGCACGTCTATCTTCACGCCGGAGGCGCGCGCGTGCGGACCCACCGCGCCCATGCGCAGCGCGTCCTCCCTCGGCAGCGCGCCAACGCCCTTTGTGCGCAGGGCGACGGTCTTGTCGTTGAGGACAATCTCGACGATCCTGTCCATCGGGGCTTTGAGCTTCTCCATTCCGGCGAGGATCTCCGCCTTCAGACTGTCGTCAATGTCGCGGCGCGAGCCGCCGATAGTGACCATCGCGTAGTTGACGCGGTTGCCGCTGAGCTTTTCGAGAAGATCCATTATGATCTCGCGCACATCCCAGATGTGCATGAAAAGGCTGTCGTGCCCGATGATGTGGCACGCGATGCCCATCCACAGAAAGTGCGAGTGCAGCCGCTCCAGCTCTGCGGTTATCACGCGGATATACTCCCCGCGCGCAGGAACCTCCACGCCGTTTATCGCCTCGACCGCCATGGCGTAGGTCAGCGCGTGCGAGTGCGAGCAGATGCCGCACACGCGCTCGACCAGCACGAGCGTCTGAATGGCGTTGCGCTCGGTCGCCAGCTTTTCGATGCCGCGGTGGTTGTAGCCGACAAAGACCTCCGCATCCTTTATGACCTCGCCCTCGGTGACGAGATTCGCGTGTATCGGCTCCTCCAGCGCGGGATGGTACGGACCTATGGGAACAATATAGCTCATTTGTTCTGCGCCTCCTGCCCTGCGTTCTTTTCCACCAGCTCCTTGAGCGGCGTCACCATTATCTGACCCTTGCCCTGCGTTTCCAGCATATCCTCCGGTAGGAACAGACGCTTTGAAACGTCAAGCCCCTCAAACTCCAGACCGAACAGCTCGTTGAGCTCGCGCTCGGGCCATTCCGCCGCCGTGTCGTACACCGGCGCGATAGACGGCAGCACCGTCTCTCCCACGACGTGGTACGACTCAACGGCGGGATCGACGGCGTAGTCGTAAGACACGTCCATCCGCCCGTCCTTGTCGATGAAGCCGTGGATCATCACAAGGTACCTGCCCTCGCGGCGCATACGCTCCGCCGTGGGCACGACGTCGCCTTTGGAGATGTCGAACCTTCTGTACTCCTGCATAACTTCAAAATCACCTCTCATCCAAAAATGAAAAATATTGCTTTTTATATAAAAAACCGAAGTTTTTTACGCTGTTTCAGCATATGCGCGGAAGCTGCGCGCCGGTGAGCTTTTGCAGTATCCGCCGCGCGGAGAACGCCGTGTCCGTCACGACGCGCCCGGGATAGTCCGCCGTGACCGTGCCGATGACGGCGGCGTCTCTGCCGGTATCGACGCTTCGCATCGCCGCGAGGGCGCGCTCGGCGTCCTCCGGCGCGACGACGGCGACAAGCTTCCCCTCGTTCGCGCAGTAGAGCGCGTCCAGCCCCAGCATATCGCACGCCGCGCGGACCTCCCCTCGCACGGGGATGCTCGCCTCCCGCAGCTCTATGCCCAGCGCCGTGCCTTCAACAAACTCATTGAGCGTCGTCGCTACGCCGCCGCGCGTCGGGTCGCGCAGCACGCGCACCGCCGCGCCCGAGGAGAGCAGCGCCTCGCACAGCGCGTTCAGCGGCGCGCAGTCGGAGCGCAGCTCCCCCTGCATCATGCCGCTGCGCGCGAGCATGACCGCGGTGCCGTGGTCGCCGACGGTGCCGGAGACGAGCACCCTGTCGCCCGCGCGTATCGCGCGCGGCGAGAGCCCGGGGTATCTGAGAAAGCCGATGCCGGCGGTGTTGATGTAGAGCTTGTCGCCGCGCCCGCGCCCGACGACCTTCGTGTCGCCCGTGACGACGGCGACGCCAGCCGCGTCCGCCGCCGCGCGGATGGAGGCGACGACGCGCGCCAGCTCCGCCATGGCAAAGCCCTCTTCTATTATAAACGCACAGCTCAGGTACTTCGGCACTGCGCCGCACACGGCAAGATCGTTCACCGTGCCGCATACGCTCAGCTTGCCGATGTCGCCGCCGGGGAAGAAGAGCGGATCGACGACGAAGCTGTCCGTGGAAAAGACGAGCCTTTCCGCGCCGTCCACTATCGCCCCGTCGCCCAGCTCACGAAGCTCTGGATTGTCCAGCGCGGGAACGAGCATCCCCTCAATGAGCTGAGCGGTCTTTTTCCCGCCGCTGCCGTAGTCAAGCGTGATAATATCGTCCATAGCTCTCCGACCTCATATCTCGCGGTATTTGTACGCCGCGGCGCAAGCGCCCTCCGACGACACCATGCACGGACCCACAGGGTCCTCCGGCGTACACGCCGTGCCCCAGAGCGGGCAGTCGGCGGCGCGTATCCTGCCGCATATCACATCGCCGCAGCGGCACGGCGTGGGCGCGCTCTCCGCCGCAGGCACGATGCTGAACCTCCGTTCCGCGTCGAACGGGGAAAGCTCCTCGCTCAGCGCAAGCCCGCTCGCGTCTATCGCGCCCAGCCCGCGCCATGTGTCGCGCCGCGGAACGAAGCACTCCGCCAGCGTCCTCTGCGCGAGGATGTTCCCCGACCGAGACACCGCGCGCGTGTATTCGTTCTCCAGCGCCGGCGCGCCCTCGGCGAGCTGCCGCAGAAGGCGGTACACGGCGAGGAGGATGTCCTCCGGCTCGAAGCCCGCGATCACGGCGGGCATACCGTACTCCTCCGGCAGAAACGCGAAGCCGCGCTCGCCGATTATCGCGGCGACGTGCCCGGGGCAGATGAAGCCCGAAATGTCAAAGCCCTCGCCTGCCATCAGCGCACGAAGCGCCGGTTCGACGGTTTTGAGCATCGACCACACGGAGAAGTTCAAAACGCCCTCATCCCGCGCCGTGAGCACGGCGGCGGCGGTGCCCGGCGCCGTCGTCTCAAATCCGACGCCGAGGAACACGACCTCCCTGTCGGGGTTCGCCTTTGCCAGCGCCACCGCGTCCACGGGGGAGTAGACGATCTCCACCCGCGCGCCGAGAGCGCGGCGGCGGGAGAGGCTGTCGCCCTTTTTCGAGCCGGGAACGCGCAGCATATCGCCGTAGCTGGCGATGATGATCTCTGGACGCATGGCGAGCGCGAGCACCGCGTCTATCACCTCCGGCGGCGTGACGCACACCGGACAGCCCGGACCGCTCAGAAGCTGCACGTTCTCCGGCAGCACGCAGCGCAGTCCGGAGCGGGCGATGGCCATGGTGTGCGTGCCGCACACCTCCATCAGCTTCACACTGCCGACCGGCAGCGCGGCGATTGCCGAGAGCAGGCGCTCCCGCGCTTCAGAGATGTCCGAGCGCATCGGCGACCTCCCCCCAGCTCTCCAGATCCTCAAGCGCCTGCTGCTCGCCGAGGCGCTCGATGGCGAAGCCTGCGTGAACTATCACGTACTCGCCGAGCTTCGGCGCGTCGATGAAGTCAACGCGCAGCTCCCGCCGCATTCCCATTGCCTCGCCGACGGCGCGCCTGCCGTCAAGCTCGACCAGTTTCAAGGGTATTGCAAGACACATAGCTTTTATTCCTTAATTCGTATACGATAAAATACTGCACTGCCCGTTTTCAAGGAAGCTCTGATTAAATGCGTCAGATGGCTGGGCGAGAAATAGTGTGATTCATCACACTATTTCATCAAATGCCGTCAGGCTCGCCGCTTGCGCGGCAACCGCCTGACATGGCGAATAATTTATTCGGCTGATAAAATGAGTTTTTTGCAGGAATACTTTGTATATTTCAAGAAAAACTCATGAAATCAGACGGAGAGTTTTCCGCTCAGACGCTGACAGTCATTTATTCAGTGCTTCCTCAAGCGCATACTGCGCTATCATAAGCTGCCCGAGTGAGAGCCCCTCGTCGTTTGCGGCGACGCGGCTGTGGCGGTATACCTCAAAGCCCTCGTTCCTCAGCCGCGCGGGCAGGCGGCGCATGATGTACATATTCTGAAAGCTGCCGCCGGAGAGGACAACGCGCGTCAGAGAGGTCATTTCACGCGCGGCAAGGCACTGCGCCGTGCCGAGCTCGACGAGCGTGTTCATGAACTTCGCGGCGATGACCCCGACGGGGATCGCGGCGGCGCGGTCACGCGCTATCTCGCGTATCATCTCGCGCCAGTCAAAGCGCGGCGGCTCGCCCGCGAGGGCGACGGCATAGCGCGCTTCAACGCCGCTCTCCGCCGCCGCCTCCAGCAGCACCGCGCCCTGCCCCTCGTAGGAGCAGCGCTCCTTTATCCCGACAATGGCGGCGACGCCGTCGAACAGCCGCCCCATGCCCGACGAGAGCGGGCAGTTAAGCCCTGCTTCAAGCTGCGCCGCGAGCGCGGCGGCGCTCTCAACGGCGGAGACGCCGCACCCGGCGGCGCTCAGCAGCGCAAAGGCGACGCGGAAGCTCTCCTTCACGGCGCGGTCGCCGCCGATGAGAGGGATGGGGCGGATGCTGCCGCGGCGCTCAAACCCCGCGTAGCCGCCGGTAAGGCACTCCGAGCCCCAGCTCGTGCCGTCCGTGCCGTAGCCCGTCCCGTCCCAGACGAGACCTATCACCTCGCCCGCAAGGCGGTTGTCCGCCATACACGCCGCCATATGCGCGTGGTGGTGCTGCACGCGGACGAGGGGTATGCCGCCGCGCGCCGCGCGGCGCTCGGCATACTCGGTGGACATATAATCGGGGTGCATGTCACACGCGACGGCGCGCGGCTCTATGTCAAAAAGCCGCTCGAAATGCGCGATCTGCGCCTCGTAGTTTTCAAGCGTTTCATAGTTTTCCAAATCGCCTATATGCTGGCTCGGGAAGATGTAGTCCTCCTTGGAAAGGCAGAAGCTCGCCTTCTGCTCCGCGCCGCACGCGAGGATGCGCGAGCGGCTCTCCTCCAGCTTTACGGGGAACGGCACGTACCCGCGCGAGCGGCGGGCGAAATACTCCCGCCCGTCCGACACCCAGCACAGCGAGTCGTCGCAGCGGGTCTGAATGTCGCGGTCATGCAGCAGAAAGCCGTCCGCAATGCCGCGCAGCTTCTCCAGAGCCTCGCTGTTTTTGTACATGATGGGCGTGTCGGAGAGGTTGGCGGAGGTCATGATCAGCATATCCGTATCGTCGCCGAAGAGGAGATAGTGCAGCGGCGTATACGGCAGCATCACGCCGACATAGCCGTTCTCGCTGACGTGCCGGAGCTCAGCGCCCTCACGCTTTTTCAAAAGCACGATGGGGCGGCGAAAGCCCGTGAGCACGCGCTCCTCCTCCGCGCCCAGCTCGCAGCTCGCCCGCACGGCGGCGGCGTCGCGGCACATGACGGCAAAGGGCTTTTCGTCGCGCTGCTTGCGCCGCCGAAGCTCCATGGTGATGGCGGCGTCGTCCGCCCGACAGGCGAGATGCATCCCGCCTAGCCCCTTCACCGCAATGATCTGCCCCGCCTTCAGCGCGCGCCGCGCGGTCTCTATCGCGTCGCCGGGCAGCTCGCGCCCACTGCCGTCGAGGAAGAACACGCGCGGACCGCACACCGGACAGCAGTTGGGCTGCGCGTGATAGCGCCGGTCGTCAATGTCGTGGTACTCCCGCTCGCAGTCGGGGCACATGGGGAACGCGCCCATCGAGGTCTTTACGCGGTCATACGGCACGTCCTTTATAATGGTAAAGCGCGGACCGCAGTTGGTGCAGTTTATGAACGGATAGCGGAAGCGCCGGTCGGTCGGGGTGAAAAGCTCCCTCAGGCAGTCGTCGCAGATGCAGATGTCGGGGGAGATGAGGGTGTTGCGCGTCCGCTCGCGGCGGCTCTCGCGTATCTCAAAGCCCTCAAAGCCCGCAAGCTGCGAAGAGTACGCCGGCTCAACGCTCTCTATCACGGCGAGCTTCGGCGCTCTCTCCGGAACGTCGCGCACAAAGCGCTCCAGCGCCTCGCGCTCGCCCTCCAGCTCCAGCTCCACACCCGAGGAGGTGTTCTTGATGTAGCCGCACAGCCCGTAGCTTCCCACGAGCTTGTGGATGAACGGGCGGAAGCCCACGCCCTGGACGATCCCGCGTATTTTCAGACTTAATCTCTCCAAGACACGCTCCCGAAAGGGCATAATGCCCCACTGTTAGTTAAATATCAGACACAGTATACATTATAATGTGCGTTTTCGCAAGGATTTTTTAAAAGAAAAATTACTGAAATTTCTATGCCCTATTCGGTTTTTATTATAAAGCGGCGGCGGTGCGGAATCAATAATAGTAATTTTTTTAACGAAAATTTTACACGACAGCCGCAAAACGACCGAATTTGCGGACTTTATGCGTGGTATACGATACAAACATCACCGTATGCCGCCGTTGTATATATCGACGAAAAGCCCCGACAGGGCTCGCCTGTCGGGGCAACGGAGAGAAGAGAAGAAGCGTGGAGCGTTTACTTATTCAGCTCGCTTTTATTTTTCGAGCCGACGAGGGTGTACACAATGAACACGCCAAGCAGACCGAACGCGATGCCGTAGAGTATGCCGGAATCAACCTTGGTGAAGAAGTCCATCATCTGACCGGCGAGGACGAGCGCCATTATCGGCGCGACCAGCCATCTCACGCACACGCGGTAGAAGCCGTCGAAGAACTTTGACTTCTCGCCGGAGTGGATCTCGTCGAGGAGGAAGTCGGGCTTGAGCTCCCAGCCGACCATCAGCGCCATGAGCATTGCGCCCACGGGCATTGCGATGCCCTCGGACCAGCAATCCATGAAGTCGAGCCAGCAGTCGTTCCACGTGTCAACGCCGAAGGTCTTCTGGAACGGAACCCACACGCCGTTCGAGCCGAGACCGTCTATCGAGACGAGCAGCGCCTCAACGAGGATGGCGAGGGAGACCCAGAGGACGATCTTCTTGCGGTCGTTGGACTTGCCCTGCGCGGCGCGCTTGTCGATAAAGTACGCGGCGATGACCTCCATCAGGGAGATGGCAGAGGAGACGGCGGCGATGATGACCAGCAGGTAGAAGATAACGCCGAAGAGAGGACCTGTCGGACCCATGGAGGAGAACACGTCCTGCAGGGTGACGAACAGGAGCTTCGGACCGCCGAGGGCGATCTCATTGACGGGGATGCCGGAGTTGATGCCGTTGGCAACGGCGGCGGGAATGACCGCGAGACCCGCCATCAGCGCAACGAGAGTATCGGAAGCGACGATTATGCCGGAGTTTTTGACGAGGTTCTCCTTTTTATCGAGGTAGGAGCCGTAGGTGATCATCGCACCCATCGCCAGCGACAGGGAGAAGAACATCTGCCCGCCCGCCGTGCCGAGCACGGAGATGAGACTGGGCGCTTCCTCGATGAAGCCAGCCTTGACGGCGTACCCGGGGACGAACATGAACTTCAGACCCTCGACGGCGTTGGGGAGAGAGACGGAGCGGATGATGACGATCAGCAGCATAATGACGAGCGCCGGCATACCGACCTTGTTGAACTTCTCAATGCCGCCGCCGATGCCGCGCGCGACGATGTACATGCAGTAGCCGAGGAACAGCAGCGTGAACAGCGCGCAGCCGAACTGGTTGGTGAGCATTGCGCCGAAGGTGTTAGAGCCGGTGATGGATGCGCCGAAGATGTTGCTCAGCCCGAAGCCCAGCTCCGCGAGATTGAGGCACATATATTGCAGACAGTAGCCGCCGAGCACGGTGTAGAAGCTCATGATGAGGAACGGCGCGATTATGCCCAGCCAGCCGAGCCATTTATACTTCTTGCTGACCGCCTTGTACGCGCCGACAACGCCCGTGCCGGTCTTGCGTCCGAGCGCCAGCTCGCTGGACATCACGGTGAGACCGACGATGACCGCAAGGATGAGATAGACGATAAGGAACGCGAAGCCGCCGCTGCGACCCATTTTGTAGGGGAAGCCCCAGATGTTGCCCAGACCGACGGCTGAGCCGATGGCAGCCATCAGAAACCCGAAGTTGCTGCCGAAGGAACTGCGATTGTTTTCCATATACATACCTCATTTCGTTTTAGCAGCCGACGGACGGCTGCCTTATGGTTGTTGTCAGGGCTTGCCGGAGCGGGAAAGCGACGTCCGGCAGAGTCCTCCGTTAACATCCTGTACATAATTATAATATGGGGCTTGCAATTTCCCTAACTCTACATTATTATGTAAGTGATAAGATATTCTAATGGATAACGATAAGCATAACAAAGAAAAATATTTAACAATGTGTGCCGAAAGCTGCGCGCGGCGCACGGCGCGGGCATTTCCGGCGCTTTTGACGCGCCGCGCGGCGCAGGCAAGAGCGCCGGCGGCGAGCATCGGACAAGCAGAGCCGCGCAAAGACGCTTAACACACCCGCCGGAGGTCTTAACGGGGGCTTTACGCTTTTGGAGAAGAAAATACAGCAATGCGCTGTATTTTTGCCGGAATAAAGCCCCGAATCCGCACAGCTATGGTGAAATATCACCAAAATAACAATCCGGCGGCATAAAGCCGCCGGATCGGGGAGTGTATTTGAAGTGAGTGCCGTTTATTTGGTTTCCGCGCTCTTGCGACCGATGAGGGTATAGACGAAGAATATCACCAGCAGACCGAACGCGACGCCGTAGAGGATGTTCGGGTTCACCGGCAAAAAGTCGATGAGCTGACCGGCGAGGACGAACGCCATGATCGGCGCGACCAGCCATTTCATGCACACGCGGTAGAACACGTCGAAGGACTTTGACTTCTCGCCGGAGTGGATCTCGTCGAGAAGGAAGTCGGGCTTGAGCTCCCAGCCGATCATCAGCGCCATGAGCATTGCGCCCAGAGGCATTGCCACGCCCTCGGACCAGAAGTCCATGAAGTCGAGCCAGCAGTCGTTCCACATGCCTACGCCGAGCGACTTCTGGAACGGGACCCACACGCCGTTCGAGCCGAGACCGTCGATGGCGACGAGCAGAGCCTCGATGAGGATGGCAACGGCGACCCAGAGGACGATCTTCGTGCGGTCGTTGGGTCTGCCCTGCGCGGCGCGCTTGTCGATGAAGTACGCGGCGATGACCTCCATCAGGGAGATGGCGGAGGAGACGGCGGCGATGATGACGAGCAGATAGAAGATAACGCCGAAGAGCGGACCGGAAATGCCCATGGAGGAGAACACGTCCTGCAGGGTGACGAACAGGAGCTTCGGACCGCCGAGGGCGATCTCGTTGACGGGAATGCCGGAGTTGATGCCGTTTGCCACGGCGGCGGGGATGACCGCGAGACCCGCCATCAGCGCGACAAGCGTGTCGGAGATGACGATGATGCCGGAGTTTTTGACTATGTTCTCTTTTTTATCGAGATACGAGCCGTAGGTTATCATCGCGCCCATTGCCAGCGACAGGGAGAAGAACATCTGCCCGCCCGCCGTGCCGAGCACGGAGATGAGGCTGGGCGCTTCCTCGATGAAGCCCGCCTTTACGGCGTACCCGGGGACGAACATGAACTTCAGCCCCTCGATGGAGTTAGGCAGCGTGAGGGAGCGGATGATCACGATGATGAGCATCACGAAGAGCGCCGGCATGCCGATCTTGTTGAACTTCTCGATACCGCCGGAGACGCCGCCCTTGACGATGAGCATGCACACGCCCAAAAACAGCAGCGTGAACAGCGCGCAGCCGAACTGGTTGGTGAGCATTGCGCCGAAGGTGTTAGAGCCGGTGATGGATGTGCCGAAGAGACTGCTCAGCCCGAAGCCCAGCTCCGCAAAGTTGAGGCACATATACTGCACGCAGTACCCGCCGAGCACGGTGTAGAAGCTCATGATGAGAAACGGCGCGATTATGCCGAGCCAGCCGAGCCAGCTATACTTTTTGTTGACCGCCTTGTACGCGCCGACAACACCCGTGCCGGTCTTGCGTCCGAGCGCCAGCTCGCTTGCCATGACGGTCATGCCGACGATGACCGCAAGGATGAGATAGACGATAAGGAACGCGAAGCCGCCGCTTTTGCCCATCTTGTACGGGAAGCCCCAGATGTTGCCAAGCCCGACGGCAGAGCCGACAGCAGCGAGGATAAAGCCCAGGTTGCTGCCCCATGAACCACGATTGTTTTCCATTTACATACCTCTCTTTACATAAAATTTATGGGTTTTCAAACAATCTTAACGCTATTATAACACCGGAGAGCGGATATACCAAACTCTACATTCTTATGTATGTCATTAGATAGTCTAATATATAAAATCTATTATAAGAAAGCGAAATATTTAACAAAGATGGACACGAAAAAGATAAGAGCATTGCTCACGGCGCTCGACAAGGGCAGCCTGACAGCGGCGGCGGAGGAGATGGGGTACACCCAGTCCGGACTGACGCACATGATGAACTCTCTGGAGGATGAGCTCGGCATACGCATACTCGTGCGCAGCAAGGGCGGGGTGCGCCTGTCTCCGGCGGGGCGGGAGCTGCTGCCGCAGATGAACGCGCTGCTGCACTGCGCCGACGAGCTGGAGCAGCGCGTGGACAGGCTCGTCCAGCGTAGCTGCACGGTTTTGCGCCTCGGCGCGTATTCCAGCGTTTCGCGCCAGTGGCTGCCCGCGATACTGGCGGAGCTGCGCCGTGCGAGTCCGGACATCGACGTGTCGATAAAAACGGGCAGTATGCAGCACGGCTACAGCGCCGTGAAAAATGACGAGCTGGACTGCGCCATCGTCAGCTATCAGCCGTCGCTGTGCCAAGGGATGAGCTGGGTGGAGCTGCACGACGATCCGCTGCTCGCCATACTTCCGGCGGACTTTCATCTCGACGGCGGGGCGTTTCCGGTGGAGCTTTTCGACGGGCGGGAGTTTCTTGTGCCGTCGGACGGCATGGACATGGACATCATACCCGCGCTCTCGGCGGGCGGCGCGCACGTGAATCCGGAGTATCGCTACACAGGGCTGGACGACGCCTCCATCGTGTCAATGGCGGCGCACGGGCTGGGCGTGAGCGTTTTGTCGGAGCTTATCATGGACGGCATGAATGACCGAGTGCTCGCCATACCGCTCGCGCCGCCGGCGTACCGCCGCCTCGGCATCGTCATCAACGAGCGTAAGCTGAACGACCGCAGCATCAAGCGCTTCGTCCACTGCGCGCAGGAGACCGTGCGCCGTATGTACGACGGCAAATGAAAAAAGGCAGCCGTGTGGCTGCCCCGGACTGTCAAAGAAGTCTCGCTATTGAGCGGGTTTTCTGGTATAATGGGAAAAAAGAGGACAGGCGGGGAGAAGAATGGAACAGTGGAAACAAGATAACCGGCGAGATGTGGTAATGGTGGATATAGATCAGCTTGTACCAAAGGATCGCCTGCTGAGGAAATATCGAAAAGGTGATGGACTATGACTGGTTGTATGAACGGTTGAGTCCGTACTATTGCCATGGAGTGGGACGGGACGGCACAGACCCTGTAGTGCTCATAAAAACGGTACTGATCCAGCATCTGTTCGGTATACCGTCATTGCGCCAAGCATACAGGGAGATACAGTTGAACGTAGCGTACCGCTGGTTTTTGGGATACAGTCTGCTGGACAGAATACCGCACTTTGCAACGGTCAGCTATGCTTTCTGCAAGAGGTTTCCGTCTAAGCTTCCGGCTGAAATATTCGAGCACTTACTGAACAAGGCAATAAATAACCGGGCAGTAGACCCAAGCGCAGTATTCATAGACGGAACGCATATAAAGGCAAGCGCAAATAAGAAGGAGTTTCGGAAAGAACAGGTCGCTAAAACAGCAAAGATATATGAGGAGCAGCTGCGGAAAGAGGTAAAAGAAGAACGGGAAAAGCTGGGGAAGAAGCCCATTGAAGACGGCGATGATGAGAATAATCCCCAAGGGCGGCGGAACAGCAGAAAAGACAGTTTCCACCACAGATCCTGATTGCGGAATGTTCGTAAAGGGCGAGCATGAACGGCAGTCTGCATATGAAGCGCATACAGCCTGCGACAAGAACGGAATGATACTGGCAGTAGAGTAACAGCCGGCAATGTGAACGACAGCGTGGCATGGGACGCGATATATGAATACTGCGCTTGGGTCTACTGCCCGGTTATTTATTGCCTTGTTCAGTAAGTGCTCGAATATTTCAGCCGGAAGCTTAGACGGAAACCTCTTGCAGAAAGCATAGCTGACCGTTGCAAAGTGCGGTATTCTGTCCAGCAGACTGTATCCCAAAAACCAGCGGTACGCTACGTTCAACTGTATCTCCCTGTATGCTTGGCGCAATGACGGTATACCGAACAGATGCTGGATCAGTACCGTTTTTATGAGCACTACAGGGTCTGTGCCGTCCCGTCCCACTCCATGGCAATAGTACGGACTCAACCGTTCATACAACCAGTCATAGTCCATCACCTTTTCGATCTTTCGCAGCAGGTGATCCTTTGGTACAAGCTGATCTATTTCCACCATTACCACATCTCGCCGGTTACCCTGTTTCCACTGTTCCATTCTTCTCCCCGCCTGTCCTCTTTTTTCCATTATACCAGAAACCCCGCTCAATGGCGAGACTTCTTCGACAGGCTGAATCCGGCATCTCAAAATGAGCTGCCGGATTCTTCGTTTGCGCTCCCCTGCTCCTCCTTCCCGAATCAAGCCCGCCTGCGGCTGGGCGTTGATTCGGCTTTTTAGAGCGGATCAAAGTCAGCGGCGCCGTGCTTGCAGAGCGGACAGATATAGTCCTCGGGGAGCGTGCTCCCCTCATAGACATATCCGCATATCCTGCACACAAAGCCTTTCTTCTTCGGCTGGGGTCTGGGCTTGATGTTCTTCTGATAATACGAATAGCTCAGCGTTTCCGCGCCGGACAGGAGCTTTCCCTCGGTGGGTGTGCACAAAAACTGTATATGCGTGCCGAGATCGAGCTCACGCTCGACGGCAAGAGAGATGAAGCCCCGCGCATACTCCGGAAGTATGACCAGCCCATTGCCGCTCCTCTCCGGAGAGCAGTCGGCAAATTTGTCGGCGTCTCTGCCGCTCTGATAGCCGAAGTGCCGGAACACCTCAAAGGGGGTGCTCTCGGTCAGGCTGTTGATGTTGAGCGCGCCCGTTTTCCGAATGAGCCCGCAGGTATAGTTCTGCTTGTTCACGACAACCGCGACGACCGGCGGCGTGCTTGTGACCTGCATGACGGTATTGACGATGCAGCCGTTATCCCTGTCGCCATCCCGCACAGTGAGAACATAGAGCCCGTAGCCGAGCTGATAAAGGGATTTTGAGTCAAATGCAGCCATATTGATGCTCCTCCTGTATTAAAACATTCCCGCTTCCCTAATAGGAAGCTGTACTAATAAGATTATATCGGTTCGCGGCAAGACTGTCAATAGACTGATAAGCATGACAAGGTCGGGCAATGTAGGACTACAATACATATTGGACAAGTGAATAAAAAGATATGAAGGATATGGTCTCATGGGTTATAGTTGAGT
>CAKTKT010000015.1 GCA_934572325.1 uncultured Oscillospiraceae bacterium
GGACTGGATGGAGCAGGAGCAGGAGCGCGGCATAACCATCACCTCCGCTGCGACGACGTGCTTTTGGAACGGCACCCGCATCAACATCATCGACACCCCGGGTCATGTGGACTTCACCGCCGAGGTCGAGCGCTCCCTCAGAGTGCTGGACGGCTGCGTGACTGTCCTGTGCGCCAAGGGCGGCGTCGAGCCGCAGTCTGAAACCGTTTGGAGACAAGCCGATCACTATAACGTTCCCCGCATGATCTACGTCAACAAGATGGACATCATGGGCGCGGACTTCTTCCATGTGCTTGACATGGTTCGTGACCGTCTCAAGTGCAACGCCGTTCCCATCCAGCTTCCCATCGGCAGCGAGGACAGCTTTGAGGGCATAGTGGATCTGGTAGAGATGAATGCCGACGTTTATCTCGATGATCTCGGCAAGCAGATGGTTGCGGAGGAGATCCCCGAGAGCATGAAGGCGCTTGCGGCGGAGTATCGTGATAAGCTGCTGGAGGCAGTCTCCGACTTCGACGATGAGATAATGGATATGTATCTCAACGGCGAGGACGTTCCTGCGGACAAGCTCCGCGCGGCGATCAGGAAAGCCACAGTCGCGGTGAAAATGGTTCCCGTGACCTGCGGCACTTCCTATAAGAATAAAGGCGTGCAGAAGCTGCTGGACGCGATCGTGGATTATATGCCCTCCCCGCTGGATGTTCCCGCGATAGAAGGCACGAATCCCAAGACCGGCGAAACGGAAACACGTGAGCCGGACGATTCCGCCCCGTTCTCCGCTCTGGCGTTCAAGATTATGTCCGACCCCTACGTCGGAAGGCTCAGCTTCTTCCGCGTCTACTCCGGCTCGATAGAGACCGGCAAGACGGTCATGAACTCCACCAAGGGCGTGCGCGAGCGCTTCGGGCGCATCCTGCGTATGCACGCGAATCACAGAGAGGATATCGACTGCGTCTACTCCGGCGATATTGCCGCGGCGGTCGGGCTGAAAAACACCACCACCGGCGACACCCTCTGTGACGACAGAAACCAGATCATCCTTGAATCCATGGAATTTCCCGAGCCCGTCATCCGCGTGGCGATAGAGCCAAAGACGAAGGCGGGTCAGGAAAAGATGGCGATCGCCCTGCAAAAGCTGGCGGAGGAGGACCCGACGTTCAAGACCTATACGGACGAGGAGACGGGTCAGACCATCATTGCCGGCATGGGCGAGCTGCATCTGGAAATAATAGTGGACAGACTTCTCCGCGAGTTCAAGGTCGAGGCGAATGTCGGCAAGCCGCAGGTCTCCTACAAAGAGACCATCACAAAGTCGGCAACGGTCGATACGCGCTACGTCCGCCAGACCGGCGGCAAGGGTCAGTTCGCGCACGTCAAGCTCACGCTTGAACCCAACGAGTCCGGCAAGGGCTATGAGTTCATCAACAAGATCACCGGCGGCGCGATACCCAAGGAGTATATCCCCTGTGTCGATCAGGGCATCCAGGGCGCAATGCTCTCCGGTGTCCTCGCCGGCTTCCAGACCGTGGACGTCAAGGCGACGCTTATCGACGGGTCGTACCATGAGGTCGATTCGAGCGAGATGGCGTTCAAGATCTGCGGCAGCATGGCTTTCAAGGAAGCCGCCGCCAAGGCGGGTCCGACGCTGCTTGAGCCTATAATGAAGGTCGTTGTGACCGCGCCCGAGGAGTATATGGGCGACGTTATGGGCGACATCAACGCCCGCCGCGGTCAGATCCTCGGCTCGGAGATAAGAAACGGCGCTGCGGTCATCGAATGCAACGTTCCGCTCTCCACGATGTTCGGCTACGCCACGGATCTGCGCAGCAAGACGCAGGGCAGGGCGACCTATTCCATGGAGCCCAGCCACTTTGTTGAGCTGCCCAAAAATTTGCAGGAAGCTCTTGTGAGTAAACACAACGGCTTTGGTAAGTCCAATTTTTAATTTGTTAAACTAATTTAGGAGGATTATTCTAATGGCAAAACAGATGTACAACAGAAGCAAGCCCCATGTCAACATCGGCACCATCGGCCATATCGACCACGGCAAGACCACTCTTACCGCTGCTATTACCAAGTATCTGGCGATGCAGGGCGGCGCAGAGTACACTGATTACTCTTCCATCGATAAGGCTCCCGAGGAGCGCGAGCGCGGCATTACCATCAACACCGCTCACGTCGAGTATCAGACCGAGGATCGCATCGGTCACAACTACAAGACCGGCGAGGACAACGTTGAGATCAAGGGTCGTCACTATGCCCACGTTGACTGCCCGGGTCACGCCGACTATATCAAGAACATGATCACCGGTGCTGCTCAGATGGACGGCGCTATCCTCGTTATCGCCGCCTCCGACGGTCCTATGGCTCAGACCCGTGAGCACCTGCTGCTCGCCCGTCAGGTCAACGTTCCCTCCGTCCTCGTCTTCCTCAACAAGTGCGACCAGGTCGATGATGAGGAGCTGCTTGAGCTCGTCGAGATGGAAGTGCGCGAGCTGCTCGACTTCTACGGCTTCCCCGGCGACGATACCCCCATCATCCGCGGCTCTGCCCTCAACGCCCTCGTTTCCGAGTCCAACGATCCCAACGCCCCCGAGTTCGAGTGCATCAAGGAGCTCATGGAAGCTGTCGATACCTGGATCCCCACTCCCGACCGCAAGGCCGATCAGCCCTTCCTCATGCCCATCGAGGACGTTTTCACCATTTCCGGACGCGGCACCGTCGTCACCGGTCGTGTTGAGCGCGGCACTGTCAAGGTCGGCGACAAGGTTGAGATCGTCGGTCTGAAGGAGGAGCGTACCGAGACCGTCGTCACCGGCACCGAGATGTTCCACAAGACCCTCGAGTACGCCGAGGCTGGCGACAACGTCGGCTGCCTGCTCCGCGGCATCGACAAGAAGGCTGTTGAGCGCGGTCAGGTTCTCGCCGCACCCAAGTCCATCCACCCCCACACCAAGTTCAAGGGTCAGGTCTACGTCCTGTCCAAGGAAGAGGGCGGTCGTCACACCCCGTTCTTCAACAACTACCGTCCGCAGTTCTACTTCCGTACCACCGACGTTACCGGCGTCATCTCCCTGCCCGAGGGCGTTGAGATGTGCATGCCCGGCGACAACGTTGACATGGACGTCGAGCTGATCACCCCGATCGCCATCGAGAACGGTCTGCGCTTCGCTATCCGCGAGGGCGGACGTACCGTCGGCTCCGGTGTTGTTATCGGCATCAACGAGTAATTTAATCACCTATACAAAAAACCACCCGAAAACGGGTGGTTTTTTGCTTTGGAAGCTGTGTCAGCCCTGCTGGCAGCAGCAGCCGAACTTCTGCCTGACCTGTTGGATGCGCTGCGGCTCTGCCTGCTCGCTGGCGTACCAGCCGTGTTGGCTCATCTGCTGATAGATGCCGCTTTGCATTGTGAGCGAATCCGTCAGCGCGGTGTTGAACGCCTGACGCACGTTCGGCGTTGCCGACTCGATAGAGCCGTGCATATACAGGTCGCACACGCCCTTCGTCGTCAGAAGGATGTTCTCCATTATCTCTCTGTCGTCCATCGTCGCATACCTCCGTCAGACAAGGTCATAAAACTGCGTGAAGAGCTTCTGATTGCCGTTCACAAGCTGCTGTGCCTGCTGCCGGAGCGCCGGATCTTTAAGCTGCGCGGCGGCGGTGCGGCACTGGTTCATGAGAAACTGCGTGTGCCCAAGGGCGTCCTCAATATAGAGCAGTTCTTTCGGACTCATTTTCATCACCTCGCTCTTAGTATCCCCGCTGCGCGGCGCGATACGCGCGGAAGATGCTGCATGGCAAAATTTTTGCATTGCCACTTTGCAAGGCGGGCGATTTGTGGTAATATATGCGCATATAAAGCAAAATTGGAGGCTCATTATGAACTACGTCATCGCGGCGCTCGTCGGGCTTGCATGGGGCGCGCTCGCCGCATTCGTCAATAGCCGGATAACGCTCAAATGCCTTGAAAAGAATACCGCCAAGGCGATAACGCTCATGAATCTCGCGCACATGGCGGTGGACGTCGCGGCGCTCGCCGCGGTGTATTTTGCGCGCAAGCTCCTGCCGTTCAGCTTTGAGGCGACGCTCATCGCCACCGCCGCCGCGCTCTCCATCGTCACCATTATTTTCACGTATAAAATAAGCTACGACGAGAGAAAATAACGGCGGCAAAAAAATTCCGGCTCACCGAGCCGGAATTTTTTTGTCTCACCCCGCGCTGTTCAAATGGTATAGGCTGTACAGCCCGCCGGAGGACACGGCGACGCGGATGTATTTCGCGGCGATTATGTCCGTCGTCACGAGCGGTATGTTATGATACAGATCAAAGGTCATCACCCACTCGACACCGCTCTCGTCAAACTCGCGGCGTATCGTCTCGGCGAACGCGGGGCTGTTGATGCTCATCCACTGCTGGAGCGTGAAGAAGCGGAACGCCGGTCTCAGCCCGCTCTGGAGATACAGCCGACGCGGGCAGTCAAACGCGACAAAGCTGCCGCGAGAGTCCTCGGGGATCATGGCGAGCAGCGGCATATAGTCGTCTCCGTAGTTTTCAAGCGCCTGCGGCGGATAGACAAGGGTCTTCTCCTTGTATATCTTCGCCGTGCAGCTTAAAAGCACGACCGCCACCATGGCGAGCAGCGCCGCGCGGGTGAGCCTTTTCCGCTCCGGCGCGAGCGTCGGGGCGCACAGCTCGGCGAGCGCGACATATAAAAGCGGCAGCAGACAGATGCCGTAGTGCGCGTAATCGTTGAGCGTGTACATGAAAAGCGTGTTCAAAAGCGCGATGATAAGCCAGAAGGCGGACACGAGCCTGCCGCGCCCTTCGCGCTTGAGCACCATGCCCCAGAGCGCCGCGCCAACGAGACACCACCCGAATATGTACCGCCGGAAGAGCACGAGCAGAGTCGTCAGCCCGTACTGCATCTCCGTGCCGGAGGCGGCGGAGTAGTCAAGATTGAACAGCAGCGTTCCGTACCACATATCGTACAGCGCACCGTGCGCGGCGAAGTACACGCAAAACGGCACGGTCAGCGCCGCCGCGCCGAGGACAAAGCCCAGCGCGTTGCGCCAAAGGCTTTTCCGCTGACGGCGGGCAATAAGCGCCGCCGCGATGAGCAAAACGCCGAGACATACGCCCAGCGCGTTCGTCACGCGCGTCAGCAGGGCGAACGCGAACGTCGCGCCGTAGAGGAACGCCGCGCGCGGCGCATGGGAGCACTCGCCGCGCTCGAAGCGGCAGCCCCAGCGCAGCATATGCCAATAAGACGCGAACAAAAGCGGCAGAATATATTCCTCCGTCGTGTTGCCCTCCGTCCAGTTCGCGGTGAGCGCGACGGGCAGCAGGAGCGCCGCAATGACGGAGAGACCGCCGCCGAGGCGCTCGCTCACGAGCCGATATGCCAGATACTCGCTCGCGGCGAGGAACAAAACCTGCAGCGCAAAAACGCCCGTCCGCCCGCAGAGCGCGTACCCGACGGCGTTTATGAGGAAAATGATAGGTCCCTTATGGTCAAAAAGATCGACATACGGCAGATACCCCTCCGCCCAGTACTTGCCGATGGTCTGAAACATGGCGGAGTCGAAGCCCCAGTCGGAAAAGAGCGGGGAGGTCGTCTCCGAGAAGAAAAGCGCGCCCAGAAACGCCGACACGAGACAGGCGAGAGGGAGCAGATATTTCAAAAAGCCGCCGGAACGGGTAGACATATAGGCATGGTCCTTTCGGAAAGAATGATCACGGTCAGCGAGGGCAAAGCCCGCTGACCGTGATTTTACCACATTTAACGCAAAAAGTCCACCCGTGCGGCGCGTTAATAGGCGTGCACGGCGGGCACGCTCGTGTCGAGCGCACAGAATTCGTACCCGTTTTCGGCGCCCCATTGCAGTATCGGCTCGACAGACTTGACGGAGTAGAGCCGCGTGTCATGCTGCAGCGACACGGGAACGGCATAGCGCGGGGCGTAGTGCGCCACCGTGCTCACGGAGGACGCGGCGCTGTTGACGGAGTTTTCCGGACTGACGTTCCAGTCGAAATACTGCATCCCCATGCGCTCGAGCTGCGCGGTCACCGTATCCCACGCGCCGTCCTCGCGGTTGTTGAGCTTATGGTACGCCGTGGCGCTGCCTCCGGGGAAACGGCAGAGCTGCGCATACTCGCCCGTCAGCTCGTACACCCGCTGCCGCGCCGAGGCGAGGTCGGCAAGATAGCTTGCCGAGGAGGAATAGAGCGTGTCGTAATCGTGGTTTGCCGCGTGGATGCCGATGGCGTGCCCCGCCGCCTGTATCTTCGGCAGCATATCCTCAAGATACCGGTTGCGCTCGCTTGCGACGACGAAGAACGTCGCCTTGGCGCCGTACTTGTCCAGCACGTCGAGCAGCTCCTGCGTGTTGGCGCAGGGACCGTCGTCAAATGTGAGATATATCACGCCCTCTCTAGCGGCGGTCTCCGGCAGGGGAACGGGCTTCACCCGCACCGTCCGCGTCACGCAAAGAGCATCCCCCGCCGTGCCGGACAGGCGGTATTCAAGCGCATAGTCGCCGAGGGTCATGCAGTCCACCTCGCCCTTGACGGTGACGCGCGCCGTTGCGTCCCCGCCGTTTCTGCCGCAGGCGCAGTAGCCCGGCTCTTCAAACGCAACGCCGCACGGCCAGTCCAGCGTCTCCCCGCCCGTGAGCGTTATGGCGCGCAGATCCTCCGGCACGGCGGGCGTGACCACGGCGGGCTCGGCGCTCGGCTCAGGCGCGGCAGACTCCACCGTGCCGCCGCAGGCGGAGAGCACGAGCGCAGCCGACAAGAGCGCGGCGGACAAGGCGCACCGCGCCGACGTATTCGATTGCAGCATCTTCCACTATCCTCTCATGCAAAATCCCCGATACTGATATATACAGCATAACACAAATGTACTGATATGTCCAGCGTGGTAAAAAGTATTCCGGCGGGTGAAAGCCCGCCGGAATAGATATATAGGAGAGAAGAGGTGTGAGCGGTTATGCGGTGACGCTGTCGAACTCATCCTTGACGGCGTCCTCGGGCTCGGCAGTGCAGAGGCTGACGGCGACAATGAAGATGCAGGAGACCGCGAACGCGGGCAGCAGCTCGTATATGGCGAGGATGCCGCCGAGGGGCGCGACGAGGTACTTCCAGATGAACACGCTTGCCGCGCCGGAGAGCATACCGGCGATCGCGCCCTGATAGTTGCAGCGCTTCCAGAACAGGGCGAAGAGCATAACGGGACCGAACGTTGCGCCGAAGCCCGCCCATGCGAACGAGACGACGCGGAAGATAGAGCTGTTGGGGTTGCTGGCGAAGATGATGCCGAGAATGGCGACGACAATGACGGTCAGCCGCGCGATGAGCATGGTCTTTTTATCATCGAGCCTTATGCCCAGAACATCGGTGAGGAGGTTGTGCGTCACGCCGGAGGCGGCGGCGAGAAGCTGCGCGTCTGCAGTGGACATGGTGGCGGCGAGTATGCCGGCGATGATGACGCCGCCGATGAGCGCGGACACAGCGCCGTGGGTGGACAGCAGCGCCGCAGTGTTGACGATGAGGTTTTCCGCCTCTGACTCCGAGGCGGGCATTGTGACCGCGCCGACCTTAGCCATGCTGTAGCCGACTATGCCGATAATGACCGCGACGGACAGGGAGATAACGACCCAGACAGTCGCCATGCGGCGGCTGAACGTGAGCTTTTCCTCGCTCTTTGCCGCCATGAAGTGCAGCAGCACATGGGGCATACCGAAGTAGCCCAGCCCCCACGCGAGCGTGGAGAGTATCTTCAGCGCGCCGTAGCCCGTCGCCTCGCCGGTGACGATGTCGGTGCTCGCGCCGAGGTCAAGGTAGCCGGGGATAGCCCTCGCGTTCTCCGCGACGGCGCTCCACCCTCCGGCGACGTTTATCCCGAACACCAAAACGACGATCAGCGCTATCGTCATGACGAAGCCCTGAATAAGGCTCGTCACGGACGCCGCCATAAAGCCGCCCGTCGCGCAGTAGGCGACGATGACTGCGGCGGAAATTATCATCGCGGGCATATAGTCAAAGCCGAAAAGGCTGTAAAAGAGCTTGCCGCAGGCGGCAAAGCCGGACGCCGTGTAGGGAACGAAGAAGATGATGACTGTCAGCGCGCCGATAGTCTCGATGAGCTTGGTCTTGTCGCGGAAGCGGCGCGAGAGAAAGTCGGGCACGGTGATAGCGCCGATCTTCACGGAGTATCTGCGCAGGCGCTTGGCGACGATGAGCCAGTTGAGGTATGTGCCGAGGCTCAGCCCGATGGCGGTCCAGCCCGCCTCAGCCACGCCGCAGAAGAACGCCAGCCCGGGAACGCCCATAAGCAGATACGCGCTCATGTCGGACGCCTCCGTGCTCATCGCGGTCACGATAGGACCGAGCTTTCTGCCGCCGAGGTAGAAGTCCTCTGTCGTGCTGTTTTTTGAGTACATAAATCCGATGGCAAGCATACCGACAAGGTACACGACAACGGATATGAGAATACAGATCGTTGCGGTGTTGAACATAACAGTGCCCTCTCTTTTTCATTTTTGACCCATGCGGCTATTATAATGAATCGGCGTTCCCGTGCAAGAGGCAATATTGATAAATGGACTTGAAAAAACGGTTTTTTTGATTATAATATAATTATATATAATCTTGTTCATGATAAAATGAATTATTTTCATAAATGGAGCGCAGAGAGACATGACCCTTGCGAAATATCAGGCGCTGATGAGCGTGGTGGAGCAGCAGAGCTTCACAAAGGCGGCGGAAAAGCTCGGATGCACGCAGTCCGCCGTCAGCCACAGCATAGACAGCCTCGAGCAGGAGCTGGGCTTCGCCCTCATAAAGCGCAGCCGCGCGGGCGTGCGCCTGACGGGAGAGGGGGAGAGACTGCTGCCCGCGGTGCGCAATCTTCTCAGCAGCGCCGAGCAGCTCAGCCAGACAGCCGCGTCCATCCGCGGGCTGAACGAGGGCACGGTGCGCATCGGGGCGTTCACCTCCGTCGCGGTGCATTGGCTGCCCGGCGTGCTCAAGGCGTTCCAGCGCGACTATCCGCGCGTGGAGTTCACGCTGAAAAACGGGGACTATCACGACGTCGAGCAGTGGCTGACGGACGGCAGCATAGATGTGGGCTTTGTCAACGTGCCGTGCTCCGTCAGGTGTGAGTGCATCGCGCTGCTGGAGGATCGCCTGCTCGCCGTGCTGCCGCAGGGCAGCCGCTTTGCAAGCTACCCTAAGTTCCCGCTTGCCGAGTGCGAGACCGAGCCGTTCATCAGCCTGCTGGAGAGCTCCGATCAGGACTCCCGCCGCGCGCTCGAAGCTGCCGGAGTGAAGCCGAACGTCCGCTTTTACACGAAGGACGACTACGCCATCATCGCCATGGTCGAAAACGGGCTGGGCATGAGCATCATGCCGGAGCTTCTTCTCAAGGGGCGCACCGACCGCGTGCAGGTCATGCCGGTCGTTCCGGAGGCGAAGCGCACGATAGGGCTTGCCATCGCCGCGGGCGGGCGCGCAGGGCCCGCCACGCGCCGCTTCGCCGAATACGTCGTCCGGTTCGTGAGCGAGACGCAGAAATAGAGACCGCGTTATTGACAAAGCCCCGCGGCGTGTGATAGCATTTACTGCGGAGACAACAATATATATAGTAGAAGGTATACGGAACATGACACTGGCTGAGCTGAAAACGGGCGAAAGCGCCGTTATAACCGCCGTCGGCGGCGAGGGCGCTCTGCGCTGCCGGCTTCTTGACATGGGGCTGACCCCCCGCACGCGCGTGACGCTGCAAAAGGTCGCGCCCATGGGAGACCCGATAGAAATACGTGTGCGCGGGTACGAGCTGACACTGCGCATGGAGGACGCGCGGAAGATTACGGTGGAGGGGGTCGGCAGGGCATGATATTTGCGCTGGCCGGAAACCAGAATTGCGGCAAGACGACGCTCTTCAACGCGCTCACGGGGTCAAACCAGCACGTCGGCAACTTCCCCGGCGTGACCGTTGACCAGAAGATCGGCGAGATACGCGGGCAGAAGAGCTGCTCCGTCGTTGATCTGCCGGGGATATACTCTCTGCGCCCGTACACGCAGGAGGAGATCGTCACGCGCGATTTCATCATAAACCGCAAGCCCGACGGCATAATAAACATCGTGGACGCGACGAATATCGAGCGCAACCTCTACCTCACGCTTCAGCTTTTGGAGCTGCGCGTGCCGACGGTGCTCGCGCTGAACATGATGGACGAGCTGACGGCGAACGGCGGCTCCGTGGATGTGGCGACGATGAGCGCCGCGCTCGGCATCCCCGTCGTGCCCATATCCGCCGCCAAGGGCGAGGGCATATCCGAGCTTATCGACAGGGCGGTCGAGACCGCCGCTAGCCGCACCCTGCCCAAGGTGTACGATTTTTGCGACAACGGCTCGGCGGTGCACCGGTGTATGCACGCCGTCGTCCACCTCATTCAGGATCACGCGGACAAGCTGGGCGTGTCGGCGCGCTTCTGCACGGCAAAGCTCATAGAGGGCGACGATAAGCTTGCCGATGAGCTGGGGCTGGATCAAAACGAAAAGGAGCTTTTGGAGCACTGCATCGTGCAGATGGAGACGGAGTCCGGGCTTGACCGCAACGCCGCGCTTGCGGATATGCGCTACAGCTTTATAGAGAAGGTCGTCGCCGCGTCCGTCGTCAAGTGCCATGAGAGCCGCGAGCACATACGCTCGATGAAGATGGACAGCGTGCTCACCGGCAAATATACCGCCATTCCGGTTTTTCTCGCGGTGATGCTTCTTGTGTTCTTCCTCACGTTCAATGTGATAGGCTCATGGCTGTCGGATCTTCTCGGCGCGGGCATCGACGCGCTGGGCGGCGCGGTTGACCGTGCGCTCGCCGCATACGGCATAAACCCCGTCGTGCACAGCCTCGTGATAGACGGCATTTTCGCCGGCGTGGGCAGTGTGCTCAGCTTTCTGCCGATCATCGTGGTGCTGTTTTTCTTCCTGTCCATCCTTGAGGACACGGGCTATATGGCGCGTGTTGCGTTCGTTATGGATAAGCCCCTGCGCAAGCTCGGTCTCTCCGGACGCAGCTTTGTGCCCATGCTCATCGGCTTTGGCTGCTCCGTGCCCGCCATCATGGCGACGCGCACCGTCTCCTCGGATCGCGACAGGAGAATGACCATCATGCTCACGCCGTATATGAGCTGCTCGGCAAAGATACCCATCTACGCGGTGTTCGCCGCGGCGTTTTTCCCCGGGCACAGTGCGCTTGCGATGATCTGCCTTTACGTCATGGGCATTGCGGTGGGCATCATCGTTGCGCTCGTGCTGAAGGGCACCGCCTTTCGCGGCAACCCCGTTCCGTTCGTGATGGAGCTGCCGAACTACCGCCTCCCCTCCGCAAAGAGCGTGGGACTGCTGCTGTGGGAGAAGGCGCGGGACTTTTTGCAGCGCGCGTTCACCATCATCTTCATGGCGACGATACTCATCTGGTTTTTGCAGACGTTTGACACGCGCCTCAACGTCGTCGCCGACAGCGCCGACAGTCTCCTTGCGCTCATCGGGCGGCTTATAGAGCCGCTGTTCCGCCCGCTCGGCTTCGGCGACTGGCGCATGGTCACGGCGCTCATATCCGGCTTCACGGCGAAGGAGGCTGTCGTCTCCACGCTCGCCGTGCTGCTCAACACCAGCGTGGCGCAGCTCTCCGGCGCGCTGACGGGCGTGTTCACCGCCGCCTCCGCCGTGAGCTTTCTGACGTTCACGCTGCTGTACACCCCGTGCGTCGCCGCCGTCGCCACGATCCGCCGCGAGATGAACTCCGCCGCCAAGACCGTCGGCATCGTGTTCATGCAGTGCGCGGTCGCGTGGATCGCGGCGTTTGTCGCGTATAATATCGGGCTGCTCGTGGCATAGGATGAGCGCCGGAGGAGAGTGAACGATGGGACTTGCCGATTTGATAATACTTGCGCTTGTCGCCGTGTGCGCGGTGCTCGCGTGGCGGACATGGCGCAAAAGCGGCGGCTGCTCCTGCTCGAACGGCGGCTGCTGCGGCGACTGCCGCGCATGCCGGGAGCGCGGAAAATGCGATAAAAAAAGTGATAAAAAATAGGCATACCCACTCGGAAGCATCCCGCTTCCGAGTGGGTATTGTGCGCGGCAGGTTATTTCATGCACCCGCCGCCTACGGGCTTCACCGCCTGCCTCAATATTCCAGCAGCGGCGCGGAGCCGTCGTCGTCGCACTTGGTGATGGAGCGTATCTCCGCCTCATAGCTGTAGCTGTCATCGACACGGACGGTGAAGCGATCCCCCACCTTTTTACCGAGCACCTGCCGCCCGAACGGAGACTCCTTGCTGATAAGCCCGCGCCGAGGATCGCAGCGCACCGTTGTGACGACCTGTATCGTTTCCGCCTCGTCGTCCTGCGGCATATATATCTCCACCTTGTCGAAAAGCCCGACCTCGTCCCCGCCGGAGCGGTCGCTTATAACCGTCGCGGTCTTTATCATGCCCTCAAGATAGCGGATACGGCTGCGGTTTTTGTTCTGCGCCTGCTTTGCCGCCTTGTACTCGAAGTTCTCGCTCAGATCGCCGAAGGCGCGGGTGCGCTTGACCTCCTCTATCAGCTCCGGCATAAGCTCAAGCCTGCGGTAGTCAAGCTCCTCCCTAATCTTTTTAATGTCCTGCCTTGTCAGTTCGTCATGCATATTCGCGCCTCTCTGCCGCTAATCGTCAATGTCAACGCTCACGGTGTCCAGCCCGTGGCGCTCAAACTCGTTGAGATAATCGTCCATCCTTGCGGTCAGCTCGTCAAAGCTCTCCGGATCCGTGTCCTCCAGCCCGAGATCCCGCCGCGCCAGCTCCTCTGCCAGTATGTTGTAGAATACCGCGTCCTCATAGTCGGCGATAGCCTCGTGGATGCCGCCGTCCTCATACGCCTTTGACGGGAAAATGTGCCCGTGCCACATCTGCACGAGCGAGCGCATCCCGTTTGCCGGACACATGGCGAATAGCTTCTCCTGCATAAGATCGTAATCCTCAAACCGGTCGTCGCCGCGCGTGGAGTTCAAGATCCAGTTGCCAATATACACCATATCCAGCAGCCGCCGGAACTCCTTGTCAGAAAGCTCTATATTCATAATGCGTGTTCGCCTCCTCAATCACTGTCGGTATTTCTATTATAGCACTATGCAAGCCATAATTCCACATATCATGTCAAACAAATTTTGCTTGTATTGGTGCGCGTGTTGAGGTAAAATAAACCGTCGGTCAAAATTCAGACGCAATTATTATTAAGAGGATCAGCATGGACAACAGACCAGTCGGCATATTCGATTCCGGACTGGGCGGGCTGTCGGCACTGCGCGTGCTCAGGCAGCTCCTGCCGGGGGAGAATATCGTATATTTCGGCGACACCGGACGCAACCCCTACGGCGTGCGCAGTCCGGAGGAGCTTCGGCGCATGGCGCGCGAGGATATGGAGCTTGCCGCGAGCTTCGGCGCGAAGGCGATAATCGCCGCCTGCGGCACGGTGTCCAGCACCGCGCCGGACGTGCTCGCGGCTTTCCGCCTGCCGGTGTTCAACGTGATAGACGCGAGCGTCGCCGCGCTTGCCGCCGTGCCGGGGGATGCGCCGCTGGGCGTTATCGCCACGAGCGCGAGCATAAAAAACGGCGCGTTCAAGCGCCGCCTTACGGCGCTCTGCCCCGGACGCGAGATCGTTGACGGCGCGTGTCAGGACTTTGTGCGCCTTATCGAGCAGGGGCATACCGATGAGCACGACCCGCAGCTCGTTGCGGCGGTGGAGGAATACCTTGCGCCGCTCAAGGCGCGCGGCGTATGCGCGCTGCTGCTCGGCTGCACGCATTTTGACTTTGCCGAGCACGCGATAAGAAATTACATCGGGCGCGAGGTGCGCATTGTCAGCGCGTCGGGCTGCACGGCGCAGAGCATGTGCGATTATCTGCGCGCGCATGACCTCACGGGCGCGGGCGGCGCGACGGAGTATTACACCAGCGGCAGCGCGGAGAGCTTTGCGGCAAATGCCGGAGCGCTGCTGGGCGAGGAGCTTGTCGGGCGCGTGCGCACGGCGAGCGCGGAGGGCTTGGCACAATGATAAAGGATGTCGTTATCCGGATGCGCAGCATCCACAACAGTGACGAGGGCGAGGACGACGTTATGGAGTTCACCACGGACGGCGAGTATTTTGTTGACGGCGACACATATTGCTTCAGCTATCTGGAGACCGAGGTGACGGGGATGGAGGGTACGCGCACGAGCGTTTTTGTCCGTCCGAACGAGGTCGTTATCGACCGCGACGGCGCTGTCACCAGCCGCATGATCCTGCGCGAGCGGGAGAAGAACCGGTTTCTCTACACCACGCCCTTCGGAAACGCAACGCTCAATGTGAGCACCCGCAGTATTGACAAATGCTTTGACGAGCACGGCGGCAGGCTCACCGTGGACTACGTGCTGGACATGGAGCACACGGTGGTCTCGCGCAACAGGTTTTGCGTGCAGGTCAAAGAGCGGCACAGCGCACAATGAGGGATCTGCTGCACTCGGCGGAGGAGAACGCGCAGGCGCTCATAGCCGCGGCGCACGGCGCGCGGCTCGAGGGCGCGTTCACTGCCCCGCGCCGCGCGGAGCACGGCGACCTCTGCGCCAGCCACGCGCTCGTCAGTGCGTCAAGGCTCGGCATCGCCCCGGCGTCGCTTGCCCGCCGGCTTGCGCGGCGCATCGACCTTGACGGCAGCTTCTTTTCCTCCGTCGCGGCGGCGGGGGCGGGGTTTTTGAACTTCACGCTCGGCGATGCGTGGTACAGCGCGGTGCTGGACGAGGCGGCGCGTCTCGGCGCTCCGACCGCCGCGCTTGCGCAGCCGGAGACGGCGCTCGATGTGCTCATGCTTTTTCCGCACGCGGCGGATGTGCCGGAGCGGGAGCTTTGCCGGCGCGGCGATATGGCGAATCCCGTGTACCGCGTGCGCTATGCGTATGCGCGCATGGGCGCGGTCATGGAAAACCGCGCCACCTCCGCGCATCCGGCGCAGGCGGCGGACGTTTCGCGCCTTGTGCGCGGCGAGGAGCGCGCGCTGATAAGGCTGATCGCCGCGCTGCCGCGCTCATGTGCGCGCGCCGAGGAGCGCGGCGGCGCGGCGGCGCTTTGCGCCTATGCCCTGAATCTCGCGGACGGATTTTATGCGGTGTATGCCGTACCGCAGTATTTTTCTGCCGATGAGCGGACGCTTGCCCAGCGTCTGCGCCTGCTGGACGCCGCCCGCCGTGCGCTAGGGTATGCTCTCGACTGCGCGGGGATAAACAAAAGCATGATATAAAGAAACCGTCACTTTACCAAGCGGCGGTTTTTGCTTTTGTATCATTTTATTTCCTGCTCAAGCGTGTCAAACTCCGGCGTGGAGAAAAACTCGCCCAAGGTAATGTCCAGCCCGTCGCATATCATTTTTATCGTGAGGAGCTTGGGATTCTGACTTTTCCCGTACAGGATATTTTTGATGCTTTAGGAAGCACTGAATAAATGACTGTCAGCGTCTGAGCGGAAAAAGCTCCGTCTGATTTCATAAGTTTTTCTTGAAATACACAAAGTATTCCTGCAAAAAGCTCATTTTATCAGCCGAATAAATTATTCGCCATGTCAGGCGGCTGCCGCGCAAGCGGCGAGCCTGACGGCATTTGATGAAATAGTGTGATGAATCACACTATTTCTCGCCCAGCCATCTGACGCATTTAATCAGAGCTTCCTTGACGGCGGCAGTGCGCATATTGCGGCAAGCCGATTGATGCTCAGCCCGCGCTCATCGCACAGGCGCAGTATTCGTATTTTAACAGCGGTCACAGTGTCCATGCTGATATTCCCTCACCATGCCGCGCTGTCGTCGAAATCGACGAGCGTGGGATCGAGCGGCTCCTCGCGCAGGACGGAGCTCATATATGCGTTCACCTGCGCGCGCATATCCGCGCGGGAGATGGTGCGGCAGTCCATGAGATCCTGCCGTACCCAGATGAAGTTATAGCCCCGCTCGCGCGCCTGATCGTCGAATATGCCCTGCAAGCCGTCCATGCCCTTGCAGGAGATCTGGTCGTACATGATTATGGTGTCAACGCCGTATTCCTCCGCCACGCGCCACAGCTCGTCCACGGCGTTTTTGTACCCGCCCTTGGTGTGCTTGCGCATGGTGGTGCGCTCAAAGGTGAGCGCCAGCCCCTCCAGCGCCCTGCGCGGGGAGGAGGTGTCGATAATCTGCTGGGAGATGTGCGTCTCCATATCCATCACGCACACGATGCCCCAGCACAGCGCCAGCCAGTTGGCAAAGCTCGTGTAATAATTGGCGGGGCACGACCACACCAGCGCCTTGTGGCGCATTTCGCGCGCGCAGGGCAGACGCTTTTCATAGCCCTCGCGCATGATGCGGCGCACCTTGTCGTCCGCGCGGACAAAGCGCTCGTCCATGCCGCCGTGCAGGTGGAACGAGTACATCCGGTACAGCCACGGCGTCGCGCCCACGACCTGCGGATAGCGCGTGCGGTTTATCTCCCACAGCTCGAGGTGGAAGCGCGTGACCTTGTTGTACTTTTCAAGCCCGTCGAAGAATGCGTCCCAGTCGAACCTCTCTCCGGTCTGCTCCTCGATGAAGCGGATGCAGCCGAGTATCTCCTCAACGGCGTAATCCTGCGCGTCCACGCCGTCGTTATATCTCAGCGGCACGCCAAGCTCATACGTGGGCAGCCGGAAGTAGCGGTCCTGATACGCGCTCGTCATGACGCTGCCGTCGCAGGGCATATTGCACGAGATGAAGCACTTGCCGAAAAGGGGGTAGTCCCCCTCGACGGCGACGCCCGCCTCCGCCGATGGCAGCGGGCACACGTCCGAGGGCACGCCGTAGTTTTCGATGGTGTCGAGATACACCGGCGGGAGCTGCTGATTTATCATGGAGGAGAGAAAGATGGGGATGGTCTGCACCGGAAGCCCGATGAGGTTTGGAAAGCCGCACATCAGCTCCGTCGGCACGAGCTCGTCAAGGCAGACTATCCGCTCCGACAGCGCCCTGCTGCCGCCGATGCTTTGATCGGCGTTGAACATGGCGGAGATGATGTCTATCGTGTGCTTGACGATGACGTCGTAGAGGATGTGCCCCGAGCGAAGCTGAACGCCGCGGCTGCCCTCAAGCTGGCGGTCGATGAACGCGGGAACGGTGAGATACGTCGCCATCCAGCGGTACTTCCACAGCCCCCTTGCGACCTGAAGCGGCGAGCGCAGCACGAACGCCGCCATGTCCTTCCACGTTGTGAGCCACCATGCGAAGTCATACGCCGTGTCGCGCAGACCGCGCCACTCGCGCGTTTTGCGTATGCCGGTGACGGCGGTGTATGTATTGCCCAGACCCTTCATCTCATTTGCCCTCCTTTGCCGCGTTTATGCGCTTTATCTCAAGACTTTCCACGAACGCCTGCACCCTCGTGCGGAGCTGTCCGGAGGCGCTGCCGGTATACTGCCGGTCAACGCAGACGGACGGGATGCCGAATTCCTCCGTGATGATGTGCGAGGCGAGCGGGCGCTCATACCCCCAGTATTCGCAGAATTTCAGCGCCTCGTACAGCACGCCCTCGGCGTTGTAATCGCGCACGAGCTGCCGCACGTACTCGCGCCGCGCGAGCACCATGTCACGCTGCATATAGCGCGGGCACTGGCTTGTCGTCTGGTAGAAGCGGCACACCTGCGTCAGCGCGCTCTCGTCGTACGTCAGGGGTATCTCCTGCCGCCCGGGGAGCGAACCGAAGCAGAAGCGATCCGCCACGATCAGCGCGCCGGACTCCTCCACGGTCTTTGTGAAGTCCGTGTCGTCGATCTCCGACCCGACGACGGCGATGCGCGCGCGAAAACGCGGGCGCTCATCGGTCTCGCGGCAGCGCAGCTCGTCCAGCGTTTCCCGCAGGTACGGCAGTATCAGCGCCTTCGGGCAGCAGTACGACACGAGGCAGAGCACATGGTATTCATACCCCGTGACGGGCGGCACGTCGCGCCTGCGCATATCGCCGATCTCCGTGAGGATGCGGCAGACCTCGTTATGCTCCGCCACGGCGGCGCGCACCGCCGCGTCGGAAACGTCCGTGCCGTAGCGCTCGTGCAGCGGCTCAAGCAGCTTTTTTGTTATCTGGTTTCCATAGTGGCGCAGTCCGTGCTCCGTCACCTTGAACGGCACATCGACAAACGACACGAAAAAGTCCGGCTCATCGACAAGGCGCAGAAGCTCAAAATGCTCAAGGGCGCGGTTCATCTCCGAGCAGGTCTCCGTTCCGGCGATGGCGGAGAGAAAGCCGTACCCGCCCTCTACGCCGCGCTCGACGAGCGCCTTGGAGTATCCGCAGAGGTAGTTTGTGAGATAATATGTCGAGATGTCCAGCGAGCCGGTGTGCGGCGCGCGCAGACGCACGGAAAAGCAGTTGCCGAGGTTCAAAAGCACCTCCGGCATATGATAGCAGGTGTAGCCGACGGCGTGACCGCCCTGCGCGACCGCCTCGCGCACGAGCGGGTTTGCGGCTTCGTTCAGAAGCCCCTCGAAATAGATAAGATGCTTTAGATCTCTCATCCTGCGCCTCCCAGATTCGTCATATAGTAAATAATAACGGAATGCTTGTTAATTATATATGAACAAATGCGGGTGCGTCAAGCGGAAATTGTGCGAATTATGACAAATGCCTATAAGCCCAGCGCGTCTATGACCGCCTTTGCGTCCAGCGCGAGCGCGCGGGCGAACTCGCCGTCGGGCGAGCGCACCGACACGCGCACCGCCTCGCGCGAGGCGAGCGGCGCGATGTGCAGGCTGTACCCGCGCCCCGCGAGGCGTATCCCGTCGGAGTAGTCCGCGCCCATGTCGAGCATCGCCTCGCTCAGCGCGCCCATGAGCGCCGCGCGGCTTTCACAGGCGCAGTCTATGCTCTCCGCGCCCTTATCCGCCGCGCTGTCCGTCTCCGTCTCCGCCGCGCGTGAAAACGCCGCGCCCGGCGTGACGGCAAGCCGCCCCTCAAGCGCGTCGATGCAGCAGCGGTAGTACGCCAGCGGCGTTCCCACGTCGCACCAGTACCCGTCGAGCGCGACGCCGCGCAGCCGCTCGCCGCGCGCGAGCAGCAGCGGGAAGAGCTCCCTTGCAAAATCGAAGGGCTGACCCTCCGGCACGCTCTCCATCGCGCGCGGCGAGACGATGTATATGCCGGTGTTGACAAGGTCGGTGACGACGCGGCTCCACTGCGGCTTTTCGATAAAGCATCGCACGTCGCCCTCTCCGTCCGTCACGGCGAGTCCGTAGGAGAGCGGCTCGCGGCTGCGGTGCAGGGCGAGCGTGACCGCCGCGCCCGAGCGCCGGTGCTCGCGCATGAGACGCGAGAGATCAAGATCGCACGCGGCGTCGCCGGAGATGACGAGAAAGTCCTCGCCGCCGTAAAAATCGGCGCAGTTTTTCACGCCGCCCGCCGTGCCCAGCGCCTCGCGCTCAACGCGGTACTGCATATGAACGCCCAGCGCCGCGCCGTCGCCGAACGCGCGCTCTATGTCCTCAGCGCGGTATTTCAGCGCCGCGCATATATCATCAAAGCCGTGCTTTTTCAAAAGCCGCACGATATGCTCCAGCATCGGTCTCCCCAGAAGCGGCGCCATGGGCTTGGGCACGCTGCCCGTCACGGGGCGCAGCCGCGTGCCCTCGCCGCCCGCCATTATCACAGCCTTCAATCAAACAGCCCCTTTTTGAAACGTTACGATAAATATTATCTGCGTTTGGGTCAAAGAAATTTCTTGTAAAGGTCAGCCATATTTGGTATAATGATTTAATATAATGAGAGAATTATCGTCTGTTCCAGATTCGGGAGGTGCAGGTGTGAATAAAAACCTGAAACGGCTGGCAGAGCCGGGGGCGAGGCTTTATCTCGTGTTCCTCGTGCTTTTCGCGGCGGCGGCGCTCTTTTTCAAGATGTACGAGCTGGCGGCGGCGGAGGGCGCGGTCATTCTGCTGCTGCTCATCTACAGCTTTTTTGCCCGACGCAGGAGAGAAAAGCAGCTTGCGGCGTATATAGAATCCATCACCTACGACACGGAGAACGCCAAGAACAACACGCTCATGAATTTCCCCCTGCCGATCACGGTGTTCCGCCTGGACGATTCGCGCATCATCTGGGGCAACGAGATGTTTTTCAGCATGTGCGGCGCGACGGGGGCGCGGCTGGACGCGCGGATCGCGGACATGGTGCCGCAGTTCACGGGGAAGTGGCTGCTCGAGGGCAAGACGCAGTACCCGGAGCTTTTGGAGATAAACGGCAAGAAGTACCGCCTGCACGGCAATATCATCCGCTCCGACAGCGACGGCGGCGGCAGCGCCCTTATGGGTATAGTGTATTGGGTGGACGTGACCGAATATGACAATATCCGCCTGAAATATGAGGAGACGCGCCCCGTGGCGGGCATCGTCGTCATAGATAACCTCGACGAGCTGTTCAAAAATCAGCCGGACCGCGTCAAAAACGACATACGCGATGCGGTGGAGGACAGGCTCACGCAGTGGTGCGAGGAGTACAGCGGCATCCTGCGCCGCTACGACAGGGATCGCTACCTAGTCATGTTTGAAAAGCAGGATATCGAGCATATGAAGCTCGACAAGTTCAGGATAACCGAGGAGATGCACCAGGTCGAAAGCCCGAACGGCATAAATGCCTCCGTGAGCATCGCCTTCGGCGTGGACGGCACGAACCTGAGCGAGACGCTGCAATTTGCCGACATAGGCATCGAGCTTGCCATCTCCCGCGGCGGCGATCAGACCGTCATAAAGGATAGGCTGAGCTTTGAGTTTTTCGGCGGGCGCGGCTTCGAGGTGGAAAAGCGCACGAAGGTGAAATCCCGCGTCATGGCGAACACCCTCGCCGAGCTTATGCGCGACTCCAGCCGCGTGCTCGTGATGGGGCACCGCTTTGCCGACCTTGACGCTGTCGGCGCGGCGGTGGGCGTGTGCTGCCTCGCGCGAAACTGCGGCGTGAAGAGCAACATCGTCATCGACATCAACAAAAACGCCGCCCACGCGCTCATCGACATGGTGCGCGCAGAGCCGGAATACAGAGACTGCTTTATGAGCCCGCAGGAGGCGCTGCTGCGCGCCGACGGGCGGACGCTGCTCGTCATCGTGGACACGAACCGCCCCGAGCAGGTGGAAAATCCGGAGCTTTTGTCCGAGTGCAGCCGCGTCGCGGTCATCGACCATCACCGCGTCGCCGCCACGTATATCCAGAACGCCGCCCTCGGCTTTATCGAGCCTTACGCCTCCTCCGCGTGTGAGCTTCTGACCGAGATATTGCAGGAGCTCATAGAGCAGAGCGACATCCTCAAATGCGAGGCGGACGCGATGCTCGCGGGCATCGTGCTGGACACGAAGAGCTTCACCCTGCGCACCGGCGACCGCACGTTTGACGCGGCGGCGTATCTGCGCCGCGCGGGCGCGGACACCACGGAGGTCAAAAAGCTCCTGCAAACCGGCATGGAGGACACGGTTGCAAGGTACAAGATTATGCAGAGCGCGGAGCTTTACCGCGGCGTGGCTATCGCCGCGCCCACCGAGCCTCAGAACCGCATAGTCGCGGCGCAGGCGGCGGACGAGCTTTTGAACATATCCGGTGTGAACGCCTCCATCGTCGTCGCGCCCGACGGGAACGGCGGGGTGTTCGCCTCGGCGCGCTCCATCGGCGAGCTGAACGTGCAGCTCATCATGGAAAAGCTCGGCGGCGGCGGCAACAGGAGCGCCGCGGCGGTGCAGTTCAGGGACAAATCGCTTCCGGAAGCCGTCCACGCGGTGTACGCCGCCATTGACGAGTATCTGGGATAATGCCGCAGACGCATGGCATAAAAGCAAAATGAAAAGGAGAGACGAAAAATGAAGGTCATTTTCACCGCAGACGTAAAGGGTCAGGGCAAAAAGGGCGAGCTGAAGGAGGTCTCCACGGGCTACGCGCGCAACTATCTCATGCCGCGCGGGCTTGCCACTGAGGCGACTGCCGACAATCTCAACGCCTTCAAGCTCAAGGAAAAGGCGAGGGCGGCGCAGATTGCAAGAGAGAAGGCGCAGGCGGAGGAGTACGCCGCCAAGCTCTCCGGCGTTCAGGTCACGATCCGCGCCAAGGCGGGCGCAAACGGCAAGCTCTTCGGCGCGGTCACCTCGCAGGAGATCTCCGACGCGCTGCGCGAGCAGTTCGGCATGGACGTGGAGAAGAACAAAATCGTCCAGCCCGAGCCGATAAAAAGCTACGGCAGCTACACCGTCAAGGCGAAGCTCGGCTATGAGATAAGCGGGACGGTCAACGTCCTTGTCGTCGAGGGATAACACCGCCGAAAGGAAGCACGCCTTATGGAAGAACTCTTGGGCAGAAAGACGCCGTACTCCGCCACGGCGGAGCAGGCGGTCGTCGGCTCGATGCTCATCGACCCGAGGTGCATCGCCGATGTGCTTGAGCGCCTTAGAAGCGACGAATTTTACGTAAAGCTCAACCGCGACATCTATGACACCATGGCGGCGATGTTTGCCTACGGGCAGACGATCGACCCCGTCACCGTGCTCGACCAGATGAAGGTGCGCGGCGTGTACACCGACGAGTGCGACGGGTACATGGCGGAGGTCATGCGCGTCACTCCGACGGCGTCCAACGTCATGGAGTACGCCGCCATCGTCCGCGACAGGGCGCTTCTGCGCCGCCTCGGCGAGACGGCGGACGAGATAAACGCCATGATCTACGAGGGCTCGGGCGAGGCGGAAAGCCTTCTTGAGGCGGCGGAGCGCAAGATATACGCCCTGCGTCAGGGGCGCAACGTCGGCGGGCTCATGCCTGTGTCAGCCGTTGTGCAGAACGTCTTTGACGAGCTGGCGGAGATCGCCGCCTCCGGCAAGAAGATCCCCGGTCTCAGCACGGGGCTTGTCGATCTCGACAGGGTGATACTCGGCTTGAACAGATCCGAGCTTATCCTCATCGCCGCGCGCCCCGGCATGGGCAAGACGAGCATCGCGCTGGACATGGCGCTCTATGCCGCCATGTACCAGAGAAAGACCGTCGCCATGTTCTCGCTGGAAATGTCGCGTGAGCAGCTTGTCTCCCGTCTGCTCTCGCGCGCGGCAAAGGTGCCGGGGCAGGGGCTCATGACCGGACAGCTCACCGAGGAGCAGTGGCGCGCCATTGCCGACGCCGCGCAGGCGCTCAGCGCCACGGACATAAGGATAGACGACAACCCCACGCTCACGGTGTCGGACATGAACGCACAGTGCCGCCGCGTGGAGGGGCTGGGGCTTGTGGTCATCGACTATTTGCAGCTTATGCAGTCCGCCGGCAGCGGGCACACGTGGTCGAACGAGAGCCGCACCCAGGCGGTCAGCGACATAAGCCGCATGATGAAGATAATGTCGAAGGAGCTGAACGTGCCGGTCGTGTGCCTGTCGCAGCTCTCGCGCGCCAACGAATCGCGCACGGACAAGCGCCCCATGCTCTCCGACCTGCGCGAATCCGGCGCGATCGAGCAGGACGCGGACGTTGTGATAGGTCTATACCGCGAGGGGTATTATAACAGGGAGTGTGAAGCGCCCGACATCGCCGAGGCGATAGTGCTCAAAAACCGCAAGGGCGAGACGGGCACGGTGAAGCTCCGCTGGCTGCCGGAATACACCTCCTTCGTCTCGGTCAGTGACAGAGATGGCTGACATTGAAAGAAAACTGACGCTGCCGCCGGACTGCGGCAGCGTGCTCGCGGCGGTGTCCGGTGGGGCGGACTCGGTGTGTATGCTGCACCTGCTCGTCCGCCGCGCGGAGGAGACCGGTATGCGCGTTTGCGCGGCGCACTATGAGCACGGCATACGCGGCGCGGAGGCGCTGCGCGACGCGGTGTTCGTGGAAAGGCTCTGCCGTGGGCTCGGCGTTGAGCTTGCCGTGGAGCACGGCGATGTGCCCGCCTATGCCGCGGCGCACAGGCTCGGCACGGAGGAGGCGGCGCGCGAGCTTAGATACAAGTTCCTCGCCGCCGCCGCCGCGCGGATGGGCTGCCGGTATATCGCCACGGCGCACAACGCCGACGACAACGCCGAGACCGTTGTGTTCAATCTCGCCCGAGGGAGCGGGATGAAGGGCTTGTGCGGCATACCGCCGCAAAGGGACGGCGTCATCCGCCCGCTGCTCGCTGTAACGCGCGCGGAGATAGAGGCGTATCTTGCGGCGAATGCCCTTGACCACGTTGAGGACAGCACGAACGCGCGAGACGAATACAGCCGCAACCTCATCCGCCACGCGGTCATGCCGCCCCTGCGGCGCATCAACCCCGGCTTTGCCGCCGCCTGCGCGCGCACGGCGGAGCTTCTGCGCCGTGATGAGGACTTCATCGACGGCGCTGTGCGGCGCTTTCTGGCGGAGCATTTCGACGGGGAGAGCGTGGACGCCGCCGCGCTCGCGGCGCTGCATCCGGCGGTGTCGTCGCGCGCGGTGCGCGCGCTGTGGGAGCGCAGTCTCGACATGGCGCACGTGGACGCGCTGCTCGCGCTCGCCGGCGGCGAGGGGCTGGGCTATGCCGATCTCCCCGGCGGCAGGGTGCGGCGCGAGCAGGGAAGACTGTATTTCACCGCGCAGGAGAAGACCGCGATAGAGGAGCGCGCCATCACCCCCGGCGAGACGCTCGACGTGCCGGAAGCGGGGATCCGCCTGCGGTCGTTTTTCTCGGTGTATACGGGAGAAATTTACGGCTTGTTCAAGACTTATTGTTTCAGATGTGAGAGTATATACGGGAATGTCAGATGCACCGGCAGGCAGCCGGGCGACAGATTTTCTCCCGCGGGCAGGGGCTGCACGAAGAGCCTCAAGAGCCTTTTCACAGAGAGACACATGACCCAGTGGCAGCGGGATACGACCGTTGTTATAAGAGACGAAAAGGGCATTGCAGCAGTCGTGGGCTTTGGAACGGACGAGCGCTGCATACCCCGTGCAGGGGATAAGATACTCTGTATTCAGATAGAAAAATTATAAGATCATAGGGAGAAAATGACGGATGGATGTTATGGAAAAGGACATTGAGCGCGTCCTGATCTCGCAGATAGACATAGAGAAAAATGTGCAGAAGATCGGGGCGCAGATATCGAAGGATTACGAGGGCACAGAGCCGATATTTGTCGGCGTGCTGAAGGGCTGCTTCATTTTCATGGCGGATCTCATGCGCCATGTGACCATCAACTGCTCAATGGACTTTATGGCTGTCTCCTCCTATGAGGGTACGAGCTCCACGGGCGCGGTGAGGATAAATAAGGATCTGAGCGAGGACATCGCGGGGCGGCACCTCATCCTCGTGGAGGACATCCTCGACTCCGGCATCACCCTCAACTATCTCAAAAGCTACCTCTCCGTGAGAGAGCCCGCCTCCATCAGGATAGTCACGCTCATGGACAAGCCCGCCCGCCGCAGGGCGGACATCCACGCGGACTACTCCTGCTTTGAGGTGCCGGATGCGTTCGTCGTGGGCTACGGGCTGGATTATAACGAGCGCTACCGCAATCTGCCGTACATCGGCGTGCTCAAGCCCGGCGTATACGCCGGAAAGTAAATTCCGCATTTAATCTATATATTTTATATATACTTATATAGTTAGATAGACCTTTATATTAAGGATGTGACCGATTTTTGAAACCCAACCGCAACAGAGCAAGAGATCTGGGGTTTTATGTGCTGCTGCTCGTGATCCTCATGGCAGTCATATTCACCATGACAAAGGACACCGACTCCGGCAAGGTCGAGACGTATTCCGATCTCGTTGACCTCTTTAAGGAGGAAAAGGTGCAGTCGTTCAAGACCGAGGGCAACACCGTCCTCCTCAAGGTGCGCACGGGCGACCCCGTCAAGCCGCTGGAGGAGCTGAGCTACGAGCTGTACAGCTTTTCGGTGTTTTATGAGGATCTGGGCGATCTCATAAAGGAGCAGCAGGACGCCGGCATACTCGAGGAATACGATTACGGCAAGGGGCTGGAGATCCCGTGGTGGGCGCAGTTTCTGCCGTACCTCATCATCATGGCTGCGGCGATGGCGCTGTGGTATGTGATGATGAACAAGGCCGGCGGGATGCAGGGCGGCATCGGCAAGTTCAGCAAGGCGCGCACAAGACTCGGCAGCGAGGAAAAGGAGAAAAAGACCTTCACCGACGTCGCGGGCTGCGACGAGGAGAAGGAGGAGCTGGCGGAGATCGTCGAATTTCTCAAGGACCCGAAGGCGTACACCGCCATGGGCGCGCGCATACCCAAGGGCGTGCTGCTCGTCGGACCTCCGGGCACGGGCAAGACCCTGCTTGCCAAGGCGGTTGCGGGCGAGGCGAACGTGCAGTTCCTCTCCATCTCCGGCTCAGACTTTGTGGAGCTGTATGTCGGCGTGGGCGCGGGGCGCGTCAGGGATCTCTTCGAGCAGGCGAAGAAGTCCGCGCCGGCGATAATATTCATCGACGAGATTGACGCCGTCGGCCGTCAGAGAGGCAGCGGTCTCGGCGGCGGGCATGACGAGCGCGAGCAGACGCTCAACCAGCTCCTTGTGGAGATGGACGGCTTCGGCAGCAACGAGGGCGTTATCGTCATGGCGGCGACGAACCGCGCGGACATTCTGGATAATGCGCTTTTGCGCCCCGGGCGCTTTGACCGTCAGGTGTACGTCGGCTTGCCCGACATACGCGGGCGCGAGGCAATATTGAAGATACACTCCCGCGACAAGCAGCTCGCGGACGACGTTGATCTCAACTCCATCGCCAAGGGTACGCCGGGCTTTGCCGGCGCGGACCTTGAAAACCTCATGAACGAGGCGGCGCTGCTCGCCGTGCGCCGCAAGCACCGCTTCATCACCATGGAGGACGTGGACGAGTCCGTCCTCAAGGTGCAGATGGGACCGGAGAAGAAGAGCCGCAAGATGAGCGACAAGGCGCGCCGCCTCACGGCGTACCACGAATCCGGTCACGCCGTCACCGGCAGATTCCTCACGAACGTTGATCCCGTGCACTATATCACCATCATCCCCCGCGGTCCTGCCGGCGGCTTTACGCTTTTCCGCCCGCAGGAGGATCTGGAGAACTTCAAGTCCAAGGAGGAGATGTTTGAAAATATCGTCATGTCGCTCGGCGGCAGGATGGCGGAAAAGCTCTTCCTCGACGATATATCCACCGGCGCGTCCGGCGATATACAGCAGGCGAGCACCATCGCCCGCGACATGGTCATGAAATACGGCATGAGCGACCGCCTCGGCCCGATCTCCTATGACAATTCCGGACACAGCATCTTCATCGGGCGCGACTTCGGGCAGACGAAGAGCTATTCCGAGGAGACCGCCGCCATCATCGACGAGGAGGTCAAGAAGATATTCGACCGCGCCGCCGAGATGTGCGAGTGGATACTCACCGAGCACGCCAAGGAGCTGCACGACATCGCCGAGTATCTGCTGGAGCATGAGACCATGGAGGCGGAGGAATTCAATTACTACTTTGAGCATGGCGAGTTCATGCCCATCTCCGCGAAGAAGATACGAGAGGCGAGAAATGACGACACCATCGAGCGCCCTGCCCGCCATATCTCCATGACCGACGGCTACGCCGAGGAAAAGGCGCGGGGCGACGCGCCCTCCGACGGCATTGCCGACGCCCCCGAGGCGACAGCGCCGCAGGAGGACGCGCCCGAGGCGGCGAATCCGCAGGACGATTCCACCAAAGGCGAATAAAGGATCATCACCCGACACGACCGTGTCGGGTGATTTTGCGAGTTAAAAACGTTTTTCTGCGCGAATTTTGCTGTTTTATCAGTTATAACTTATAAAATCGAGATTCAACTGCTGTGTTTCAGATGTGGATGTGCTTGCGGGTCGGATATGCTCCGCACTGTTGTAGGTCAGGTATAAAAACACGACAATGATTAGCACTATAAAAAACATACCGTCAATACGGAAATAATCAGTCGGAAATCCCCAAAAGATTTTTGCACGGCGAGTATCCACACCATCAATGCCGGACTGAAAAAGCGGCTGGAGATGTTCGTCAAGAAGTACCCCGACCTTTGCCGACAGGGAAAACCTATGAGCAGGGTAGCGTATCCTATGCGCCGGATAAGTTCCGGCTGCCTGTTTTGCACCTGATGTTTTCACCGCTATTTCATATGAGAATATAAAGTATTGCCCTGTTTTATTTATCTCATTTAAAAAGTAAACAACTACATAGCGATTGAAATACTCAACATTATTTTGAAATTCACAAAATACGGTTGAAGTTTTGCAGACCATGTGCTACACTATTAAATTGTAAAGTCGTGCGTTGGAGGTAATTCTTGTGGCAAGGTCTTATAATAAGCTCTGGAAGCTGATGATAGAAAAAAAAATGAATAAAACACAGTTGAGGACAGCCGCTAAAATAAGTTCTAATGCCATGGCAAAATTAGGTCGAGATGAATCCGTGCCAATCGAGACGCTTGAGAAGATATGCAATGTTCTCCAATGTGATATTGGGGATATAACTGAAATTATTTCGGAGGAAAACAAGAATGAACACCCGTGTTAGATTCATTGACCTCTTTGCCGGAATCGGCGGAATCAGAAAAGGTTTCGAGATTGCTTGTGCCCAAAAGGGATTGTCAACTGAATGTGTGTTTACTTCTGAAATTAAACCCTATGCGATGGAAGTCTTAAAACAAAATCACCCGGGTGAAGTAATTCATGGAGATATAACTCAAATTGAATCAAAGGATATTCCGGACTTTGATTTTTTGTTAGGCGGATTTCCTTGTCAGGCTTTTTCGTCTGCCGGTAAGCGGCTAGGCTTCTCTGATACCAGAGGAACGCTGTTCTTTGATGTTGAGCGTATTCTAAAAGATAAGAAGCCTTATGGTTTTGTTCTTGAGAATGTAGAAGGTCTCGTAAACCATGACAGAGAAAATCCAAAAGATAAAATCGGCAGAACATTGACAGTTATTCTTGAACACCTCGAAGCATTGGGCTACAAGGTTTCTTGGAAAGTTCTCAATGCAAAGTATTTTGGTGTTCCACAGGAAAGAAAAAGAATTTACATTGTTGGTACTATACGAGATTACCCGAACCTTTCCAACTTCAAGCATACAGCACGGATACTTGAAGATGTTTTGGAAACTGGGTTAGAGACGGAACATAGTAAGTTTATTGACAATCTTCTCACTCATTATCCCATTGAGGAATTAGAGGGCAAATCAATCAAGGATAAACGTGGTGGTGACAACAATATTCACAGTTGGGATATTGAAATGAAAGGGTCTGTCAGCCCTGCTCAGAGGAAACTTCTTAATACCATGCTGAAAGAAAGAAGAAAAAAGAAATGGGCTGAAGAATACGGAATTGATTGGATGGACGGTATGCCACTTACAATCGATCAGATTCGCACATTCTTTGAGCATCCCGAGCTTGAAGAAATGCTGAATGACCTTGTGCAAAAGAAATACTTGCGATACGAGTATCCGAAGAAGAAAGTTGGCAACCGAAGAGAGCATGACACATCGCTTCCCAAAGGCTACAACATTGTTGCTGGAAAAATGTCATTTGAAATCAGCAAGATCATGGATAAGAATGACATCGCCCCTACCCTTGTTGCAATGGATATGCAACACTTATATGTTACCGATGGGACGGGTGTTAGAACCTTATCTCTCCGTGAGGGACTTCGCTTGTTCGGATATCCCGATGATTATAAGCTTGATGTTGAAAAAAGTTTAGGTTATGACTTGTTGGGCAATACGGTTGTTGTTCCTGTTATTGCAGAAGTAGCAGGACGAGTGCTTGACATATATTGCAAAGAAGGAGGTGCGGACGCATGAAATTGACCGCGCAAGAGATATATGACAAGCTCATCAACGAGGATAGGATTAAAACTGTAAAAGGTCAAATCAGATTTCATCTTGGAGATGTTAGCATCATTGTAAAAAAGAAAGACGTTGTTGGTAATATTCTTCAAGAGTGGCTTGAGGGTTGGCTTATTGCGAGAGGTGTTGAATTTGACCCGAACCCGAATACGCAGATGCCGCCGGATGTTTACTTGAACCCCAGTGACCACACAACAAATCTGTTAGAAGTAAAAGCATTTAACAGAGAAGTCAGTCCTGCATTTGACATTGCAGATTTTAAGGCTTTTGTCAATGAACTTGTTGACAAGCCATATCATCTCGACACAGATTTCCTTATTTTCGGGTATGTGATGAATGAAGCAACCGGTGATGTAATTGTCAAAGACTTGTGGCTTAAAAAGCTCTGGGAAATCACAAAGACCATGAGCAACTGGCCCATTACTGTTCAGTATAAAAATGGTATTCTGCAAAAAATGAGACCCGGTAACTGGTTTACCAGTAGAGGTAATGCCCAAGTCTTTGAATCCAAAGAAGATTATCTGGCGGCTTTTGAAGAGACTATCTATCAAAATCCAGAAACCCGCTCTCAAGGTGCGCAATGGAAAAACAGATTCAAGAGAAGCTACAAGAATCATTATGGCGTTGATATTGACTTTCCAAAGTGGGATGAAATAAAAGGTAAGTATGGGAGAAACTAAGTATTGACTACCCCAAAGACGATTGACCGCTATAATCTGTACAATAACAAAAGATCGTTCCATAAGGAGATGCAGAGATATATGAAACTTGGTATCGTGGGTCTGCCGAACGTCGGCAAGACGACGCTTTTCAACGCGCTGACCGGCTCAAAGGCGGAGACGAGCGCCTACGCCAACGCGGGCGCAAAGCCGAACATCGGCAACGCGAAGGTGCCCGACGAGCGGCTGGACTGGCTGGCGGAATACTACCACCCGAAGAAATACAGCCCCGCGACGATAGAGTTCGTCGATGTTGCCGGCGTGAGCCGCGGCGGAAAGAGCAACGAGGTGTTTCAGGCGATTCGTCAGACGGACGCGCTCGTGCACGTGGTGCGCTGCTTCGATAACGACGATATTTTTCTGGAAAAGGCGGACGCCAAGCGCGACGCGGAGACGTTTGACCTTGAGATGATCCTCGCGGATATCGAGATCGTCGAGCGCCGTCTTGAACGCGCGAGGAAGAACGCCAAGAGCGGCGACAAGAAATACAAGCGCGAGTGCGAGATGTGCGAGGCGCTGCTCGCGCACCTAGAGGCGGAGAAGCCCGCGCGCTCGTTCGACTTCGGCGACGACGACAGCGGCATACTCGTTGACGGCGGGCTGATGACCGTCAAGCCCGTCATATACGTCGCCAACCTCGACGAGGACGGCATGGCGGACTATGCCGCCAACGCCGGCTTCAAGGCGCTCTCCGCGCTCGCCGAGGCGCAGGGCGCGGCGGTGCTGCCCGTCGCGGCGAAGTTCGAGGAGGACATCTCCGAGATGGACGCGGACGAGGCGAAGCTGTTCATGGAGGATCTCGGACTGACCGAGACCGGGCTTGACCGCCTTATCCGCACGTCGTATGACCTTCTGGGCTACATCTCGTTTCTCACCGCGGGCGAGGACGACGTGCACGCATGGACGATCGTCCGCGGCACGAAAGCCCCAAGAGCGGCGGGCAAGATACACACCGATATTGAGCGCGGCTTCATCCGCGCGGAGATAGTCGCCTTTGAGGATCTGAAGGCCTGCGGCAGCGTGGCGGCGGCAAAGGAGAAGGGGCTGTTCCGCCTTGAGGGGAAGGACTATGTCATGCAGGACGGCGATGTGACGAACTTCCGCTTCAACGTATAAATATAAACAAAGCGTGAAATCTGCGCGAGCTGCGCACTTTGCGCTTGACTTTGCCAAGCCGCGCGTGGTATGCTGTCTCGGTAATAAGGGAGTAGCTTCCGTCCGCCCCCGTGCGGACGACGGCGCATCGCCATCACGACCCGTTCAGGCGGGTCCGGAGCGTCGGGTACAGCCAAGGGCTTGTATTTTGCGAGACTTTTACAGCGCTTTTCGCTGTAAAAGTCTCTTTTTTATGCCTGCGGCATGGTAAGATCACAGGGTAGTGTGAAAGGGGAGCGTGTATGAAATACTATCTTGAGAAAAAGGAAGACGTGCTGCGCGAGGTGAAAAGCAGCACCGACGGGCTGAGCGCCGAGGAGGCTCAGCGCCGCCTTGAGGAGAACGGGCGCAACAAGCTGAGCGCTCCGCCGCCCAAGCCGCTTATTCTCCGCTTCTTTGAGCAGATGGCAGATCCCATGATAGTCATTCTGCTCGTTGCGGCGGCGATCAGCGGCGTGCTTGCCGTCGTCGAGGGGGAGAGCTTTGCCGACGTTATCATCATCCTCGCCGTCGTCATCGTCAACGCGGTGCTCGGCGTCTATCAGGAGAGCAAGGCGGAAAAGGCGATAGAAGCCCTGCAGGAGATGAGCGCCGCCGTGTCGCACGTTCTGCGCGGCGGCAAGCTGTGCACCGTGCCCAGCGAGGAGCTTGTCGTGGGCGATGTGATAATGCTCGAGGCGGGCGACGCCGTGCCCGCGGACGCGCGCATATTGCAGAGCGCGAGCCTCAAGCTGGAGGAAGCCGCGCTGACGGGAGAGTCCGTCCCCGTCAATAAATTCATACAGTTTCTTGAGCTGGGGGAGCAGAAGGACATCCCACTCGGCGACAGGCGCAACATGGTGTACATGGGCAGCGCCGTCGCCTATGGGCGCGGCAGCGCCGTCATCACCGCCACCGGCATGGACACCGAGATGGGCAAGATCGCCGACGCGCTTTCAAAGGCGGAGGACGGCGCGACGCCGCTGCAAATAAAGCTCAGCCAGCTCTCCAAAATACTGACATGGCTGGTGCTGGGCGTGTGCGTGCTGGTGTTCGGCGTGCAACTTCTGCGCGCGGGCGGGCTGGACTTCGAGGTCGTGCTCAACTCCTTCATGATCGCCGTGTCTCTCGCCGTCGCCGCCATACCGGAGGGGCTTGCCGCCGTGGTGACGGTGGTGCTCTCTATCGGCGTGACGAATATGTCCAAGCGCAGTGCGATAATCCGCCGCCTGACCGCGGTGGAGACGCTCGGCTGTGCGCAGATAATCTGCTCGGATAAGACCGGAACGCTTACGCAGAACAAGATGACCGTCGTGGATTTCTTCGGCGACGATGAGAAAAAGCTCGCCGCGGCAATGGCGCTTTGCTCCGATGCGGAGCTGGGCGAGGGCGGCAGCGTCACCGGCGAGCCGACCGAGGCGGCGCTCGTCGCGTGGGCGAATAAGCTCGGCATCGACAAAAACACGCTCAAGGCGAAGTACATACGCTGCGGCGAGGCGCCGTTCGACTCGGCGCGTAAGCTCATGAGCACCGTGCACCTCACGGACGACGGCTGCATCCAGTACACCAAGGGCGCGCCGGACGTGCTGCTCGCCAAGTGCACGAGCTATATGGAAAACGGCGAGGTCAGACCCATGACCGCCGCCTACCGCGAGCGCGTGGAGCGCGCGAACAAGGAGATGGCGGACCGCGCACTGCGTGTGCTCGCCTGCGCCGAGCGGGTGTGGAGCGCGAAGCCCGTCTCCAACGAGCCGGAGGATCTCGAATGTGAGCTGTGCTTTCTGGGGCTGTGCGGCATGATAGACCCCGTGCGCCCGGAGGTCGCCGCAGCGATAGAGGAATGCCGCGAGGCGGGTATCCGCCCCATCATGATAACAGGCGACCATATCGACACCGCCGCCGCGATAGCGCGCGAGCTGGGCATACTCACGGACGGCACCTGCGCCGTCACCGGCGCACAGCTCAGCCAGCTCAGCGATGAGGAGTTCGAGCGGGTGTTCAGAGACATCAGCGTCTACGCCCGCGTCCAGCCGGAGCATAAGACCCGCATCGTCAACGCATGGCGCAGCGCGGGCTACGTCACCGCCATGACCGGCGACGGCGTGAACGACGCGCCGAGCATAAAGTCCGCCGACATCGGCGTCGGCATGGGCATCACGGGCACGGACGTCACAAAGAGCGCCGCGGACATGGTGCTCGCGGACGACAACTTTGCCACCATCGTCGCGGCGGTGGAGGAGGGGCGGCGGATATACGACAATATCCGCAAGTGCATCCAGTTCCTGCTCGGCTCGAACATGAGCGAGGTCATCTCCATCTTCGCCGCCACGCTCATGGGCTTTACGATACTCCAGCCCGTGCACCTGCTGTGGATCAACCTCGTGACGGACTGCTTTCCGGCGCTCGCGCTCGGCATGGAGCGGGCGGAGCCGGACATCATGAAGCGCAAGCCGCGCGACGCCAAGGCGGGCATCTTCGCCGGCGGCATGGGCGTGGACATCGTGTATCAGGGGCTTCTCGTGTCGGCGCTCGTGCTTTTGAGCTACTTTGTCGGGCACTTCATGGAGACCGGCAACTGGGCGATCACCGACAGCGCCCACGGCACGACCATGGCGTTTCTCACCATGTCCATGGCGGAGATCTTCCACTCGTTCAATATGCGCTCGCAGCGCGGCAGCATTTTTGCCCTGCCGACGATGAACTGGGCGCTCGTCGTCTCCGCCGTTGCATCGCTCGCCGCCACGACCGTCGTGTGCGAGATACCCGCGCTCGCCGCCGCGTTTGACTTCACCGCCGTCAGCTTCCGCGAGTATGCCGCCGCCATTCTCATCGGCGCGTGCGTCATCCCCGTTGTCGAGCTTGTGAAGCTCGTGCAGAGAAAGTGCGCGAGATATGTAGGTTTGTCAAACATATTGTACAGTGACCTCAGCGGGAGACAGCCAGCGGAGGGGTCTCATGGGTAAGTTGTT
>CAKTKT010000016.1 GCA_934572325.1 uncultured Oscillospiraceae bacterium
ACTCAACTATAACTCATGAGACCATATCCTTCATATCTTTTTATTCACTTGTCCAATATGTATTGTAGTCCTACACGGATGCATCCCGCGGCGGCACACAACGCTTGCCATACCGCCGCGGGCGTGGTATAATAACCTGATAAACTAGGAAAACCATGAAATTTCGCATTTTATGCGATCTCGCTTTTAATGCGTTTGATAAGGAGATTATATGGACGTGGAAAAGCTGCGCGCGTATGCACGGCTCATCGCGCGCATGGGCGTCAATGTTCAGCCGGGGCAGGAGGTCGTCATCCGCTCCGAGCCGGAGCAGACGGACTTTCTTGAAATACTCATCGATGAGTGCTACCGCGCGGGCGCGGGCAAGGTCAGCGTGGAATGGCGCTTCGTTCCCGCGCTGCGGCTGGATATAAAATACCAGAGCGACGAAACGCTCGGCGCGGTCGAGCCGTGGGCGGAGCAGCGCCTGCGCGAGCGGTCGGAAAAGCTGCCCGCGAATATCTATCTCGATTCCGACGATCCGGACGGGCTTTGCGGCGTGGATCAGGACAAGTGGGCGCGCGCCCAGCGCGCGCGCTTCAAGGTGACGAAGCCGTACAGAGACGCGATGGAGAACAAATACCAGTGGTGCGTCGCGGCAGTGCCGGGCAAAATGTGGGCGCGCAAGGTCTTTCCGGACTTGAGCGACGAGGAAGCCGTCGAGCGCCTGTGGGAGGCGATACTGCGCTGCTCCCGCGCCGACGGGGACGACCCGCTCGCGGCGTGGCGCGCGCATAACGCCGAGCTCAAGCGCCGCTGCGACTGGCTCAACTCGCTCGATCTGCGCCGGTTGAAATACCGCAGCATCGGCACGGGGACGGAGCTGTCCGTCGGGCTTATCCCACAGATGCGCTTTATGGGCGGGGCGGAGGCGCTCGCCGGCTCCGGCACGGTGTTCAACGCCAACATCCCCTCCGAGGAGGTGTTCACAACGCCGATGCGCGGCGATGCGGACGGGCTTGCCGTGGCGACGCGCCCGCTGTCGTACCGCGGCGTGCTTATCGAGAACTTTTCCGTCCGCTTTGAAAACGGGCGCGTCAGCGAGATCCGTGCGGAGAAGAATGAGGACGCGCTGCGCCTTATGACGTCGATGGACGAGGGCGCGGCGATGCTGGGCGAGTGCGCGCTCGTGCCGTATATGAGCCCCATACGCGAGAGCGGTATGCTCTTTTACTCCACGCTTTTTGACGAGAACGCCTCGTGCCATCTCGCCCTCGGCGAGGGATACTCGAGCTGCCTTGAGGATGCCGGCAGCTATACGCCGGAGGCGGCGCGCGCCCTCGGCGTGAACGAATCCATGATCCATGAGGACTTCATGATAGGCGCGCCCGATCTCTCCATCACCGGTATCACGGCGGACGGGCGCGAGGTGCCCATCTTTGTCAACGGAGATTGGGCGGACGGTTAATTTCGACTTAAAGGAGGACGGCAACATGAAAGAAGCAAAGAACAATGCGCCGGACAAGCCGCATGCGAAGTTCTATGTCGAGAAAAACAGCGCGCTCGTGCACGCCGCGGTCATTTTCATGGCGCTCTCGGCGGTGTTCCGCCTTGTCGGCTGCTGGGGCATGTGGGGCGAGCAGTTTTACGCCGCCTCGCAGATCGCCCTGCCGCTCGTGTGCAACCTGCTGTTCATCCTGCTTCTGCTGCTGCTCGGCGGGCGGGCGTTCTGGCTGACCTCGCTGCCGGTCATTCTCGGCGCGGTGTTTTTCATCATCAAGTCGTTCACGTTCACAAGCTGGCTGCACACGGTGCTGTGCATACTGCTGTATATGCTCGTCGCGGTGCTCTACACGGCGACGGCGTTCGGTGTTATCCGCACGAAGTGGCTGCTCGTGCCGCTGTTCGGTCTGCCGCTCGTCTACCACATCGCGGTGGAGGACGCCGCCGCGCTGCGCGACGGAACGGTCACGTTTTCCGCCGGTATGCAGGAGATGTCCGTGCTGTGCATCATGCTCTCCCTCGTGCTGACGGCGCTCGCCCTTAAAAAGCGCAAGGCGATAGAGGACGTTGAGCTTCCCAAGATAAAGGACCCGAAGGTCATTGTGCCCGCAAAGCACGCCGCCGCGCCGGACAATGCGGCGCTGCCGGAGAGCGGCGGTATCGCCGCCGCGCCCGACGCGCCCTCTGCCGCGCCAGACGGCGCGGACAGTGACGCGCCAGCGCAGGAGCTTCCCGCCGCGAGCGCGGCGGAGGACACGGCGGACGTCGCCAACGCAGGAGATAAACCCTCATCCGGAGTACATATATGAGACGGCAACAGGAAAAACGCGCCTCCGGCGCGACAGGCAGAACGGGCTCATACGCCGCCCAGACCGGGCGGCACGAGAACACAGCCGCCATGTCCGCTGCGCGGGGCAGAGAGAGAAGCACGGACACCGCGCGCTCGCGCGCCCACACCGGACGGCAGCAGCCCGTCAGCCCCGAGGTGATGGAGCAGCGCGCGCGAATGGCAAAGCGCAAGAGAACGCTGTATTTCATATTCACCGCGCTTGCCGCGGCGTTCATTATCCTGCTCGCGGTCGTTCTGCGCAGCGTGTCCGACAACAAGGCGTTCAACAATTATATGGAGCAGGCGCGCGCCAGCTATTATTCCAGCGACTTTGACAGCGCGCTCACCCTGCTGCGCAAGGCGGCGGCGATAGAGACGACGGACGAGTGCCTCGCCATGACGGCGCAGTGCTATGAATCGCTCGGCAACTACGACAAGGCGCTCGAAACTCTGCGCAAAATGGACACGTCCGATCCGCAGGTCGCCTCGTGGATAGACGAGCTTGAGGCGCGGCGCAGCGTCATACGCCAGTCGAACATGGTCACTGTCGCGGGCAAGCAGTATAAAAGCGACACCGCCGGTCTCGCGCTGGACAATATGGGGCTGGGCAACAACGTCATGGAGGAGATCCTGCAGCTCTACGCGCTCGACAACCTCTCTCTCTCGGGCAACAACATAAGCGACGTGTCCGCGCTCGCCAAGCTCGGCGGGCTCACCACGCTCAACCTCAGCGGCAATATGATAAGCGACGTGTCCGCGCTCGCCCAACTGACGAATCTTCGGACGCTGTATCTTGACAATAACCCCGTCACGGATCTCCAGCCGCTCACAGCGCTGACGAATCTCACGACGCTGAGCATAAAGGGCATAACCCTCACGGAAGCCCAGCTCAAGCGCCTTGCGTCCGCGCTGCCGACCTGTGCCATCCACAGCGAGACGACGGAGGAGGAGATGCAGGACATCAGCTTCGGCGGCGTCACGTTCAAGACCGACGTGACGGAGCTGGATCTCAGCGGCATGGGGCTTCAGAACATCTCCGCGCTCGCCGCGTGCAAGAACCTTAAAAAGCTCAATCTCTCCGGCAACACCGTGTCCGATCTCAGCCCGCTTATGGACATTCCCACGCTTCAGTGGCTGGATATATCCAACAACTACGTGTCCGACCTGCGCCCGCTCATGGGCGTCTCGTCGCTCCGCTTCCTCAATGCCTCCGGCAACTATTTCACCAGCACCGTTCCCCTCGGCAACATGACCGGACTGACGGAGCTGCACCTGTCGGACACGAATATCACGGATTTTTCGGGGCTGAGAAAGCTCAAGAGCCTGCAAACGCTGGGGCTGAACAACTGCAACCTCACAAACGAGGGGCTTTTGAGCCTCACGGCGCTCACGGGGCTTCGCAAGCTGAATATCGAAAACAACCTCAACATCACGGGCGAGGCGGTGACGGAGCTTAACCGCTATCTCCCGTTCTGCGAGGTCGTGCACTCTGATCTCTCCTATCTCATCGACATCGGCGGGTATTCCGTCTCCGACGATCTCACGACGATAGACCTAAGCGGGCTGAACATAAGCGACATAACCAATATCTCCAAGCTCTCAAACCCCGAAACGCTCAATCTCTCGCGCAACATCATCTCCAACCTCTACCCGCTTCAGGACGCGCCGAACCGTATGCTGATACGCAATCTCGATCTCTCGTACAACTCCATCATGGACGCCACGCCCCTCTCCATGCTCTACGGGCTTGAAACGCTGGACGTGTCGTACAACATGATCTCGTCCGAGCTGCCGTTCATGAGCCTGACGAACCTGCGCACGCTCAACGTCACGGGCACATTGCTCAGCGCACAGCAGGTGGCGGCTCTCCGCCAGACGCTCACAGGCTGCAACGTCATCGCGGACTGGTAATTTTGTTACATTTCACAAAAGCGCGGGGCAAACTCCGTGACTTGTGCCGAATCCGGCAACATTCACAAAAAGGACTTCTTTTTGCTGGGCGCTTATGCTATAATAGCCACAACAGAGAGGGGCGCGCGGGCGCTCTGAGCTGTTGAAGTCATGAAAGGAGTTGGCAGCATGAAGTTCACTTTTACCGAGAAAAAGATGGGTTCCTCCGAGGAATTGAGGGCTTACTCCATACGCAAGATCAGTAAGCTCGACAGGTTCTTCAAGACTGAGGCGGAGGCCTTTGTCACCTTCAGCATCAGCCGCGGGCGCTTCCTCGCGGAGATCACCATCCACAACAACGGTCTCTATTACAGGGCGAGCGAGCTTACGAACGATATGTACGCCTCTGTGGATTCCGGCGTCGCGGCGATAGAGCGCCAGATCCGCCGGAACAAGACCCGCCTGGAAAAGCGTCTGCGCGAGGGGGCGTTGGAGCGTGACGCCGTGCCTGCATACGTTCCGGCGGAGGACGAGGAGGAAGAGTTCAAGATCGTGCGCTCCAAGCGCTTCTCCATCAAGCCCATGTCTCCGGAGGAGGCAATCTTGCAGATGGAGCTTCTGGGGCATGAGTTCTTCGTGTTCAAGAACATGGACGCGGAGGACGCGATCTCCGTCGTCTATAAGCGCACCCAGGGCGGCTACGGTCTGATCTGCGACGACGGGCTGGACGAATAAGCGCGCTGCCTTTGATAAATAGCATATGCAACAACAAGTCCGGAGCGAGAGCTCCGGACTTGCATTTTTATTCTGTTTTTCGCGCGTCAGCCCTTCACGCCGCCCGAGGTCAGTCCGGCGGTGAGGTGCTTTTCGATGAACATGAAGAGGACGACCACGGGGAGCGTGGCAAGCAGCGAGGCGGCGAAGAGATACTGCCACTCTATCATGTTGAAGGACGAGAACTGCGTAATGCCGACGGTGATGGGGCGGTTGCTCATCGTGGAGATGAGGACGGTGGAAATGGTGTACTCGTTCCAGGCGTTGATGAACACGAAGATGAGCGTGGTGACGATGCCGGGCGCCGCCATGGGCAAGAGCACGTGCAGCAGCGAGCCGACGGTCGTGCAGCCGTCAATGCGCGCTGCCTGCTCCATCTCCGGCGAGATGGACACGAACGTGCCGCGCAGCAGCCATATCGCAAACGCCTGATTGAAGGCGGCGTTGATGAGCATCAGCCCGACGATGGAATCGCTGAGGTCGAGCGCGCTCATGAGCTGGGCAATGCCGATGAGCAGCACGACGGGGGAGAACATCTGGCTCATTATGACGAAGCCGAGGAAGAACTTCTTGCCCTTGAAGCGCATACGCGCCATCGCATATGCGGCGGGTATGCCGCACAGCAGGGCGATGACCGTCGCGCCGCCCGCGATGAGCAGGGAGTTGAGCAGATAGCGCGGCACGCCGCGGCTCATAATGTGCGTGAGGTTGCCGAACATCCACTTTGTCGGGAGAAGGTGCTGGAAGTACATATCGTTCGTCTCCGCGCTGGAGCGGAGAGCCGTGATGAGCATGACATAGTACGGGTAGAGCACGATGACGCACACGACGAAGATAAAGGCGTACAGCAGCCCGCGCAGCACCGCCGGCTTCACCTCGCCGCGCCGCAGATGCACCGCGGCGAGCAGCATCACGAGCGCACACGCCATCACGCCCCAGACGCTGCCCGTGCCCTCAAACGAGAAGGACTTGAGCGCCGCGTCTATGTTATCGCCCGCCAGACCTTCAAATAGGAAGCGGTCGAGCTTAGCGTAGAGAGCGTCCATGCCCTCGGTCGTGATGCCGCCGCTGTACAGCGCGATGCGGCGGGAGAGCGTATAGGTGTTCATCATCACGAACACCGGTATCAGCAGAAACGCCGCGAGTGCGAGCACGGCGGAGACCGTGCGCAGCGTGCGATCGCGCCCGCAAAGCTCCTTCCCCGTCTCGTCGAGCGACCATGCCGCGCCGAGCACGCCGTAGGCGGCGGAGCCGGTGAGGCACAGCAGCATAAGACTCATCACCCATGAAGAGCCGATGCCCGCCTCGACGAAGGACAGCGCGCTTTTGGAAAACTTCTCGTTGAGCGTGAAGCTGACCATACTGGTCCGCTCGCCCTTGGAATTTGTGCGCTCAATGACCTCCTCGTTGAGCGTGACGTCCAGCCCCTCGCTGCGGTACTGCTCGGCGACGGCGCTGACCTCGGCGAGCACCTGCTGATACTTCTCGTCGCCGACGAAGGTGTTGGCGGATTTTTTCGTATATACACAGGAGTCAAAGCTGTAAGCCGGCAGGGCGAGCAGCGCGTATGCCGCGGCAAGCGCCGCGAGCAGCAGCGCGAGCGCGAGGCGGTTTCCCTTTCTGCAAGAAGCGTTCATTCCGCATCCTCCTTCCGCATGACGGTCATCATGTATACGCCCGCGCAGACGCACAGCACAAGGAAGCCTATCACGGACAGCGCGGTCGCCGGTCCTTTCTTCCGGTCATAGAAGCTGAGCATATATAGGTATGTGACGAGGGTGTCCGTGTTGTTGGCGGGCGCGCCCTTGGTCATGGTGAAGATTATCGGGAAGGAGTTGAACACATAGATGATGTTGAGCACCGTGGACACGGTGAGCGAGGGCTTTACAAGCGGGATGGTTATGTTGAACAGCTTGTCCCAGAAGCTCGCCCCGTCGATGTCCGCCGCCTCGTAAAGGCTCTCGTCGATGGATTGAAGTCCGGAGAGGACGCAGAACGTAACGAACGGGATGGTCACGAATATACCGACCCAGCACTCCCACATAAATTCTATCTGGTACGATGCGCGCCAGTTTATCGCCTGCTTGATTATGCCGAGGTTCAAAAGAACGTTGTTGAGATTGCCATATTCGTACTTGATTATGTAGTTCCACACGGACGCCTGCACCACGAGCGAGGTCGCCCACGGGAAAACGATGATCGCGCGGGCGAGCTTGCGCCCCTTGAAATCCCTGTTGAGCACCATGGCGAGGATGAAGCCGATCAGCGTGGACAGCCCGACCACGGCGACGACCCACCATGCGGTGTTCTTCATCACCGTTTTGAAAGCGGGCAGCTCGACCGCGTCCTTGAAATTCTTCAGCCCGACAAAGCCGCCGACGACGCCGGATTTTGAGATCTCGCTGAACGAGAGCTTAAAGACGATAAGTATCGGGTACACGAGGAAGATCGCCATAAGCACGATGCTCGGGATGAGCCATATATACGGCTCAACTCTCTTTCCCAGTCTTCTGTTCACGCCGTAACCTTCTTTCCGTATAAAATATATGGCGGCATTGCGCGCTGCCGCCCTGTTTCCTTTTCAAAGGGCGCTTTTGATGCCTGCGAAAGCGCCCTTTGAAAAGGAAGGGGGTGGGCATATGCCCGCCCCCTCCGAAAATGTATACCGTGCCGCGTAAGCGCGTCAGCCTGTGATGGCGGTCTGGAGCGCGTCGAGCTCGGCTCTGACGTCCGCGCCGGTGAGCGCTGCCTGCTCGGCGGCAATGACGCCCTGCTTCACCTGATCCCACTCGGCCTTGGCGGTCGGGTAGAACTGGCAGGAGGAGAGAACGTTGAGCCACGCCTCAAAGCTGGGGTCGGAGGCGACGAGCGCCTCAACGGCGGAGTTCACAGCGGGCAGGAAGCCCTCCATGCTGACCCAGCCGACGTAGTTTTCGGGATTGTAGAAGAAGGTGAGGAACTTGCCGATGGCCTCGTCGCGCGCCGCCTGATCGGGGGCGGACTCATCCTTGAACGCCATCACGCGGTCCATAACGCCGACGGAGGAGCTGGTCTTGCCCTCGTTGGCGGGGATGGAAGCGGTCGCCATGTTGACCTTGCTGTCCTTATCGGCGCAGTAGGTGGGCATGGAGTTGGGGGCGATGCACATCGCCAGCTTGCCCGCGGCGAACATATCCTGAAGGTCGTAGCGGGTCTGCGTCTCGGGGTTGGGGTTGGTGTAGCCGTTCTTGTACAGGCTGATGGCGTACTCTATCGCCTCGACGTTCGCGTCGGAGTTGAGCGCCCAGTTGCCGTCGGCGTCAACGAAGCCGCCGCCGTTGCCCCAGGTGTAGTAGGCGAACGCCGCCTGACCCTCATCTGTGGTCATGTCGATACCCCAGGGGTACACATCGCCGCCGTAGAAGTCGATAATGGTCTGCGCGGCGTCCTCAAGCTCCGCCCATGTGGCGGGCACTTCTATGCCCATCTCCTCGAACATATCGACGTTGTAGTACAGCGCGCGGGCGGAGGCGAGGTCGGGAACGGCCCAGCACACCCCGTCAATAACGGACTGCTCGATAAAGGAGGGGAAGAAGTCGGCAAACAGCTCGTCCGGGCAGTACTGGGAGACCGGCTCAAGCAGACCGTCATTCGCGTAGTTTGCGAAAACGTCAATGTTGAGGATGTCGGGCGCCTGGTTGCTGGCGATGCGGGTGTCAACAACGGTGTAGACGTCGTTCCAGGAGACGACCTCAAGGTTGAGCTTCACGCCGGGATTCTCGGCTTCAAACTTATCGACGAAGTTCGTGCCGTTCATGCCCGAGCCGAGGAACCACTCGCGGGTGTTCACGCCGTACTCGCAGATGATAACGTCCAGCGTTATCTCGTCTGCGGCGGGGGCGGCAGGCTCCGCCGCGGGGGCGGCGTCCTGCGCGGGGGCGGCGGGCGCGGCTGTCTGCCCGCAGGCGCACAGGGCAAAGACCATGACCAGTGCCAGAAGCATTGCGAGGAACTTTTTCATTTTAATTCTCCTTTTTTGTTGAATTTTTATGGAAAAGCATTTCTGCCGTTCACACCGTGATGCTCCGCGCCGTTAAGACGCTGTCCGGCAAGCGCCGAAGCTCGGAAAAAACTGCCGAATTATACAAAGTCAACCGTTTATATTCTCATTATACTTGAACAGCGCTTATGCAGTCTATACAGTTTTTTTCACGTCTTATGGAAAATCTTTCGCTAATAATATATTATTACGCTTATAAAGCTGCGGCTGCAATTTATACCAAATTTTCCTTATGCTGCCATAAGATCCTCGAGTCGCCGTAGAGCCGCCGGTATTCCGACGGCGTTACGCCGGCGAACCGTTTGAACGTTTTCGTGAAATAGTTGTAGTCGCTGAAGCCGACGCGCCCGGCGATCTCCGTGACGGTGCTGCTGCTTTTGATGAGGAGGAATTTTGCCGCCTCGACGCGGCGTATGGAAATGAGCGCGGTGATGCTGTTCCCGCCGGGGAGGCTTTTTGCCAGCGCGCACAGCTTCGTCGTGCCTATGCCGAGCTCCGTGGAGATTTTTTTCAGGGTCTGCTTTTCCATGTAGTGCTCGTCAATGTACTTTTCAAGCCGCTGCCTGTCCGTTATCTCCGCCGAGTAGATTATCTGCTCAAGCTGTATGTATGAGGCGAGCACCTCCATTATCTCGGTATATGCGTTGATCTTCTCCTGCGGCAGGCGCGACAGCCGCAGAAAAGCGTCGTGCAGCGCCCAGATGTCGCCCTTGTACCAGCCGAGCGTGGAGAGCGTATACTCCCACTGCTCGCTGTACGGTCTGGTGTCCAAAAGCTGCCCGAACGCGAGGAAGGCGATGCACTCCCCGCTGTCGAACAGCGGGATTATCACCTCATGCAGTCCGGCGTGGCACTGATAGCAGTACGGCTTGCGCGATATGCCGCAGGAGCTGACGGCGCGGCAGTCCGACTGCACGCAGCGCCGATGCCCCTCAGGGTCATGGTTTATTATCCGGCAGAAGTCGGAATGATTGCCGAAAAGCTGGATGTCGTTGCCGTGCTTGTCGTAGATGTTGGTCAGTATTCCGGTGAACATATACAGGTTCGTGAGCAGCTTTTTTATCTGCTCGCTGTTTATGAGTATATTCATCGCACGCTCCTGTCCTAATGTCCGCTGCCCTGCGCCGTCACGCTCCTGCGCGCTCGCGCTCCTCGGCGGTTATTTCCAGCATGGCGTTCCACTTGCGCTCCATGTCCTGCACGAGCCGGAGCTGCGTGCGGCAGCGGTCGAGGTTGTGCTCGGGACGGTGCACGGCGAAATACCGGTCGCCCGCGAGATAGTCCGCCAGAAACCGCGCGCCGCACTCGAGCGTCATAAGCCGTGCGCCGAGCGGCAGACTGAGCGCCTCGGCGTCCGTCATGTTGCGGCACACCTGCATATAGCCGCGCGTGTATATCCGCAGCAGCTCGAGGTCGAGCGACATAAGCTCAAGCGTCCGCTCGTCCTCGGCGGCGGTCGCCGCGCCGAAGCGTATGGAGTCGCCGAAGTCGTATGCCATAAGCCCCGGCATCACGGTGTCCAGATCTATCACGCACAGCGCCTCGCGCGTGTCCGCGTCCAGCATGACGTTGTTGAGCTTTGTGTCGTTGTGCGTCACGCGCAGGGGCAGCTCGCCCCGGCGCAGCATATCCTGAAGGGCGGCAGCGCCGCTCTCGCGGACGAGATATTCCTCGATCTCCGCTCTTGCGCACTCTACACGCTCGGCGCTTGCCGCGTCCAGCGCATCGTGAAGCTGCCTGTACCTGACGGGCGTGTTGTGAAAATCCGGTATAGCCTCGCACAGCGTGTGCGCGGGGAAGTCGGAAAGCTGCTGCTGAAAGCGCCCGAAGGCGATGGCGCTCTGGTAGAAATCGCGCGGGCTGTCCGGCTTTTGCAGGCAGATGCTGTCCTCCACGAAGTCGTACACGCGCCAGCTTCCGCCCTCGGCGTCGATATAATAATCGCGCCCGTCTGACGTGGGCACGAGGTGCAGACACGCGCGCGGATCGTCAACGCGCGCGGAAATGTGCCGCGTGACGGCGGCGATATTGCCCATCATGCCCGGTATGTCGGCGAAAACCAGATCGTTGATGCGCTGGAGAATATAGCGTCTGCCCGTGTCAGCGACGAGAAGATAAGTCGTGTTTATGTGCCCGAAGCCGTAGCGCTCGCAGCTTCGCGGCTGCCCGACGAGCGAAAAGCAGCGCGCGGCATCCATCGCAGTTATCACTTGGAAACCTCCTCTGTTCAGTTGGCTGATACAGCGTTCAATTTATTGTGCGTAATCAATTATACAGCATATACGGTATTTGCACAATATAGGGATATACGCAAATGGGTAAAATCTTTCGCCGCCGCGTGAGATTTTTTCCGTGCGCTCCCGCCGTTGCACAGCGGCGGGAAATGTTATATAATCAGTCGAGATAATTTTTGCAATTACGGAGTGTATCATGGACGAAAAGACAGTCGGCACGCTTTACATAGTCGCAACGCCTATCGGCAACTCGCAGGATATGTCCCCGCGCGGGAGGAGGATACTCTCCGAGGTGGACATTATCGCCGCAGAGGATACCCGCCGGTCAATGGTGCTGCTTGGCAAGCTGGAGATACGCAACAAGCTCGTGTCCAACCACAAGTTCAACGAGTACGGCAAGGCGAAGTACTTCATCGGCGAAATGCTCGCGGGGAAGTCCGTCGCGGTGATAACCGACGCGGGCACGCCCTGCATCTCCGACCCCGGCAACGAGCTTATCCGCGCCGCGGTGGAGGCGGGCGTCCGCGTTGTGGGCGTGCCTGGCTGCTGCGCGGCGGTGACGGCGCTGTCCGTCTCCGGCTTCGACCTCTCCAGCTTCATGTTTTACGGCTTCTTCCCGCGCGAGAACGCCGAGCGCCGCCGCCTGCTGGAAAAGCTCCGCCGAGGCGACACGCGCACCTTCGCCCTCTACGAATCGCCCAAGCGCATAATGGAGCTGGTGGAATTTTTTATCGACGCCGGCGCAAAGTGCCGGATGTGCCTTTGCAACGACATGACAAAGCTGCACGAGACGAGCTTTCGCGGCACGCCCGCCGAGGTGCGCGGGCAGCTTCTCGCCAAGGGCAGCTACGACAAGGGCGAGTACGCCGTCATCATCGAGATAGACGAGGCTTACGTGTTCAATAAGGTGGAGCATACCGTCTCCGCCGAGGCGATGCTCGTGGACGCGATGATCGCCGGAGGCGTGACCGCAAAGGAGGCGGTGAGCGCCGTCATGGCGGACGAGAACAATTCCTACAGCAAGAACGAGCTGAAAGCCGCGGCGCTCAATCTCAAGCGCCTGTTCGGCGGCTGAGGCGCGGCGATACTGAATATATAGACTGTGCAGCAGTAGGAAAAACCCCACTGCTGCAAAAATTTCACCGCTCGTGCGACCCATCCCGTGTAAAATACGTCATTATAGTCAGACGCATATTTTATTATATAAAAATGTATAAATTCGGGAGGGATGACCCATGCGAAAACTGCAAAAGAAAGCGTGCCTTGCACTGCTCGCCGCCATGCTGCTGGGGCTGTGCGCCTGCGGCGCAGGTCCGTCAGAACCCGCGCCGACCGCGACCGCCGCTCCGGCGACGGCTGACCCCACCGCCGCACCCACGCCCGCGCCGACGGCGCGCCCGACCGTCCCGGGCTATGTCGCCTCCGAGATACCCAGCCCCGACTGGGTCAAGCGGCTTTATGCCGCCGACGTGTACGGGGATAAGCTATATATGCCGACACAGACAAAGGACGGCGCGCCCGTCGTGGCGGTGTTCGACACGCTCACGGACACATTCTCGCGCATCGACATTGACCTTGAGGGGCTTCACAACCCTTACCTATCCGACGTCTCGGTGGCGGAGAACACGCTCTGGCTCTATGTGTACGAGATAAAGACGCCGGAGGAAGCGCAGAACAACAGCTATCTCGAGGAGCTTGGCATTTATCTTGTCTGCGTGAACCTCGACACCGGAGCGCAGATGTGCAGCAAGACCCCGTGGAAAAACGAGAACGGTGCGCCCGCTTATCTGCTGGCGCTCGACAATGAACGCGCGCTCACGGGGAACGACTTCAACGAGAGCAGCCCCGTCGCGCTTATAGACAGAAGCGCGAACGTTCTCGGCGCGCCGGAGACCGTACTGCGCGGCAACGTGGCGCGCGTGCGCGTGAACGGCGAGCTGTGGGTGCAATCGGACGCGGGGCTTGCCCCGTATGACATTGGCGCGCTGCGATTCACCGGCACGCCCGTGCCGGAGCTTGCAAACCAGCCGTACCTCTATTCGGGCAACTGCGGGCGCATCCTCGTGACGCGCGACAACGTGCTCTACGCCTACGACCCTGCGGCGCGGGAGGAGACGGAGATCCTCAGATGGGCGGACGTCGCGCTCAGCAGCAAGCGCATATGTGGCAGGTACGGCTTGGAAAGCTCCAACGGCGATATTTATCATCTCACGGACAGGATAACGAAGATAAGCCGCGGCGAAGTGCCGGTGAGGGATACGCTCACGCTCGCCTGTCTCGGCGACACCACCGCCGACGGCTATCCGGTCAACGGGGGCTACTTCGGCTCGACGAACAGAACGTATGTCTACTCCGACACGCTCATGGACGCGATATTCCGCTTCAATAACTCCGATCCGGATTACAGGGTCGAGGTGAAGCCGTATATTTACGGCAGCGAGGAGGAGCGCACCCGTCTGCTCATCGAGCTTGCCACGGGCGGCGAGGTTGACCTTATAGATACCAGCCTCCTGCCCGACGGCGCGGCGGACAGCAGTATGCTTGTCGATCTGCTGCCGTATCTCGACGCGGACGCGGAGCTAACCCGCGAGGACTTCATCCCCGGGCTTCTCAACGCCATGATGCGAAACGGCGGGCTTTATGAATACATCGACCGCTTTGACATCCTCACCGTCACCGCGCGGCAGGACTTCGCCGCTGGCGGCGAGTGGACGGCGGAGCGGATGCGCGCTCTCGCGGCGCAGAACCCGGAGCTGCGCATTGAAAACAACGCGGAAAACCTCGTGCTCCTCTTCTCGCGCGCCGCCACAGCGGAGTTCATGGACACGGTAAGCGCGGAGTGCCGCTTCACCGACCCCGCGTTCGCCGAGTGGCTCAAGCTCCTCAAGGCGCTGTGCGCCGCCGACAGCCCCGACTGGCGCACGGAGGAGTATGCGTTTTATATTGACTATGACTTCCCCTCACATATCGGCGACAACTCGCGCCGCTTCGCGGGCGGGGAGTACGCCGTCGTCGGCTTCCCGAACGTTGAAAACGGCAGCTACCTCATGCGCTACGGCACGCCCACGGCGCGCGGCTACGGCAGCTATATCACCGACGGCATGATGACGGCGGGCGCGGACACGAGCATCGGCATAATGGCGTCGAGCGGCAATATCGACGGCGCGTGGCGCTTCGTAAAGACCTATATGTCCGGCGCGGAGGACGTTGATCTGAGTCTCGGCGTACCGGCGAACAAAGCCGGCTTTGAGCGCGCCGTGGAGAACGCGCTGGCAAGAGAGCAGGACGAGCGCTTGCGTTACCCGCGCTTCACCGAGAGCGACGCGGAGTATATCCGCTCCGTCGCGTATAACACGACCAAGTGCGTCATAAGCAGCCCCGAGGTCACAAGCACCATGCGCACCGTCCTCAACGCCTACCTCGGCGGGCAGTACACCGAGGACGCGGCGGCGGCGCAGCTCCAGAGCCGTTTGAGCATCTACCTCGCCGAAAAATACGGATAATAATACTAACAACTCCCGCCGTTGCACAGCGGCGGGAGTTGTTATATAATATGAAAACAAAATCGAACTACGGAGCATATCATGGACGAAAAAACTGTTGACCTGCGCGGCGCTTCCCGCCTCTGCGCCGACCTTGAGACCGCGCTGCCGACGCTGGGCAAGGCGGTGTTCAGCCAGCCGACGGACGCGCACGCCGATATAAAGGTGACCGTACGCCCCGTCGCGCTGCGCGGCGAGCGGCGCTATCAGCTTGAGCGCCTGCGCGGCAATAAGGCGTATCATCAAAACCTCACCGCGGCGGAGCTTCTGCGCACTGCGGCGGAGGAGCTTGACGGGCGCTACCGGCAGGTGCTGATCGTGTCGGACGCGCTCGCGGCGCAGTACAGCCTGAAAACGAACGGCGCGTATAAGCGCAGGCAGTGCGCGGCGGCGTCCCGCCCGTGCGCAGGCGACGCGCACGACCGCGAGAAAAGCTACATCCTCGCCGAGGGGGAGCACATTCCCGCGCTCGTCGATCTCGGCGTGTTCACGGCGGACTTTCGCATCGTGCGGGCAAAGTACGACAAGTACAAGCAGATAAACCGCTTCATCGAGCTTGTGGACGACGAGTTTTCCAAGACCGACCGGCGGGATATAACCATCCTCGACTTCGGCTGCGGCAAGTCGTACCTCACATTCATCCTCTACTATTATTTCACCGTCAAGCGCGGCATGAACGCGCGGATAATCGGCTACGACCTCAAGGAGGACGTTGTGGAGCGCTGCAACGCCGTGGCGGAGAAGTACGGCTACACGGGTCTGCGCTTCGTGCGCGCGGACGTGACGCGCGACGTGCTCTATGACGAGCATATCGACATGATTGTCACGCTCCACGCCTGCGACACCGCGACCGACTACGCCCTCTGGTACGCGCTCCGCCGCCGCGCGGAGTACATCTTCTCCGTGCCCTGCTGTCAGCACGAGGTGAACGGCACCATCCGCAAGGGCGGGGAGCTGGACATCTTCATGTCGCACGGGATAATAAAGGAGCGCATGTCCGCCCTTCTGACCGACGCGATACGCGCCGCGGTGCTGGAGGACATGGGGTACGGCGTGGATATGATAGAGTTCATCGACCTTGAACATTCGCCGAAGAACATCATGATCCGCGCCGTGCGCGGAAAGCCGCGCGGAACAAGGCGCATCGCCGCCGCCCGCGCCCTCGCGGACAGATACGCTTTCCGTCAGACGCTTTTGGAGCTGGCGGAGGGGATTGTATAGAGCACGCAAAGAGCCGCCCGGCTATCACTGCCGAGCGGCTTTGCAATACCGTCACAGCTCCGAGAAGCGATACTCTGCCCAGCGGTGATACCGCTCTCCGGCGCGGAGGACGGCGCTGGGAAACTGCGGCTTGTTGGGGCTGTCGGGGTACGCCTCCGGCTCTATGGCAAGGGCGCAGTGCGCCCTGTGCGGGGCGGACATGGACGAGGCGGTGTATATCTGCACGGCGGGAAAGTCGGTGTACACGTCCAGCCGCGTTCCGCCGTACTCGACGGTGCAGGCGTGCTCCCCCGTGAGGGTGAAGCAGTGGTCATAGTCGCGCGCGATGCGCCGCATGGTGGAAAAGTCAAACGCCCCCTCCGGCGGCAGGATGCGCCCCGTGGGGATGAGCCTGTCATCAATCTCCAGCCAGCCCGACGCGGGGATGAGCATGGAGTAGTCCAGCACGCTTTCCCCGCCGAGATCGAAATACATATGCGAGGTGGGGGCATACACAGTGTCCGCATCGCACACGCCGCCGAAGTCGAGGCGCAGCGTGCCGCCGGAGACGGAGTAGGTCACGCTCGCCTCCAGCGTGCCGGGGAAGCCGTTGTCGCCGTCGGGCGAGGTCAGCGTGAAGCGCACGGCGCTGTCCGATAGGCTCTCCGCGCGCCACTCGCGCTTGTCGTAGGAGCGCGGACCGCCGTGAAGCTGGTTTTCCCCCTCGTTCGCCGCGAGCGCGTATTCCCGCCCGTCAAGCGCGAAGCGCGCGCCGCCGATGCGGTTGGCGTAGCGCCCGACGGCGGCGCAGACATAGGACGAGCCGGAGAGATACCCCTCGGCGCTGTCATAGCGCAGCACCGTCTCGCGCCCGTGAAGCTTCAGGCTCTCCACCGTCGCGCCGAGAGTTATCACGGAGACTTCCAGCACGCCGCTGCCGAAGGTGTACTTTTCATAATCGCCGTAGCTTTGTTTGATCATTGCAATGCTCCTTTAAATTGCTGATGGATTGCGTCTATATTTTATCATAGCGCATTTTCCCAGAAAACACAATACTTTCAGCGGTTTCAAGTATTTTTTTGACAAAGTCGCTTTGTTCAATCATCCAAAAAATACATCAAAATGCTGTGCAGATTGCGAATTGTTCGCGGCGGCTGAATTTAGTATAATAGTCTTACGTTGGAAAGACAGCCGATGACGCCAGACGTCATCGGCTTGAAAGAGGTATTTCCGAAACACAAAATATTTACAGGAGGTCAGCAAATGCTGAACAATGAGTATCTGAAAAAGGTGTATGCGGACGTTGAGCGCCGCGACGCGCACGAGCCGGAGTTTCTTCAGGCGGTCATGGAGGTCTTTGAATCTCTGGAGCTGGTCGTGGACAAGCACCCCGAGTGGGAGAAGAACGGGCTTATAGAGCGCTTTGTCGAGCCGGAGCGCGTTATCGAGTTCCGCGTCCCCTGGGTCGATGACAACGGCGTGACCCACGTCAACCGCGGCTACCGCGTGCAGTACAACTCCGCGATAGGTCCGTACAAGGGCGGTCTGCGCTTCCACCCGTCGGTCAACCTCTCCATAATGAAATTCCTTAGCTTCGAGCAGATCCTCAAAAATTCCCTCACCACGCTCCCCATGGGCGGCGGCAAGGGCGGCTCCGACTTTGACCCCAAGGGCAAGTCCGACGGCGAGGTCATGCGCTTCTGCCAGAGCTTCATGACGGAGCTTTACCGTCACATCGGGCAGTTTACGGACGTTCCCGCGGGCGACATCGGCGTCGGAGGGCGTGAGGTCGGCTATATGTACGGGCAGTACAAGCGCATCGTCAATCGCTTCGAGGGCGCGACAATCACCGGCAAGGGCATCCCGTTCGGCGGCTCGCTCGCCCGCACGCAGGCGACGGGCTTCGGTCTGTGCTACTTCTCCGCCGAGGCGCTCAAGCACCTCAGGAACACCAGCTACGAGGGCAAGACCGTTGTGGTGTCCGGCTCGGGCAACGTGGCGCAGTACTGCGCGCAGAAGGTCACGGCGCTCGGCGGCAAGGTCGTCGCGATGAGCGACAGCCAGGGCTACATCTATGACCCCAACGGCGTCAACCTCGACATACTCTTCGATATCAAGCAGCGCCGCCGCGCCCGCATCAGCGTGTACGCCGAGGAGGTACCCGGAAGCGAGTATCACGTGGGCTGCAAGAACATCTGGAACGTCAAGTGCGACATTGCCCACCCCTGCGCCTCCCAGAACGAGATGGACGCCGCCGGTGCGCAGGCGCTCGTCGATAACGGCTGCATGGCGGTGTTTGAGGGCGCGAATATGCCGCTCACTCCGGAGGCTATCGAGATCGTCAAGTCCAACGGTCTGCTCTACTCCCCCGGCAAGGCGTCCAACGCCGGCGGCGTTGCGACCTCCGGTCTTGAGATGAGCCAGAACTCCATCCGTATGTCGTGGAGCTTTGAAGAGGTCGATGAGAAGCTGCAGGGCATCATGAAGAACATCTACAAGGCGTGCTACGACGCCTCCGTCGAGTGCGGCAAGCCCGGCGATCTCATGATTGGCGCGAACGTCGCCGGCTTCCTCAAGGTTGCCGAGGCGATGATGGCTCAGGGCAACGTGTAAAATAGACGCTCTTATATCTCCCATACAAAACCGGCTGTGCCCCGCGGGGCACAGCCGGTTTGCCGCATTGTGCGGCGCTGCCTATGCGCTTCGCTCCTCCGGCGCGGCGACGCCGAAGTCGGTGTACGCCTCATACGATCCGGCGCTCTGCGCCGAGAGCATTACGAGCACAATATCGGGCTGCACCGCGCGTATGTGCTCCGCAACGGTCTCGCTGCCGCCGTTGCGAGGGTCGAGCACGTCGATATACCGAAACTGCGTTGAGAGAAACGCCTGCACGGGCAGCACGAACGAATCCTTCACGATAACTACGCGAAGCCCGCTCGGCGCGCCCTCGCTCCTGTGGCGCACGAGCGCGTACTCCCCGCCGATGTACATATCATAGGGGCTTGAGGTGAAGTAGTCCGGGCGCGAGACGAGATATTCGTCGGCGCGGAGGTTTGCATCTTCAAAGCTGCCCTCGTAGTATGCCGAGCCGCCGGAGTATTCGGGAATATCGCAGGAGCTCTCGGACGCAAAGCGCGGGGTGTAGTATGTGACGTCGTCCGTGCCGCCGAAGTATATGCCGGTGCGCTTGCCCTGACTGCCGAGCATCCAGCTTTTGAGCGTGTGCGCCTCCCAGTTGGCTACGTCGGCGCGTGAAAGGTCAATGCCCGCCGTGGGGAAGCGCGCGGCAAGCTCCTCGGTGATGACGCGGTAAGCCTCGAACGCGCCCGTGAAGCTCCAGTGGTGATCCGTGCGGAAAAAATACCGCTCTATCTGCTCCGGCGTCTGGGCGAGATACTCGCGCAGGTCGAGCGTGTCCACGCCCGCGCCGCGCAGCATGGCGACAAGCTCATCGCCGTTTTCGTTGCTGTGGTCACTCTCGCCGGGGATGAGCAGCGCGTTTTGCGCGTCCATCTTCACGGGGCAGAGCACGTAGAGAAGCCGTGCGCCCTCGCTCTCCGTGAACGCGGCGAGCTCCGCGATCGCGTCCGCCGCAGGGCGCATATCCTTTTTCTCCGGATCGAGGTCGGTGAGCATGCCGTTGCTAAGACGCATTATCTGGTTGCAGATATTGCGCCCCGTCAGCCTGCAGTACAGCCCGTTGAGGTTTACGAAGGCGTACTTGCCCACGGTGTCGGAAACGAGAGCATCGTGGATCTCGCCGGTGAAGCCATTGAAATCCGTTTCGCCGGAGAGGAGACGGGCAAGGGGCTTGCCCGCGAGGCGCATATCGGAGAGAATGAACAGCGCCAGCGCCGCCGCCAGAAGCACGGAAGCGGCGCGCAGTGCGATTTTCGTTATGGACGCTCTTTTCGTTTTCATACGCTCACCCGTCAGAAGTTGAAGTAGATGAAAGGATTGTACGCGCCGATGACGAGGAACGACACGCACACCGCCAAAAGCACAAGCTGAACGCCGAACGACGTGCGGCTGTATGCCGCCGCCGCGCCGGTGCCGCGCGCGCAGACGCGCTCGCGCAGAAGCCTGAACACCGGTGCGGAGCACACCAGCGCCGCCAGCAGCGTCACGCCGTACTCGTGCAGGTAGAACAGCGCCGTGCTGTCGGCAAACGCCCCGCCGCGCAGACCGAGCATGGCGGCGATGAACCGCGCGGCGGCGGGCAGGGTGTCGGCGCGGAAGAGCACCCAGCCGAAGTTGACGGCGAGGAGCGTGAGCACATGGGCGAGGATACGCCCGCCGCGGCTCTTTTCCAGCCGCTCCGGCAGCGCGGTGAGCTTTTCTATGATGATGACGACGCCGTGCAGCACGCCCCAGAGGATGAACGTCCAGTTCGCGCCGTGCCATATGCCGGTCAGCAGCCACACGACGGTTAGGTTGAACACGAGCCGCCCGCGCGTCTTGACGCGCGAGCCGCCGAGCGGGAAGTACACATAGTCGCGGAACCATGAGCCGAGTGAAATGTGCCACCTCCGCCAAAATTCGGTCACGGAGCGCGACATATACGGGTAGTTAAAGTTTTCTAGGAAGTGGAAACCGAACATACGCCCCATGCCTATCGCCATGTCGGAGTACCCGCTGAAATCGAAATATATCTGCATCGTGTACGCGATAGAGCCCAGCCACGCCAGACACACGCTGGGGTCGGCAGCCGAGAACGCATAGTGCACAAGCTCCGCCAGAACGTTTGCCAGCAGAATTTTCTTGCTCAGCCCGTACATAAAGCGCAGCGTACCCTGCGCGAAGTCCTCGCGTGTGGCGCGGCGCTCCGCGATCTCGTGCATGATAGTGGTGTAGCGGACGATGGGGCCTGCGATGAGCTGCGGGAAGAACGAGATGTAGAGCCCGAGATACGCAATGTTGCGCTGCGCGGGGATGCCGCGGTACACGTCGATGATGTAGCTGAGCATCTGGAAGGTGAAAAACGAGATGCCGATGGGGAGGGCGATGTAGGTCTGATGTATGTACGCGCCTGTCGAGGGGGCGACGGCGTGGAGCGTGCTGATGACGAAATTGAGGTATTTAAACACGAACAGCAGCCCGAGATCCGCCGTGACGCCCGCGATGAGCAGCGCCCTTCGCGCGCGCGTTTTGGGTGCGTGCCTTTCGATGCCGCGCGCGGCGAGGTAGTTGAGCACGATGGACGCGATCATTATGATGACGAAGCGCGGCTCGCCCCAGGCGTAAAAGAAGAGGCTCGCCAGCAGCAGCCAGTAGTTGCGCGCGCCGCGCGGCAGCAGGTAACAAACGCCGAGTGTTATGGGGAAAAAGAGGAATAGAAATTCCATACTCGAAAAAAGCATATCCCGGGTCTCCCAAATAACTTGATTTGACTTTATCTACATATTATATACTGTAAACGGTCTGATTTCAACAAAGAAATAATGGACGCGGACGGGACGAAAAATCCACCGGCGCGTATTCCGACGCGCCGGTGGAGAAGCGTGACCGTATCAATCAACAGGTATCGTGTCGGGCGAGCGGCGCCAGTAGGAGCTGAAAAGCCCGCGCAGCTCGGTGGCGAGGATGGCGAGAAACGCAAGGGCGATGTAGCGCTGGTCGAGTATCACAAGCCCCGTGCCATCCTCTGCGAACGTGAAATACCAAATGTACCCCACAACGGACGACAGCACGACCGCCGCCGGAATATACCACTTTTTGCGGTTTGTCATGAAATAGAGAAAGCTCATTATATCCGCCATGTAAAAATACCGCTCGTGCATACGCGGCAGAACATAGGGCAGCAGCATTGACGAGATGAAGAAAAGCCGGATGAGCTCCTGCGGCGCGAAGGTCTTGTACCCGGTGAGGCAGAAATACATAAACAGCAGCACCGCCGCGCCCGCGAGGAAAACCGTCACGTTGCTGTAGCCCTCAAAGTCCACGCCCGTGAAGAAGCGCCAGAGCGTCGGGGCGTTGGAGTAAAGCGCCGGATACTGCTGGGTCTGGTCGAGATAGATGCTCAGACAGCTTCCGAGACTGCGCCCCGCGATGAGCGCCGGAACGAGCGCGAGAAAGAACACCGCCGGTATCCACAGCAGATGCCTAGGCTTGACCTGCCCCATGAAGAGCGCCACGCACAGCGCGGGGAGAATGAAGATCGCCTGGAGCTTGAAGCAGAACGCGAGCGTCCACGCAACGGCGCACAGCCGTCCGTCACCCTTGACCGCCGCGTACAGCGACATCACGCAGAACGCCACGTATATCGCGTCGCACTGCGCCCACTGGGCGCTGTTCATCAGCACCGTCGGCAGACCGAGCGTTACGATGAACGCCGCGAGCTGAAGCCGCCTGTCCTCCGCCACGAGGGCGACGGTCTTCATCACGTAGTACGCCAGCACGATGTCAAAAAGGCAGGAGAGCGCCTTTATGCTGATGATGGGCGCGACGTCCAGCCGCGAGAAGATGAGCAGAAGGTAGAGATACGGCATATTGTAGTTGCCGATAGGGGTCACGAGCGCCTCACGGACGCTCAGCGCGCCCAGCTTTTTCACCCAGTCCGCGAGAAAAGCCGTGAAATCGCGCGACTCAAAGTACAAAAGGCACACGCGCGAAAACATGACGCACGCGAGGCAGCCCGCCGCAAACAGCAGCGACAGCGCATCAAAACGCCCCTGCGCGATCAGCAGCGCCTGCGCCGCGAAAAACAGCGCGCCGAAAATTACAGCCGTCGGCACGGGGTAGTATACGTTCACCTTTTCAGCCGTGAGGATGACGAACACGCCGAAGCCCACGGAGAGCAGCGCGGCGATCGCGTACAGCACGGCGTTCTTTTCGCTTATTTTGGTAAGGACGGAAGCGACCTTTGTCAATATATCACCTTCAAGCCTGATGCAATATGGATTACTATTATACTTAATCCGCGCCGTTTCGTCAATGAATACTTCCGCTCCGCGACCTGCCGCTATTTCCCACACGCCGCGCGCTTGCCATGCGGCGGGCTTTGTAGTATCATATGGGCATGGAAAATACCGTTGAAAACAAGACCCGCGGAAAGCCGCGGCTCGCCCTGTGGTTCGCTATATGCCCCGCGGCGCATACCGTCGCGCTCATATCGGCGTTAATCATTGCGCTGCACCTTGCGCTGCGCGGGGATCACGCGCTCATGGCGCGCATATCGGAGAACGTTGTGCGCCCCGTCCATGCCGCGCTCGCACGGCTCAGCTCACACGCGGGCTTCTCCGTGGCGGAGGCGCTGATCATCGTTGCCGCCACGGCGGTGCTGGCGCGGCTGGTGTACGCCCTTGTGCGCCTCCTGCGCGGGAAGGGCAGCCTGCTGTGTGCGTACCGTCTCGTGATGGGGCTTGCCGCGCTGGCGCTCGCGGTGTACGCGGGGTTCTCGCTTTTGTGGGGCGTGTACTATTACGGCGACGATTTCATGGCGAAGAGCGGGCTGGACGGCTCGCCCGTCTCGGCGGAGCAGCTTGAGACCGTCACGGAGCATTTCGTCCGCCTTGCCAACCGATACGGAGATGAGGTCGAGCGGAACGCGGACGGGTTTTATATCTGCGACAGAGACGCGATACTCGCGCGCTCAAAGGGGCTTTTTGACAACACGGTCACGGATTTCCCGTGCCTGTCCGGTCCGCGCGTCGCGGCGAAGGGCGTGCTGCTCTCGCGCGGATTGAGCTACATAGACTTCACGGGGTTCTTCTTCCCGTTCACGGGCGAGGCGAACGTCAACACGGACTTTCCGCCCTGCCACTTCGCCGCCACCGTCGCGCATGAGCTGAGCCATCAGCGCGGCGTCGCCAAGGAGCAGGAGGCAAACTTCGCCGCCGTGCTGGCGAGCCTGCGCTCCGGCGATGCGGACTTTTGCTATTCGGCGGCGGTGCTGGCGTATGTGCACCTCGGAAACGCGCTCTACTCCGCCGACCGCGCCGCGTGGGAGCAGGTATACGGCACGCTGAACGACGCGGTCAAGCGCGATCTCGCGCTCAACAGCGCCTACTGGCGGCAGTTTGAAACGCCGGTGCAGAGCGTGTCGAACACCGTGTACGAGGGCTTTCTGCACAGCTACGACCAGACGCTGGGGCTGAAAAGCTACGGCGCGTGCGTCGATCTGCTGGTGAATTACTATTACGCGGATGCAGCGGCTGCGGAGAGATAAAAAAATAAAAATTTCATAATACAACGTCGATAAATATCGCTTTGCAAATAGTTTCCGACTTTGAAGTCGGAAACTATTGACTATTTACAGCTTTGTAGTATAATAGTCCGCAAGATGATCATGATTATACGGGAGGATTCCTATGTCTGAACTTATAAACCGCCCCCGATACCTGACACAGATGATTCAGCACAGAGATGTCGAGCTCGTCAAGATAGTGACGGGTATACGCCGCTGCGGCAAGTCCTCGCTTTTGGAGCTGTATCACAAATATCTGACAGCCGACGGTGTGCCCGAGAGCAGGATCATTCACATGAATCTGGAATCCCTGCGGTATAGCGAGCTGAAAGACTACCTTTCGTTTTATAAATATGTCAGTGAGCGCATACCGTCTTACGGCAAGACGTATCTCATATTTGACGAGCTTCAGAACGTGAAGCATTGGGAAAAGGCTGTCGAGTCCTTTCGGCTGGACTTTGATGTCGATATTTACATCACAGGCTCAAACGCTTATTTGCTTTCCACGGAGTTTTCCACGCTGCTTTCGGGGCGCTATGTGGAAATAAAGATGCTGCCGCTTTCATTCAGAGAGTTTTTGACGTTTTATGAATTTGGGTCATCGGTCACAATGGATGAAAAATTTCAGATGTACCTGCAATTTGGCGGTATGCCGATCCTTCGAGAGTATTCGTTCAATGAAGCGCGCAGCAATCAAGCGCTTGAGGGCATATATTCCACGGTCGTTCTGCGCGACATACTCCAGCGCAACGGTCAGATAGATCAGACGACGCTGCAAAAGATAACGCTGTTCCTTTGCTCCAATATAGGAAGCATAACATCGCCCAACAGTATCGGCAAAGTGCTCTCGTCAGAGGGCGAGTTGGGCGGCGGGACTAAGAACATAGCCGGAAAAACCGTTGAAAAATACGTCTCCATGCTGCACAGTGCCTTTGTGTTTTACCCGGTGGGGCGTTACGATGTGAAAGGGAAACAGCTTTTAAAAACCCTTGGAAAGAACTATATAGTGGATATGGGCTTTCGCAATATGCTCCTCGGCTACCGCGACGCAGACAGAGGGCACATACTGGAAAATATCGTCTATCTCGAACTGCTCCGGCGTGATTACCGCGTATACATTGGAAAAGTAGGGGAGACGGAGGTGGATTTTGTAGCTGAAAAGCCGAGCGACAAGCTGTATATTCAAGTCACGGAATCCATGCTCACAGAGGAAACGCGCCGACGCGAGCTTCGCCCGCTGCGCATGATAGCGGATAACTACGAAAAGCTCGTGCTGTCTATGGACAGAAGCTTCATCAGCTCCTATGAGGGAATAAAATCGCTCCATCTGATAGATTGGCTGTTAGGGGATTAAGAGATCACTGCCATGAATGATACTACCCCCGGATTTTTCAACTCCGTATACGCCATTGTTGCGCAGATACCGCGCGGGCGGGTCATGTCCTACGGGCAGATCGCGCGCGTGCTCGGTGCGCCGCGGGCGGCGCGGCAGGTAGGCTGGGCGATGCGCCGCTGTCCGGACAACGTGCCGTGGCAGCGCGTCGTAAAGGAAAACGGCGAGATCGCCGGCGGCGGGTACGCGGACATCCGGCGCGCACTGCTGGAGGAGGAGGGCGCGGCGTTCCTCCCCGACGGGCGCGTTGATATGGAAAAATGCCGATATATTGCTATGTAAAAGCATAGCAATATCAGAAATGCGCCATTTCCTCGCCCCTGCGGGGCAACCGGAAATGATGCGCAAAAACTTCACGCGCCGGTATTTGCGAGTTTTCGCGGCGCGGTGCTCATGCATGAAGTTTTATGCGCGAATATGACCGACAACTCTTTGCCCCTGCGGTGCGGCTTGCACCGCAGGGGCAACTTTTTCCGTTTATCGCGTCGAATTGTGCGATTTGCGGCTTTTCATGCGGAGACGATTGTGATAAAATATAAAAATTAAATCATCTTAAATCATCGGCACTAGAGGACGGCACATGAGAGCACAACGACAGTACCCGCGCGTCACGGTCACGGCGAAGGGCACGCACTGGGTCGAGCAGGGGCATCCGTGGATATACGCGGCGGAGGTCATCTCCGGCGCGGAGGAGGCGGAAAACGGCGCGCTTGTGGACGCGGTGAGCGAGAAAGGCAAGTACCTCGGCACGGGCTTTCTCAGCCGCGAGAGCAAGATACGTGTCCGTCTCGTCTCGCGCAACGCCAACGACACGTTTGACGCGGCGTTCTGGGCGCGGCGCGCGGGCTACGCATGGGATTACCGCAGGACCGTCATGGGCGGGGACGTCTCGTGCTGCCGCGTCATCTTCGGCGAGGCGGACGGCTTTCCGGGGCTGACGGTGGATCGCTTCTCCAATATCCTCGTTGCGCAGACGCTCTCCGTCGGGATCGAGCGCATAAAGGACACGCTCTTTCCGATAATCCTCGACGTGCTCCGCCGCGACGGGCAGCGGATAGACGGCATATACGAGCGCAACGACGTCGCCCTCCGCGCGATGGAGGGCTTGGCGCAGTACAAGGGCTGGTACGGCGGGGAGCACCCGCTCTCCGCAGTGACGGAGATATGCGAAAACGGAATATATTATAGTGTGGACGTGGAAAACGGGCAGAAAACAGGCTTCTTTCTCGACCAGAAGTATAACCGCCTCGCCGTCGCGCGTATTGCCCGCGGGCGGCGCGTGCTCGACTGCTTCACGCACACGGGCTCGTTCGCGCTCAACGCCGCGAAGGGCGGCGCGGCGCACGTGACGGCTGCGGACGTGTCGCAGACGGCGGTGGACATGGCGCGCGCGAACGCCGTGCGCAACGGGCTGGACGGCGTGATGGACTTTGTAACGGCGGACGTTTTTGAGCTTCTGCCGAGACTGGAGGCAGAGGGCGGCAAGCCCTACGACCTCATCATCCTCGACCCGCCCGCGTTCACAAAATCCCGAAAGACCGTCGGCAGCGCCCAGCGGGGATATAAGGAGATAAACCTCCGCGCCCTGCGGCTGCTGCCGCGCGGCGGGTATTTTGCGACAGCCTCATGCAGTCATTTCATGCCGGACGCGCTATTCCGCGATATGCTGCGCTCCGCCGCGCGCGATGCGGGCGTGGAGCTCAAGCAGATTGAGGCGCGCCGGCAGTCGCCCGACCACCCCATACTCTGGAACGTGCCGGAGACGGACTACCTCAAGTTTTACATATTTCAAGTCGTATGACCAAGTTTTGTATATAAGGAGAGATGCAGCATGAATTTCAGCGTCAACAGCCCCATATTATTCGTCATTGCGGGCGCTATAATCGCCGCCGTGCTGGCGCAGTCGGTGTACTTCCTCGTGAAAGCGTGGAGGCGCGGACTAGCCATCGGCATGGAAAAGGCGAAGCTCAAGCGCATCGCGCGCACGGCGGCGGTGTTCACCGTTGCGCCCGCCGTCGCTATCGTTATCAGCGTAATCACACTGGCAAAGGATCTGGGCGTGCCCCTGCCGTGGCTGCGGCTGAGCGTGGTCGGATCGCTCTCGTATGAGACCATCGCCGCCTCCAACGCCGAGAGCGCGATGGGGCTCGTGTTCGGGCAGGTGACGGCGCTCAGCGCACAGCAGTATGTCACGATCGCATGGGTCATGACCGTCAGCATCATGGTCGGCATATGGCTCGTTCCGCTCGTGGGCAAGAAGCTGCAGACCGGCATGGTCACGATGGAGAACCGCGACAAAAAGTGGGGCGATATTTTCTCCGCCTCCATGTTCATCGGCATGATCTCCGCCTTCCTCGGCTATGTGTTCTGCGACTTTGCCTCCGTGTTCTCCGGCAATCTGGCGGGGCTTATCCCGCCGCTCGTGATGCTCGTGTCGGCGCTGGTGATGGCGCTGGCGGGGCTTGCCGTGAAGAAGTACAAGTGGCGCTGGGTGGGCGATTACGCGCTGCCGATAAGCCTTATCGCGGGCATGGCGAGCGCCATTCCCATAACCGCCTGGCTTTCGTGAGGAGGTGCGCAGAATGAAAAAAGAAATGACCTATATCGACTCCGTCCACAGAGACGGACGCATCTGGAACATCAGCATGATGATAGCGCTCTTTATGTACCCCATCCTCGTCGGCGTTATCTTCGGCGTTCTGCCCGATTGGCACGGGCTTCTGATGGGGCTTGTTGCGACCGCGCCCATGTACTGGGCTGTCGCCGTGGTGGAGACGTTTACCTATGTCCCCATGCTCGGCGCGGGCGGCTCGTATCTGAGCTTTGTCACGGGCAATATCTCCAACCTCAAGCTGCCCGTCGCGCTCAACGCGCTTGAGCAGGCGGATGCGAACATCCGCACCGAGGAGGGCGAGATTGTCTCCACCATCGCCATCGCGGTGTCGAGCATCGTCACCACCGCCATTATCATCATCGGCGTTATCCTCATCACGCCGCTCACCCCGATCCTTGACGCGCCCGTGCTCGCCCCCGCGTTCGCGCAGATCCTGCCGGCGCTCTTCGGCGGTCTCGGCGTGGTGTTCGTGTCGAAAAACTGGAGGATCGCCATTGCGCCGGTCCTCCTCATGCTGGCGCTGTTCATCTTCGTTCCCGCGCTCAACGCCTCCACCGTCGGCATCATGGTGCCCGTGGGCGTGCTGTTCACCATAGGCGTTTCGCGCATTCTCTACAAAAAGCGGCTTCTCGGTTAAACGGCACAGAGTATATAATATAGTAGTATAGAAGGGAGAATCACAATGATCGCTTGGATAATCCTTGCGTTGATAGCTGCGTTTCTGGCTGTCGTGCTCGTCCGCGCGGCGATGTTCAAGCCCAAGGACGGCGCGAAGAGGGAGCTTGAAGAGGTCGAGTTTGACCGCGCGGCGGCAGTGGACGCTCTTGGAGAGCTTGTCAGGTGCCGCACGGTGTCATATAACGACCCTTCGCTTGAGGACGATGCGGAGTTTGAAAAGCTCATCGGCAAGCTGCCGGAGCTGTACCCCAATGTTATAAAGACCTGCCCCATGCAGCGCTTTGAGGACAGGGGGCTGCTGCTGCGCTGGCAGGGCAGGGGCGGCGGCAAGCCGTCCGTGCTGATGGCGCACTATGACGTCGTTCCCGTGGAGGAGGAGAATTGGACGCATCCCGCGTTCGACGCCGAGATAGCGGACGGCGTGATGTGGGGGCGCGGCACGCTCGACACGAAGGTCACGTTCAACGGTATCCTCTCCGCGGCGGAGAATGTCATAAAGCAGGGCTTCACGCCGGAGAACGATATTTACTTCGCCTTCTCCGGCGGCGAAGAGATCAACGGCAGCGGCGCGAAGAATATCGTGAAGTATTTTAAGGACAACGCCATCGAGCTTGAGATGGTCGTCGATGAGGGCGGCGCGGTCGTCGAGGATGTGTTCCCCGGTGTGAAGCAGCCCTGCGGGCTTATCGGCATCGCGGAGAAGGGTATGCTCAATCTGGAGTATTCCATCGCCTCCTCCGGCGGTCACGCCTCCGCCCCCGCGCCGCACACGCCCGTGGGTCAGCTCGCCCTCGCCTGCACCAAGGTCGAGGCGCACCCGTTCAGGGCGCACTTCACCAAGCCCGTGCTCGAGATGTTCGACACGCTCGGCAGACATTCAAGCTTCCTTTACCGCGTGATCTTTGCCAACCTCTGGTGCTTCGGCGGCGTGCTTGACAATATGTGCAAAAAGAGCGGCGGCGAGCTGAACGCCCTCATGCGCACCACCGTCGCCTTTACCCAGATGAGCGGCAGCAAAGCGCCCAACGTCATCCCGCCCTCCGTGTCCATGGTCTCTAACCTCCGCCTCAATCCGGAGGACTCCGTCAACGGCGCGGTAGAGTACATCCGCTCCGTTATAAACGACCCCGCCGTCACGCTCACCGTCGGCGACCATATGGAGCCCAGCCCCATCTCCCGCACGGACTGCGCCGGATGGGAGCGCGTCTCCAACGCCGTCGCGGGCACGTGGAGAGGCTGCCTTGTCGCGCCGTACCTCATGGTGCAGTGCTCCGACAGCCGCCACTACGGCGAGATAAGCGACCGTGTTTACCGCTTCTCCGCGATGGATCTGACCGCTGAGGAGCGCCGTACCATCCACGGCAACGACGAGCATATCCGCCTTGAGACCGTTGAGCGCGCGGTCGAATTTTTCATCAGGCTCATAAAGCAGTGCTGATGCGCACTCCGGCGCGAGCCGGAAGAAAGGAAGTCAGTCAATGAAAATTGTTGTATTGGGCGGCGGCATCAGCACCGAGCGCCATGTCGCCCTTGTCACCGGCACGAGCGTGTGCAAGGCGCTGCGCTCTCTTGGGCATAAGGCGATATTCGTGGATATGTTCATGGGGCTGGAGGACTATGACGGCGCGCTGGAGGACGCCTTTGACGCGCCCGACGGGTTCTGCGGCAAGGTTGCGATAGAAAAGATTGCGCCGGATATAGAAAAGGTAAAGGCGGCGCGCAGGCTCAAAAGCCCGAGCCGCCTCGGCAAAAACGTGCTGGAGATATGCCGGCTTGCCGACTGCGTGTTCCTCGGTCTGCACGGCGCGGACGGGGAGGACGGCAAGATACAGGCGGCGCTGGATCTTCTGGGCGTGCCGTACACGGGGTCGAACACTCTCGGCAGCGCGATGGCGATGGATAAGGCGGTTGCCAAGCGCATCATGGAGAGCGCCGGCGTCCTCACGCCCGCGTGGCGCGAGATAGACTACGCGGAGGCGGACATTCCCGCGCTCTGCGCGGAGCTGTCCGTGCCCTGCGTCATAAAGGCGGTCAACGGCGGCTCGTCCATCGGCGTTGTGATATGTGAGGACGAAAGCGAGCTTGAAGCGGGTCTCCGCGAGGTGCTGCGCTACTCCCGCCGCGCCGTTGTCGAGCAGAAGATCGACGGGCGGGAGATGACCGTTCCCATCCTCGGCGAGCGCTATCTCAACGCCATTGAGATTGTCCCGCCCGAGGGCAGGTTTGACTATGTCGCAAAATACCAGAGCGGCAGCGAGGGCGCGGCGGAGATATGCCCCGCGCGCATCACCGACGCGGAGTGGCGGCTGATGGGCGAGGCGGCGCTGCGCTTCCACAGGGCGCTGGGGCTGTCGGTCTATTCGCGCACGGACTTTATTCTCGACAGCGAGGGGCGCGCGTGGTGTCTGGAGGTCAACACCCTCCCCGGCATGACGCCCAACAGTCTCATCCCGCGCGCCGCCGCGGTCGAGGGCATGAGCTATCCACAGCTCTGCGAGAGGATAGTCGAGCTTTCGCTTGAAGCCAGAAAAAACGGTCTTTGATGATTCCTTAATTAACAATTTCGTGATGTATTGCCGTCACAATGTGATAGAATCCACAGTATAAAGAATTTCAACGAAATTTTAATTCAAGGTGAGTTCATGAGAGAACGTTTGGCAAGGTTTATGGCCGGCAGGAACGGCAATGACCAGCTAAATAGGTTTTTACTTGTTGCCGACTTGATGCTGATAGTGCTGGCGACGGTGTGGAGAAGCGCCTCGGGGCTGCTGTATCTGCTCGTGCTGGCGCTGCTGGCGTATATCTATTTCCGTATGTTCTCGCGCAACGTCTATAAGCGCCGCGAGGAGAACGGGAAGTATATGCGCCTGAAATACAGGGCGGACGCGGCGCTGCGGCTGCGCAAGGAGCGCTGGATACAGCGCAAGGACTATAAGTTCTTCACCTGCCCTAGCTGCCGCACGAGTCTGCGCGTTCCGCGCCACCGCGGCAAGGTGAAGATCGTCTGCCGCAAGTGCGGCACGTCCTTCTTCGGCAAGACCTGATATGTTCGGGTATCTCGCCGCCCAGCCGGGAGCGCTCACGCAGGAGGAGCTTGCGCGCTACAAGTCCGCGTACTGCGGGCTGTGCCGTTCGCTCAAGCTCCGCCACGGTGAGCTTTCCCGGCTTACGCTCAATTATGACCTGACGTTTCTCGCGTTGCTGCTCGGCTCACTCTACGAGCCGGAGGAGTGCACGGGGGAGCAGCGCTGTCTTGCCCACCCGCGCGAAAGGCACGGCTACACTGTCACCGAGATGACGGACTACGCCGCGGACATGAACGTCATGCTCGCATATCTCAAGTGCATGGATAACTGGCGGGATGACGCGAGCGTCGTCTCGCTTGCCGAGGCGGCGGCGCTCAAAAAGGCGTACAGTGCGCTTGCGCAGAAGTACCCGCGCCAGCATGAGGCGATGGCGTCCTCGCTCGCCTCGCTTGCCGCGCTGGAGAGCGCGCGCGATGAAAACGCCGACGCTGCTGCGGCGGCGTTCGGCGCGCTCATGGCGGAGGTGCTGGTGTGCCGCGAGGATCGCTGGAGCGACGCACTGCGCCGTATGGGCGGCGCGCTCGGACGGTTCGTGTATATCATGGACGCGGTCATGGATCTCGACAGCGACACTCTGCGCAACAGCTATAATCCCTTCCGCCGCTATTACGGGCTTGACAACGCCCGCCGCTTTCGTGATATACTGCGTATGCTGCTGAGCGAGTGCGTGTATTATTTTGACAAGCTGCCCCTCGTTCAAGACGCGGGCATACTCAAGAACATCCTGTGCTTTGGCTTGTGGCAGCAGTTCGACGCTAAATATAAGGGCGAATCCGAATAAATGACCGTCCTCCGGCGCATTTAATCTAAACCCAAAGCAGAAAGGTAAAACCGATGTATCAGGATCCGTATAAGGTGCTTGGCGTGTCGCCCGATGCCTCGGACGATGAAATTAAAAAAGCGTACCGGGATCTGACGAAGAAGTATCACCCCGACCTCAATCCGAACGATCCCACCGCCGCCGAGAAGATGAACCGGATAAACGCCGCCTATGACCAGATAAAGAACGGCACGGCGCAGCAGGGCGCGTCGGGCGGCTACGGCGGGCAGGGCTACGGCTACGGCGGGTATTCCGGCGGATATTCGGCGGGCTATAATCCTTGGGGCGCGTGGAGCGGCTGGGGCGAGTGGGGCGACTTTAACGGCGCTTCCGCCCGGCAGCAGGAGCGCAGCGAGTATACCGCCGCGAAGAATTATATCCGCAACGGTATGTATAAGGAGGCGCTCAACGCGCTCTCCGGCGTTCCTCTCGCGGAGCGGGACGGGAAGTGGTACTATCTCACCGCCGGCGCGAATATGTACATGGGCAACAAGATCGCGGCGCTTGAGGCGGCGAAGAAGGCTGTGGAGATCGAGCCGGATAACGAGCAGTACCGTCGGCTTCTTGAGCAGCTTCAGAGCGGCGGCGATTTTTATGATAATTACGCCGCGCGTTATACCGGCGGGCTGGACACGGATAAGCTGTGCATGACGATGTGCGCGCTGAATATGTGCCTCGGTCCCACCTGCGGATATAGGTTCTTCTGCTGCTGAAAAGGGTATATGTATGTTTATGGGGCTGTAGCGATGCGCTTATTTCGCTGCAGCCCCATAATAATGCGCATAACGCGCTCACAAGCGGACGCTGCGGAAAAAGAATGAAAATGGGCGCACGCAAGCAGACGCAACCGCGAAATGAGCGTATCAATGTTGAAAATACTGACTCTACCTTGAGTTTTGCGCAAATGGAAAAATACAGCGCAGAATAGAGTGAAAGTATTTAAGGCGGGCGCGGCGACAGCGGCTGCCGCCTTATCCGCAAAGTAACAGCAATCGGTGGGCATGTCAAGGGATGGGCTCTCGCAGCAACGACATTCCCATGTCTGTACTTGGGTAACCGCTGAATAAATAGCTGTCAGCGTCTGAACGGATAATTTCCCGTCTGATTTCATGAGCTTTTTTTGAAATACACAAAGTATTCCTGCAAAAAGCTCATTTTATCAGACGAATAAATTATTCGCCATGTCAGGCGGTTGCCGCGCAAGCGGCGAGCCTGACGGCATTTGATGAAATAGTGTGATTCATCACACTATTTCTCGCCCAGCCATCTGACGTATTTAATCAGCGGTTACTTGGCTGGCTCTCCCCGAATGAGATACAGTGTAAACTGACTGCATAATTTATCTGACTTTATTCTGGGCTTCGCCCCCCCTCTCCGACAGATAAATTCAATTGACGAACTTCGCTTTTTTCTACCCACTTGGTCTCACATCTATTGTAACGCTACACCGGCTTATAAAAAACAACGCCGTCCGGCTTGACAGATGGCAAGACGGGCGGTATAATGTAAATGAAAAGGGTGCTGCAACAATGAACAGCACCCCATTTGTTAGACAGTATGATATACTATCTAACAAGTGGGGGTGTTTTTCTATGCCAAAAGGAGTA
>CAKTKT010000017.1 GCA_934572325.1 uncultured Oscillospiraceae bacterium
ACTTACCCATGAGACCCCTCCGCTGGCTGTCTCCCGCTGAGGTCACTGTACAATATGTTTGACAAACCTACAAAAAAAATCAGTGGTATAATCAGAAAGCGTGTAAGGTTTTCCCCGGGAAATGCGTCTATATATGTGAGAGCGCTCATATAAGGAGAAGCACCATGGAAGATACAAGAATAATAGAACTTTACTGGCTGCGCGACGAGACCGCCATCGACGCGACCGACCGCAAATACGGCGCGCGCTGCCGTGGGATAGCCTCGGACGTGCTGCAAAGCCGCGAGGACGCGGAGGAGTGCGTCAACGACACGTATCTTGCCGTCTGGAACGCCATCCCGCCCCAGCGCCCCGCGAATTTCTGCGCTTACATATGCCGCGTGACGCGCAATCTGAGCCTTGACCGCGTGCGCCGTGCGCTCGCTCGAAAGCGCGGCGGCGGAGAGGCGGCGCTCGTGCTGGACGAGATCGCCCCGTTCGTCGCCTCGCGCGCCTCGGTCGAGCGGGATTATGAGGCGAAGGAGCTTGTCGCGGCGGTGAACGCCTTCCTGCGCACGCTGTCGGCGGATGACCGCGTCATTTTCGCGGCGCGCTACTGGCTCATGCTGCCCGCGGCGGAGATCGCGCGGCGGCTGGGATCGAAGGAGAGCCGCGTGACGACCTCGCTCCACCGCAGCAGAAAGAAGCTCAAACGCTATCTGGAGGAGGAAGAGCTGATATGAAGAGCATGGACTTTATCCGCGCGATGGGCGGGATAGACGATGATATTATAACGGAGACTGCCGCCGCGCTCTACGGCGCGGCGGGCGATAAGACGAGGACGGCGGCGCGGACGTACCGTCGCTCATACAGGCGCGTTATCGCGCTGGCGGCGGCACTCGCGGCGCTGCTGGCGCTGGGTGCGGCGGCGTATGCCACGGACTTTTTCGGTCTGCGCGCGATGCGCGTGAAGCCGGAGGACGCGAGATACACGCCCTATAAGATAGAGGAGCACCCCGACGGCACGCGCGAGGCTGTGCCGAATCCGGACGCCGCCATCGTCTCGCTCACGCAGCCGCAGGACGTGCCGGACGGCGCTTCAGCCGAGGTGCGCGAGCGGATAGAAAACTCCCGCCGCGCGTGGGACGAGTGGACGGCGTGGCGCGAGGAGCAGGACCCGACGGTGGAGCATCCGGCGGTGTATGAGCCGCCTAAAGACGCGGGCGGCTTCCGGGAGGAGGAGAATCCGGACGGAACATATACCGTCATATTTATGAAGCCGGTACCGGTATACGATGAGAGCGGAACCAAGATACTTGGATTTGATGATGAAGAAGTCGAGACGCGCACAGCCACGGCGGCGGAGCATGAGCAAATGTATAAGTACATGGAGCAGGAGGCGCGCATGAGCATTCCGGGCTATGACTTCAACTATCTTGTGAAAGATGAGACGGCGGCGGCAAAGCTGGAGGAGATCGCGGCAAAGTACGGTCTGAACCTCCGGCACAAGAGAACAACTTTCTTCTCGGAGGAGACGCGCCGCGCCGGGGCTGAGAAATGGAATAGCCCGTACGAGAAGCTGAACGAGGAGCGCACGAACCAGGAGCTTGCGGATATTATAACGGAGAAATTCTGCACCGCGCCCTTCTTCTATACCGTTCCCTCCGGCTTCGACAAGGTGTATTACTTTGACGAGGGCACATTCTGCGTCAGCTATTACGCCGCGCCCGGCGACGCCGTCGGCGATAAGGTCTGCTGCTACGCCTACAATTCGCCGTACAGCACGCTCTCCAGCGGCTATGAGGTCAGCGCGGAGATAAACGATGTGAGCGCCGTTGTCACGCGCACGCACACCGCGCCCGACGGCACGGAGCTGACCGTGATGCGCAGCGGGAACAACATAGACCATGTGTTCGCCTATGTGTATCTTGAAAAGTCGTTTCTCACCGTGAGCGTGCACCCGCCGCGCGACGGCACGGAGCTGACGGACGCCGACGTCGATGCCGCGCTGGACATGATAAACTACAGCGCGATAAATAAATGAGCGATGGGCAAAATAAGGCTGTAGCGAAATGAGGTTTTCGTGAATACGGCTCTCTGGAGAATAAAAAATAGCGGGAGAAATCGCAGAAACCTGCGTTTTCTCTCGCTATAATATGAAGTCAGATTCCGAATAATATATTTTGCTGCAGCCGCATTATTCATCCAGCTTCAGCACCGCGAGGAACGCCTCGGTCGGTATCTGCACCGTGCCGAGCTGGCGCATCTTCTTTTTGCCCTCCTTCTGCTTTTCCAGCAGCTTCTTCTTGCGGGAAATATCGCCGCCGTAGCACTTGGCAAGCACGTCCTTGCGCATCGCCTTGACGGTCTCTCGCGCGATTATCTTCCCGCCGATCGCCGCCTGCACGGGCACCTCAAAAAGCTGGCGCGGGATGTTGTCCTTGAGCTTTTCGCAGAGCTTCCTCGCACGCCCATACGCCTTATCCCTGTGCGCAATAAAGCTGAGCGCATCGACCTGATCGCCGTTGAGGAGCATATCCACCTTCACAAGATCGCTCGGCTTATACTCGCTCAGCTCATAGTCGAGCGAGGCATAGCCCTTCGTGCGCGCCTTGAGCGTGTCGAAAAAGTCATATATTATCTCGTTGAGCGGCATCTCATAGTGCAGCTCGACAAGGCGCGTGTCGAGATACTGCATATTCTTATACTCGCCGCGCCTGTCCTGACACAGCGGCATGATGTTGCCGATAAACTCCTCCGGCGTGATGATGGTGACCTTCACAAACGGCTCGTGCGCCTCGGCGATAGAGACGGGGTCGGGGTAGTTGTGGGGGTTATCCACCATGACGGTGCTGCCGTCGGTCTTGATGACCTTGTAGATGACGGAGGGCAGCGTGGTGACAAGCTCCAGATCAAATTCGCGCTCCAGACGCTCCTGTATTATCTCCATATGCAGCATGCCCAGAAAGCCGCAGCGGAAACCGAAGCCCAGCGCGACGGAGCTCTCCGGCTCATACGAGAGCGAGGCGTCGTTGAGCTTGAGCTTTTCCAGCGCATCGCGCAGATCAGGATACTTCGAGCCGTCCTCGGTGTATATGCCGCAGTATACCATCGGTCTTGCGGGGCGGTAGCCGGGCAGCGCCGCCGCCGTGGGGCGGCTCGTCTCGGTGACGGTGTCGCCCACACGGGTGTCCTCAACGTTTTTGATGCTGGCGGTGAAGTAGCCCACGTCGCCCGCGGCAAGCTCCTCGCACGCTTCAAGCCCTATCGGGCGCATATGCCCGACCTCGACCACCTTATACCTCGCGCCGGTGCTCATGAGCAGTATCTCCGTGTCGCGGCGGATAACGCCGTCCACCATGCGCACGAAAACGATAACGCCGCGATAGTTGTCATACTGGCTGTCGAAGATGAGCGCCTTGAGCGGCGCGGCGGCGTCGCCGGAGGGCGCGGGCACGTTCGCCACGATGTCCTCAAGCACCGCGTCGATGTTCACGCCGTTTTTCGCGCTGATCTCCGGCGCGTCCTGCGCGGGCAGCCCGATGATCTCCTCCACCTCGTTCTTCACGCGCTGCGGGTCAGCCGCGGGCAGGTCGATCTTGTTGACGACGGGGAGTATCTCAAGGTCGTTGTCGAGCGCGAGATAGGTGTTGGAGAGCGTCTGCGCCTCCACGCCCTGCGAGGCGTCGATTATCAGCACCGCGCCCTCGCACGCCGCGAGAGAGCGGCTGACCTCATAGTTGAAGTCCACGTGCCCCGGAGTATCGATAAGGTTGAGCGTGTAGGTCTGCCCGTCGGCGGCGCGGTAGTTCAGCCCGACGGCGCGCGCCTTTATCGTGATGCCGCGCTCGCGCTCAAGCTCCATATTGTCGAGTATCTGATCCTCCATCACGCGCTGCTCAACGGCGTTGCACTTCTCTATCAGCCTGTCCGAGAGCGTGGACTTGCCGTGGTCGATGTGCGCGATTATGGAAAAATTGCGTATCAGCTTTTGATCTATCATTGCCGTTCCTTCCTCATTTGAGCCTGTGCGCTGTCTAATAGCCCGCGCACGCCTCTGCACAGCTCCTCCACCGTTTTTGCGGCGAGCGCGGCGGCGTCCTGCTCGTCGCTGCGGCAGAGAAGATAATCCGCGCTCACGCCGTAATAGTCGCACGCGCGGCACACAAAGCCCAGCCCCGGCTCGCGCGCGCCGTTTTCATAGTGGCTGAGCAGCGCCTGACTGATGTTCAGATCGGCGGCTGCCTGCCGCTGGCTGATGCTGCGCTCGCGGCGGAGCGCCGAGAGCGTCGCGGGAAAGGTGCGTGTCATCCTCCCAACCTCTTTTCTTTATACATTCCTCATACATGATTACCTCCGGTATTATACGGTATTCTCCCCCTCCGCGTCAAGAAAATCTCTTCCGGCGCAAAAATTTGCATTTATTCGCGTTCAATGCTTGAAAATCGGCTCAAGTAGTGGTAGATTATATATATCCGTTATTTAATTTAGTGGAGGATGACAAAAATGTTTGAAAATCTCATCGACATACTCAAGGCAAATCCCCGCAAAATAGTTTACACCGAGGGTCCCGACGCGCGTATTCTCGAATCCGCGGCGCGGCTGAAGAAGGACGGCTTCCTCACGCCGATACTCGTGGGCAGGGTTGACGAGGTGAAGGCTGCCGCGGCAAAGGGCGGCTTTGACATCGACGGGCTTGAGATTATCGACCCCGCAGCCTACGACAGGATGGACGAGATGGTGGCGACGATGGTGGAGCTGCGCAAGGGCAAGATGACGCCGGACGAGTGCCGCGCCAGCCTTATGAAGGGCAACTACTTCGGCACGATGCTGGTGAAAATGGGCGTTGCGGACGCACTGCTCGGCGGCGCGACTTATTCCACCGCGGACACCGTCCGCCCCGCGCTCCAGCTCGTCAAGACCAAGAAAGGCGCGAACCTCGTCAGCTCCTGCTTCATCCTCGTGCGCGGGGAGGAGATGCTGTGCATGGGCGACTGCGCCATCAACATCTCCTATGAGGACAAGCTCGACAAGGACGGCAATGTGAAGCTCACCGCCGCCGCCCAGCTCGCCGAGGTCGCCGTTGCGACGGCGAACACCGCGAAGGTGTTCGGCATGGATCCGAAGGTCGCCATGCTGTCCTACTCCACCAAGGGCTCGGGCAAGGGTCCGAGCGTCGATCTCGTCCGCGACGCCACTGCCATCGCCAAGGAGATGGCGCCGGAGCTTGCCATTGACGGCGAGATGCAGTTCGACGCCGCCGTCTCCCCCGTTGTCGGTCAGCTCAAGTTCCCCGGCAGCAAGGTCGCGGGCTACGCCAACACCTTCATCTTCCCTGAGATCCAGTCGGGCAACATCGGCTACAAGATCGCCCAGCGCCTCGGCGGCTTCGCCGCTTACGGTCCTATCCTTCAGGGACTCAACGCCCCCATCAACGACCTCAGCCGCGGCTGCGACGCGGAGGAGGTCTATCAGATGTCCATTATCACCGCCGCGCTGGCGTGATAAAATCTCGCATTAGATAACAAAAAAGAGCCGGCTGAATGTCGGCTCTTTTCCCGTATAAGGAGACGACGCCATGGAGAGAGAGCTTTATATGCGCCGCGCGCTCGCGCTCGCGCGCGAGGCGATGGACGCGGGCGAGGTGCCCGTGGGCTGCGTTATCGCCGATGCGGCGGGGCGCGTCGTCGGCGGGGGGCGCAACCGCCGTGAGCAGACCGCCGACGCGACAGCACACGCGGAGATCGAGGCGATACGCGCCGCGTGCGCCGCGCTTGGCACGTGGCACCTGACGGACTGCACGATGTTCGTCACGCTCGAGCCCTGCCCGATGTGCACGGGCGCTGTGATAATGGCGCGCATCCCCACGCTCGTTTTCGGCGCGCGCGAGGCGCAGACCGGCTCCTGCGGCAGCGTTATCGACCTCTTCGCCGAGCGCTACGGGCACTGCCCCGCCGTCTATCCCGGCGTTCTCGCCGAGGAGAGCGCCGCCCTCCTGCGCGAGTTTTTCCGTGGGAAAAGATAGCTTGGGGCATGAAAAAGCTCACCGCGAGGTGAGCTTTTTGCGTTCTATTTGCCTTTACTCCTTGACCGTGCCGTCGGCGTTGAAGAGGGGCAGCCTGTTGAGGCAGATGATGTCGCCGCGCTCCGCCGCGCCGCCCTCGGCGAGGGGCGCCATGCGTCCGGCGACAACGCCGCCGCACTCGGCGATGAGCGTCTCCATCGCGTGGAGGGATTCGCCGGTGGAGATAACATCGTCCACCAGCAGCATACGTTTGCCGCGGATGAGCTTGGCGTCCTCGGCGTCGAGCACAAGATGCTGCACGCCCATGGTGGTGATGGAGCGCACATCCACGGAGAACACGCCCTGCATATACGCCTTCGCGCCCTTGCGCGCGACGAAGTATTTGTTCGCGCCGCTCTGGCGCGCCATCTCGTAGACAAGCGGAATTGCCTTTGCCTCGGGAGCGATGAGATAATCATACTCCGGCGCGAGCTTGAGAAGCTCGGAAGCGCAGTGGACGGTCAGCTCAACATCCCCGAACATGACGAACGCGCCGATGTAGAGGTCATCCGTGACCTTGCAGATCGGCAGCGCGCGTTTTAAGCCGGCAATGTCCATCTCGTAAGTCATTTTTATTCTTTCCTCCTGATAAAGAGTATATATTCAACAGGGTTATTTTACAGTATATCACGAAAAAATCAAGACCAAATTATGAAATACCGCAAAATAACGCCTTATCTCGCAACAAAGGACTGCGCCCTTGGGGGTGCAGCCCTTCGTTGTTTGGGAGAAAAGAGAGGTTAGGAGTAGAAAAGTAGCAAAGTTATGATACCGCGCCGTGCGCGTGAAGCATCCGCCTTATTCGGGCTTCGCTTCGTCGAAGGTTATCGAGACCGTCATGCTCTCGCCTGCGCGGTAGAGGGTTATCTCGGCGGTGTCGCCGGCGGAGTAGCGCCGGATGGCGGACTTGAGATCGCTGTAGCTCTCAATGTCCTTGTCGCCGACCTTGGTGATGATGTCGCCGGTCTGTATGCCCGCCTTCTCGGCGCAGCTTCCCGCGTTGACCCCGGCGACCATTGCGCCGACGGGCCAGCCGTAGTAGTTGGCGTACATGGAGTTATAGTCATTTCTGAGGGAAATGCCCATATATGCCTTGCCGGTGACATAGCCCTTCGTGATGAGATCGTTGGCGATGCTCGCCGCGTCGTTGATGGGTATCGCAAAGCTCAGACCCTCGACGCCGTTGGAGCTGTATTTCGCCGTGACCACGCCCACGACCTCGCCATGGGTGTTATAGACAGGTCCGCCGGAGTTACCGGAGTTGACCGCCGCATCGAATTGGAACATATTGATAGGCTCGGAATTGGACTCGGTAGAGATGAGCCTGTCGAGAGCGCTGACGTGCCCCGTCGTCATGGAGAAGTCCAGCTCGCCCAGCGGGTTGCCGACGGCATAGACCTCGTCGCCGACGCTGAGCGCGTCGCTGTCGCCGATGGTGACGTGCGGCAGATTCTCGCCGTCTATCTTCAGCACCGCAACGTCGTTCTCCTGCTCGAAGCCGACAACGGACGCCGTGTACTTCGTGCCGTCATGCGTCATGACGGTGATGTCCGCCTTGCTCTGGTAAGCCGTCTCGATGACGTGGTAATTGGTGAGGATATAGCCGTCAGCCGTGAGGATGAAGCCTGAGCCGCTGACAGCGGCGGAGGTGCTCATGCCGAAGAAGTTGGTGTAGGTGATCTCGGAGGATATGCCCACGACCTGCCGGCACGCGAGATCGTATATGCCGGACGGGGGGATGCCGCCCTCGGCGGAGATCGTGCCGGTGACAGCGCCCGCGCTGTCGGAGGCGGTGGTGAGGACGTTCTCCTCATCCTCCAGCCTGCCCACGCGCTCTGTCAGCTCGCTCATGCTGCGCGTGACGCCCGCGGACACGATTGCCGCGCCGCCCAGTCCGCCGAGGATGGCGCACACGAGGCACAGCGCGATGAGCTTTGCCGCCTTGCCGCTATGCTCCTTCTTGGGCTTCGGCTCTTTGACGGGCTTCTCGGGCGGCGTATAGTATCTGGGTGGAACGGTGTTCTCGTCTGCGGGAACGTAGTGCGCGTCGGAATATATCTTCTGCGTGTATCCGTTTTTGTAGTGATACTCGCCACTGTCTCTGTCGGTATCGCCGGTGTAGCCGACGGGGGAGTCGTTTATCCCCGCCGAGGCGGCGTTTTCGACCCTGCTGTCATTGAGCCGTTCATCGGTATTGTTCTTGTTTTCTGGCTCGTACATAATTCTTACTTCCTTTATGCTGAAGAGAGCATTTTTTCTTTCTGCCGCTCTCCTTTTTGTTTACGAGCACAATATACAGCACATTTATGACCCTGTAATGAACAGAAACTCAAGAAATTATAAACTGGCGTATACAATTTATGAACGCAGTCCGAAGCAGCTTTAGTAACCGCTTCAGACTGCGTTTGTTTCCCTATCCCACAAATATCTCGGTCGGTCCGTCCGCGCCGCCTATCACGCCGATCGCCGCCTCCCTCGTCATAACGGGGAGCTGCGCCGCCGCCGCATAGTCGGGGTCGGACTCGCGCAGGGGCAGGAGCGTGAGGTCTGTGTTCTCCTCCAGCCACGCGGCACAGCGCGCCGCGTCCATGGTGAGGGTTATATACGCATAGTCGCGCATGGCATACTCGTTTATTCTGCCGCGCTCCATGCGAAGCTGGATGTCAAGGCTGAGATTGCCGACGGTGTCAAAATACTCGTCGTCCTGCACCGTCCACACATGACCGAGGCGGCTGTCCTTCGAGTCGGGCACGACACATTCATTATATAGCTGCACCGCCTGCTCCGCCGTCAGCTCCGCGGCGACATTCCTCCACTCGCCCTTTTCGTCCATATACGCGCCGCTTATCGCGGCATAGGCAATGCTCGCGGGCGTGACGGCTCTGCCGCGGGCAAAGTCGATGCGGCTGTCCACCGCCTCCTGCGTGTTGAGCACCGCACCCAGACGGCGGATATTGGAGTCTGGGTCTGTTCTGTTCTCCGCGCCGTCCGCGATGCTGTAGTCGCGCTTCATATGCTTCCCGTCGCGCAGCGTGTACTCAACGCCCAGCCACTGTCTGTCCGCCGCGCCCTCGTTCGCGCCCTTCTGCGCGATGACCTCTTCATGGAAGCCGACGACGGCGGCGATGTTCTCCGGTCGGCTAAGCTCCACCTGCTCGCCGTAATAAGTCAGGCTCACGCTCTCCACATCGGCAGGGTCGGGCGTGCGGCGCTCATACCCTGTCGCGTCCAGCTCCGCCCCCAGCGTCAGCGCGATGATGACCGCGCACGACACGGCAAAGCCGCGCCAGTGCCCGCGAAACACGCGCAGCGTCTTCTGCATCAGCATTTCCGAGACGAAGTACCCCGCGAATGCGCCGACAAGCAGCATCGCCAGCACGACCAGCGCCGTCGCCGCGCCGGGGCGGACAGCGTAGCCGCCGCTGAAAAGCTCCGGACTTATCGCCAGCACGAGGGCGCAGCCGAAGGTCATGCAGTATTTGAAGATGGGCTTGAGCACCGGCACGGCGACCACATCCCCCGCCCGCTCCATGTCGCGGCGGCGGTAGATGAAAAGCGCGCACACGGCGAGGATGAGCCCTGCGGCGCAGTACGCCGCGATGAGCGCCGTGCCGTTGACGACAAGCCCGCCCGTCAGCTCGTATCTTCCGTCCGCAGTGTTCACCGTCTCCTGCGAGACGCTGATATTGTCCGCCACCGCGACGATGGGCGAGAGCGCCGTGCCGTAAGACACGCCCGCGTTGAACCCGTACACCAGCGAGCCGAGCACGACGTGCACGGCGTACTCCGCGACAGCCGCCGCGAACCCCAGCACGAGGTACACCGCCGGCAGCACCACAAGGCTGCCCGTCAGCACCGCGCAGAACGTTGCAAAGCCGAAGAACGCGACATTGCCCATCACGGCAAAGCCCAGCGCGAGGAAAACGTTTTTCGTCTCGACCACGCCCGTGCGCGCGTACACCGCGCATACCGCGCCGATAATGATAACGTCGGCGAGCACGAGCGGGGCAAGCCCCGTGACGAACGCCGTCGTGAACACCGTCTCGCGGCGCACGGGCAGCGCGTTCATCATGCCGCAGGCGCGGCTTGAGTACATATAGGAATACATCACCATCGCCGCGATAATGCCGACGATGATCGACGCCTGCGCCATGCTCTGCCCGAAGCTGACGACGGAGCGGTTGACCGCAGCCGTGTAGCTGAGAATATCGCTGTACCGGCGAAGCTCCGGCACGGACTGCGGCAGGGCGATCAGCCACTCAGCGAGATACGCCGTCCACAGCGGCCAGCAGCGCTTCAGCCAGCTCCGGCTCAGCCCCCAGTTAAAGAATGATGTCCTTCGCGCCACTATCAGCACCTCCCAGCTCGTATATGAATATCTCCTCCAGCGTCAGCGGCACAAAGTCCACAAACAGCGGATTCGCCGCGGCGAGTATGTTCGTCAGCTCCTCCGTTCTGCCGCGCAGGATGAGCTGCTGCAAGCGTCCGGTGGACGCGCTGTGCAGTATCTCTATCCCCTCCGGCAGCCTTCCGCCGTCGGGCAGGGCGAGCTGCACCTTGACGATGTTGTCCTGCAGCTCGCTCAGCGAGCGCTCGGTCAGCATACGCCCGCGGTCAACGATGCCCACATGATCGCACACGTCCTCCAGCTCGCGCAGGTTGTGGGAGGACACCACCACCGTCGTGCCGTTTCCGGCGACCTCGCCCAGCAGCAGCCCCCACACCTGCCGGCGCATCACGGGGTCAAGCCCGTCCACCGGCTCGTCGAGCACCACGACGTCCGGGCACTGCGCCAGCGCCAGCCAGAACGCCGCCTGCTTCTGCATACCCTTGCTGAACTTGCGTATCGGGCGCTTCTCGTCCAGCTCGAACGCCGCGCGCAGCTTTTCAAAGCGCTCCTTTGAAAAGCGCGGGTACATGCTGCGGTAAAAATCCGCCATGTCGCGTATGCTCGCCTGCGTGAAGAAGAATAGCTCGTCCGGAATGTAGGCGATGCGCTCCTTCACCGCAGGGTTTTCGTATACCGGCTGCCCGTCAATGAGCACCTCGCCGGATGTTGCGCGGTATATGCCCGTCATGTGCCGTATGGCAGTGGACTTGCCCGCCCCGTTCGGACCTACAAGCCCGTACACCGCGCCGCGCGGCACGTTCATCTCCAGCGCGTCGAGCGCGCGGAAGCCGTCAAATTCCTTTGTCAGCGCCTTTAATTCTATCATCATTTTCCCTCGTCCCCTTCTTTTATCAGCCGTACCAGCTCCTCCTCGTCAATGCCGAGCGCCCTCAGCTCCGCCGCGAGCGCGGCGAGCTGCGCCTTCGTCTGCTCAATGTGCTGCCTCACCGCCGTCTCGCTCGGGCTGACGAAGCTGCCCTTGCCGGGGACGGAGACGATGTACCCCTCGTTTTCCAGCTCCCTGTACGCGCGCTGGATGGTGTTCGGGTTGATGGCGAGCGACGAGGCGAGCTCGCGCACGGACGGCATTTTGTACCCCGGGGCGAGCGCGTCCGAGAGTATCAGCGCACGGAAGCTGTCGCGCACCTGCTCGTATATCGGTCTCGCGTCGCGGTAATTTATGCTTATCACACTTTCGCCTCCATTCGTGTCTGCCGTACTAATTCGCTTAATACAGTTTCAGTATAGCGTATTATTGCGCCTATGTCAAGTGAAAATGTGCCGCAGGGCGAACCGCCCCGCGGCACTCATGGCTCTCACTTCATCTCAACGTCTATGCCCGCGAGGTAGCGGCGCATCATGTCGTAGGCGTGGTTGCCCGCCATGCGGCGGATGAAGCTGCGCGTGCGGTGCGCGCCCAGGTGCAGCTCCCGCACCCACGTTCCGCCCTCGACCGCCATCGACACGAACACCGTGCCCACCTCGTGCACGCCGTCGCCGTCGGGTCCGGCAAGCCCCGTCACGCCAAGCCCGACGTCCGCACCAAGGCGCTCTCGCGCGCGCTCCGCCATTTCGCGCGCGACCTCGCGGCTCACCGCGCCCTTCTCCTCAATGAGCGACGGGTCAATGCCCAGAAGCGCCGCCTTAGCGCCGTTCGCATATGTCACCATGCCGCCGAGGAAAAACTCGCTCGCGCCGGGCAGGTCGGTGAAGCGCTTGGCGAGCTCCCCGCCGGTGCAGCTCTCCGCGGCGGCAAAGGTCAGCGGGCGGGCGCGTAGAAGCTGCATAACGCTCTCCTCAAGGCTCTCCACGTCCACGCCGTAGACGTATTCGCCGAGGCGCGACTTCACGCGCTCCACCACCGGCTGCACCATCGCCTCCGCCTCCGCCTGTGTCGCCGCCTTCGCCGTGATCTGCACAAGGCAGTCGCACTCCTTGGCGTAGGGCGCCATGCTGGGGTTGGTCATGGCGTTCATCTCCTCGGCAAAGATGGAGTCCACCGTGCTCTCGCCCATGCCGAAAATATGCACCGAGTGAGACACGATCTCCCCATCGCCGAGGCGGCGCAGATACGGTATCGCGCTTTTTACGAGCATCGTATGGCACTCCTTCGGAGGTCCGGGCAGCATCACCACGACCTTGCCGTCCTTTTCAAACGCACAGCCGGGCGCTGTGCCGCAGGTGTTGTGGAACACCGTGCACCCCTCCGGCAGCATCGCCTGGGAGTAGTTGTTCGGCGTGAAGCTGCGGCTGTTCCTTATATAATCGTACAGCCCCGCGACCTCGCTTGCCACCTCGACAAGCGGCACGCCGAACGCGCGCGCCGTCACCGTCTTTGTCAGATCGTCGCAGGTGGGACCGAGCCCGCCCGTCGTTATTATCACGTCCGCGCGCTCGCGGGCGATCTCTATGCAGCGGGCAAGGCGCTCCGGATTATCACCGACGACCGTGTGATAGCGCACGTTCACGCCTATCTTCGATAGCTGCTCCGACACGTCGCGCGCGTCCGTGTTCGTCACGTGCCCCATGAGAAGCTCCGTTCCGACGGAGATTATCTCGGTATCGTAGCTTTTTCCCCTCATCCCAGCGGCACCTTCTCTATCCCGCGCAGCGCCTCCTCAACGAGCGCCGCGACATCCAGCGCGCTCTCCGCCGCCGCGACCTCGTCCGGCTTGGGTCTCGTGCGCGGATGGCGCGGCGTGAACACCGTGCAGCAGTCCTCATACGGCAGTATCGAGGTGTCGAACGTGCCGATCCTGCGCGCGAGACGGATGATCTCCTCCTTGTCCATGCCGATGAGCGGCTGGAGCGTCGGCAGATCGATGACCGCCTGCGTCGCCGCCATCGCCTCCATGGTCTGGCTGGCGACCTGACCGAGATTTTCCCCCGTGACTATCGCCTTGGCGTTGTTGTCTACGGCTATCCGCTGGGCAATGCGCATCATGAACCGGCGCATGATAAGCGTGAAATACTCCTCCGGACACTTGTCGCGTATCTCCTCCTGAATATGCGTGAACGGCACGATCTCCACGGTCATGTGCCCGCAGTACGCCGTCAGCAGCTCCGCCAGCTCCAGCACCTTCTCCTTCGCCTGCTGCGAGGTGTACGGGAACGAGAAAAAGTGCACGGGGATGAGGTGTACGCCGCGCTTTGCGATCATGTAGCTGGACACGGGGCTGTCGATGCCGCCGGAGAGCAGCGTCACCGCCGTGCCGTTGCTGCCCACGGGCATACCGCCCGCGCCGGGGATGGGCGCGCCGTGCACATAGGCGGCAAGGTCGCGCACCTCGATGTGCACGGTGAAGTCCGGCTCATGCACGTCAACCGGCACGTTCGGGAACGCCTCGCTCAGCTCCCCGCCGACATACTGACTCAGCTCTATGCTCGTCATGGGGAAGCTCTTGTCGCTGCGCTTGGATTCCACCTTGAAGCTCTTCGCGCGCTCCATGTCCTCCCTAAGATACTCCTTTGCAAGGCGCGTTATCGCGTCCTTGTCCTTTTCGCACGCGGCGGCGCGCACAACGGCAACGACGCCAAACACCTGCGTGAGCGCCTCCATCGCCGCGTCGATGTCCGCGCCGTTCTCCTGCGGCTCGACGTACACCGTCGATTGGATGCAGTACACGCGGAATTTGCCTATCGGCGCGAGGCGGCGGCGGACGTTCGCCATGAGCTTCTGCTCAAAGTATTTCCGGTTCAGCCCCTTGAGTATTATCTCGCCGAGCTTGAGCAGGATGATGTCGTTCATATCTAAGACCTCGGTTTCCTCGAATTATCCGGCTGCCATTGTACCATACTATTTCAAAAAGCGCCACAAAAAAGCTCGCCGCGCGGCGAGCTTTTTGAAGCGTCTTAATAGTTCTCCGCGTGAAGCTCAAAGTAGCTCTGCGGATGATTGCAGGTCGGGCAGACATCCGGCGCCTTCGTGCCGATGACGATGTGCCCGCAGTTGCGGCACTCCCACACCTTCACCTCGCTCTTGGCGAACACCTCCTGCGCCTCCACATTATGCAGCAGTGCGCGGTAGCGCTCCTCGTGGTGCTTCTCTATCTCTCCCACGAGACGGAAGCGCTCGGCAAGCTCGCCGAAGCCCTCCTCCTCCGCCGTTTTGGCAAAGCCCTCGTACATATCCGTCCACTCGTAGTTCTCGCCCTGCGCCGCCGCGAGAAGATTCTCCGCCGTGCTGCCTATACCGCCCAGCTCCTTGAACCAGAGCTTCGCGTGCTCCTTCTCGTTGTCGGCGGTCTTGAGGAAAAGCGCCGCTATCTGCTCAAAGCCGTCCTTCTTCGCGCGGCTGGCAAAGTAGGTGTACTTGTTGCGCGCCTGAGACTCGCCCGCGAACGCCGCCATGAGGTTTTTCTCCGTCTGTGTTCCCGAATACTTGCTGCTCATTGTCATTCTCCTTTTCAAATTTAATAATAATTATCGTTATTATTTATTTGCACTCAAACTATACCATTATATTTTACGCTTGTCAAGCCGTCGGCTTCCATTCGCAAATCCGTCACAAAAAATTAATAAATTTTTTCGCAAATTTGCCCTCAGGGGGCTTGCAAAAAAATAAAAGTGTGGTATTATAAGCATCGTTAGCACTCAGGGTATTTGAGTGCTAACATAACGAGTATGTAAATAATTATTTGGAGGTATATAAGCAATGAAACTCAAACCGTTGGCTGACAGAGTGGTTCTCAAGCAGAACGAAGCCGAGGAGCGCACCTCCTCCGGCATATTCCTCACCGCGTCCGCGCAGGAAAAGCCCGAGGTCTATGAGGTCGTTGAGGTCGGTCCCGGCGGAATGGTGGACGGCAACGAGGTCAAAATGATCGTCCATGCCGGTGAGAAGGTTCTTGTCGGCAAGTACAGCGGCACCAAGGTCAAGCTCGACGAGGTCGAGTACACCATCGTGCGTCAGTCGGACATTCTGGCTGTTATAGAGTAAATTTTACTGGAGGTTTTATATTATGGCTAAGCAGATCATATACGGTGAAGAAGCAAGAAAGGCTATCGAGCGCGGCGTGAATCAGCTCGCCGATACCGTGAGAATAACGCTCGGACCTAAGGGGCGCAACGTTGTGCTCGACAAGAAGTTCGGCACTCCGCTGATAACCAACGACGGCGTGACGATTGCAAAGGAGATCGAGCTTGAGGACGCTTTCGAGAACATGGGCGCGCAGCTCATCAAGGAAGTCTCCACCAAGACAAACGACGTTGCCGGCGACGGCACCACCTCCGCCACGCTCCTTGCCCAGGCAATGATCAACGAGGGGCTGAAAAACCTCGCCGCGGGCGCGAACCCCATGGTCATGAAGCGCGGCATCCAGAAGGCGACCGAGGCGGCTGTCGAGGCTGTCAAGGGTGCGTCCCAGCCCGTGTCCGGCGCGAAGGACATCGCCCGCGTCGGCACTATCTCCTCCGGCGACGAGCATATAGGCACGCTCATCTCCGAGGCGATGGAGAAGGTCAGTCAGAACGGCGTTATCACCATTGAGGAGTCCAAGACCGCCGAGACCTATTCCGACGTTGTCGAGGGCATGCAGTTCGACCGCGGCTATCTCTCCCCCTACATGGCCACCGATATGGACAAGATGGAGGCCGTCATCGACGACGCGCTCATCCTCATCACTGACAAGAAGATCTCCAACATTCAGGAGATACTGCCTCTGCTTGAGCAGATAGTCAAGGCGGGGCGCAAGCTGCTCATCATCGCCGAGGACGTCGAGGGCGAGGCTCTTGCGACCATCATCCTCAACAAGCTCCGCGGCACGTTCACCTGCATCTGCGTCAAGGCTCCCGGCTTCGGCGACAGGCGCAAGGAAATGCTTCAGGACATCGCCATCCTCACCGGCGGTCAGGTCATCTCCTCCGAGCTCGGCATGGAGCTCAAGGACGCCACGATCGATATGCTCGGTCAGGCGCATCAGGTCAAGGTCACGAAGGAGAACACCGTCATCGTTGACGGCGCAGGCTCCTCCGAGGACATCAAGGCGCGCGCCGCGCAGATCCAGCACCAGATTGATACCACCACGTCCGAGTACGACAAGGAGAAGCTGCAGGAGCGTCTTGCAAAGCTCTCCGGCGGCGTTGCGGTCATCAAGGTGGGCGCTGCTACCGAGACGGAGATGAAGGAAAAGAAGCTGCGCATCGAGGACGCGCTCAACGCGACCCGCGCCGCTGTGGCGGAGGGCATCGTCCCGGGCGGCGGCACTGCCTACGTGCTCGCGTCCAAGGCTGCCGACAAGCTCGTCGGCACGCTTGAGGGCGACGAGAAGACCGGCGCTGCCATCGTTGCCAAGGCTCTGAAAGCCCCGACGATGCAGATCGCCGCGAACGCAGGACTTGAGGGCGCTGTCATCCTCAACAACATCTACGCCTCCTCCGACCCTAACTACGGCTTCGACGCCGCGAACGGCAAGTACGGCGACATGATCGCCATGGGCATTGTTGACCCGACCAAGGTTTGCCGCAGCGCTCTGGAGAACGCCGCCTCTGTGGCGGCGATGGTGCTCACCACAGAGAGCCTCGTCGCCGACCTGCCGGAGAAGAATCCTCCCATGCCCGCACCCGGCGGCGATATGGGCGGCATGTACTAAGCCGTCAAGGACAACGAATAAAGCTATTATGGCGCTGCCTGAAATTCAGGCAGCGCCATTTTTGAGGTCAGCTAAGATCATTGTCGATTTTCAGTATGGTTATTTTCTCATCCTCGGATGCGATAGGATATACGGATGTCTCTATATAAATCTCCTCCGCACACTCCATTGCACATATCAGCGCTTGCGCACTGGGCAACGCAAGCGGTATCTTTTCCAAATCCTCTATTACAGAATCTACCGCACCGCAAAGTACCGCATACATTTTTTTGTAGTCCGCCATTCGCCGCCCACCCCATTTGCTCGTATCCGGGCAAATAGAATAGCATAAATTTTCTCGGTCTGTCAACCCGTATTCGGGTAAATGCGCCCGTTTCTGCTGTTAAGATTGTTTAGACCCGAAAATGGGTAACAGCAAGAAGCGAGGGGAAATTGCGCTATGGGGTATTCAGACCTGTATGTGCGGCGCATACGCAGCCTTTGCAGGGCGCGCGGCATTGCCATCAACAAGCTCGCAACGATGAGCGGCGTAAAGCAGTCTACGCTTGACAATATAGTCCGCGGTCTCACAAAGAATCCGCGCGTAATGACGCTTCACAAAATTGCAATCGCATTTAATATGACACTCGCCGAGTTCCTTGACTTTGACGAGTTGAACGATTACATTTTTGACGAAGGCGATGAGTTGTAGGCACCTCATCCGGTTCGCTCCGCGAACCACCTTAGCCATAGGCATAAGTGCGCGTTGACCAAATCAAAGATTTGGACGCTTACTTATCCTCAAGGAGAAGGCTTTATATGTGCAGACATGGCTTTTTAAAAGCTGGTATCGCCTCCCGGATTTATTTCGGGAGGTGATTGATTTTTAATTGCATTGTCTGTATTCCTAGGATATAATCAATAATAATTATTATATAAAAACCGCTGGTGGGGGGATGCGTATGTATTTTGAATACGGCGAGGTGGAGCTTTCCTATCTGCGGCAGAGGGATAAGCGGCTGGGCGAGGTCATCGACCGCGTGGGGCATATCGAGCGCGAGACGGACGGCGACCTCTTTTCCTCCGTCGTGCACCACATCATCGGGCAGCAGATCTCCACAAAGGCGCAGGCGACCGTCTGGCAGCGGATGCGGGATGCGCTCGTCGCGGTCAACGCCGAAACGCTGCTTGCGGCGGGTGTTCCGATTCTGCAATCGCTCGGCATGAGCTTCCGCAAGGCGGAGTATATCACGGATTTCGCCCAAAGGGTACACAGCGGCGCATTTGACCTCGACGCGGTGGAGCGCATGAGCGATAGAGACGCTGTCCGCGAGCTGAGCAGCTTGAAAGGCGTCGGCGTATGGACGGCGGAGATGATTTTGCTGTTCTGCCTGCAGCGACCCGATGTTTTCAGCTACGACGACCTCGCCATCCGGCGCGGTCTGCGCATGGTGTACCACCACCGGACGATCGACCGGAGGCTCTTTGAAAAATACCGCCGCCGATTCAGCCCCTATTGCAGCGTGGCGAGCCTGTATCTCTGGGCGGTGTCCGGCGGGGCGATACCCGAAATGCGGGATCATAAGCCGAAAGGCAAAAAGTGAAAGGAGCGCCCTATGGTCTATACCTGTCGTTACGCTTCCCCCTTGGGCGGCGTCCTGCTGGCGGCGGACGAAAGCGGACTGACCGGTCTTTGGTTCGACGGGGCAAAATACTTTGCCGCCGGTCTTCCGGCGGAGCGCACGGTGCAGGAAACACCCGCTCTCGCAGAAGCCAAGCGCTGGCTGGATATTTACTTTTCCGGCAGAGCGCCGGACTTCACGCCGCCGCTGCACCCTGCCGGCTCTGTGTTCCGTCAGGCGGTGTGGACGCTGCTTTTGCGCATACCGTATGGCGAAACGAGCAGCTACGGCGAGATCGCGCGGCAGCTCGCCGCCGAAAAAGAAAGCGCCCAAATGTCCGCGCAGGCAGTGGGCGGCGCAGTCGGGCACAATCCAATCTCGCTCATTATCCCGTGTCACCGCGTCGTCGGCGCTGACGGCAGTCTGACCGGCTACGCCGGCGGGATAGACAAAAAGCTCCGGCTTTTGGAGCTGGAGGGGGCGGACACGGGCAGCCTGTTCATCCCGAGGCGCGGCGCGGCGCTGTGACGCGCCCCCCCTTATTTTGCCATTAGTTCCCTTATCTTTTCCCGAATGGCAAGCTCCGCCTCGTGCGCGTCGGCAATGTTCCAAACGGCGCTCTCCATCGGGCACAAGCCCGTGTTGGTGCGGTTTGCTATCGCGTCCACGACCTCGTCCGCGCCGTGCTCCACGCCGAAGCGGTCAAAAACCTCCTGCGCCGCGCGGCTCATGACGCGCGCGTATACGCTGCGTGCCGCAAGCTCTGCATACAGATACGCCGCCGCGCGCCCGACGACCCTGTCCGCCACGCTGTACCCCGCGAGACTGCGCTGCGCGTCTATCAGCTCAAGCAGCGGTCTCACGCCGCGCTCGGCGCTGACATATTCCTCCTCGCCCTTGCAGGCGGCAAGGGTATAATTTCCCTCTGCAAGCAGCTTTTTTGCCCTTTCCATGTCGTTCATTGCTTCCGCTCCTTTCCGGAGTAGTTTTCTCTCCCTGATTATCCGATATTTCGCCGCCGCGGTCAACAAGTTTTTATGAATATCATGGCTTTTTCGGGTAAAGTGTAGTAAACTTTCCTCATATATCTGCGATCCGCACCACGGAGGTCATATCATGCGCAACACTTCACTGTGCTATATCGAGCGCGGGCGGGAATATCTCATGCTGCACCGCGTGAAAAAGGAAAACGACGAGAACCGCGACAAGTGGATAGGCGTCGGCGGCAAGTTCGAGGAGGGCGAGAGTCCGGAGGAGTGCATGCTGCGCGAGCTGCGCGAGGAGACGGGGCTGACCGCGCTAAGCTGGCGTATGCGCGGGATAGTGACGTTCGTATCCGACGAGTGGGGCACGGAGTATATGCACCTTTTCACGTGCAGCGAGTACGCCGGCAGCATAAGGGAGTGCGGCGAGGGCGTGCTGGAATGGCTCGACCGCGGTGCGCTGATGAATATGCCGATATGGGAGGGCGACAGGATATTTCTCCGCCTTCTTGACGAGGACGCGCCGTTTTTCCTGCTCAAGCTGTGCTACAGCGGCGACACGCTCACGCGCGCCGTCCTCGACGGGCGCGAGCTTTCGCTCGGAAATTGACGCAAATGCAATAAGCCAATCAGAGGGCGGCAAACTGCCGCCCTCTGTTTGGTCATTTTATTCAAGCTCGGTTCACTCGACCTCGACCACGCCGTCGTCCTTGACGGTGACGGTCATGCCGGTCTTGACATACGCCAGAAACTCCTCGCCGAGCTGATCGACAACGGGCATCTTCGCGTCCGTCCACACGTCCGCGAGGATCGCGCCGGAGGCGGCGAGCGAGTCAATGGGCATGGAGAAAAGCATACACGCCGGCTGGAGATGGCGCGAGCACACGGTGTAGAGCACCATGCCGCCGGTGGTAGAGCCGATGGTCTGCGGCAGGCAGAGCGCCTTGCCGAGCATGGACTGCTTATAGAGATCGGGGTTGTTCTGGTCGCCGCACTTGACCTTCTTGTCGCCGAACATCATTGCCATCTGATAGCTGGCAAGCGTGTTGAAGCCGCCATGGCTGACAAGCGCCTGCGCCGTACACGTGCCGGGAACTATCACACGTCCTTTGAACTGCTTCATTTTCTGCCCTCCTTGCCGGTGATGATGTCAAGGATCTCGTCTTCTCTGTAAAATCTCGCGCTGGTGTAGGTGCGGAGCTTGTTGGAGGAGGTGATGACCGCCTTTTTCTTGCACAGGGGATTGTTCATGTACATGAGCGGGCATATGTAGCTGACGATTACGCCGTAGCTGGCGAGCTTCGCGCCGTAGGTTCCGGCGTTAAGCTCCTTTATCACGGCGGGGGAGGCGGTGAACACCGTGGGAACGCTGACCTTGTCCATGCCGTTTGCGCGCAGCTTCGCCTCGATATTATCCGCCCAGTCCATCATCTGGCGCAGCGTCATATGCGGGCAGCCGACAAAGCACAGCTCGGGCTTCACGTCCTTGTTCTTCCAGATGACGGGGTAATTGTCCTGCACGCGCTGAAGCTCTGCATCGTCGATAACGTAGACCTGCGCGCCCTCCTTGATGAGCGCCTCGCCCTGCTCTTTCGCCTCCGGCGTGAGGTTTTCGATGTGGAAAAGCCCCACCGCGCCGTTGGACGCGGTCGCCGCGCCGAAGTCCTTGAGGTAGCTGCACGCCTCGTCGTCCAGCTCGGTTCCCAGCCACTTGTCGAGCCCCTTGACATACGGGACCTCCTCCATGACCTTCATGCCGATGGCGGAGCCGAGAAGCTGCGCCTCGGGCTTCTTCTCGCATTTGACCTCGATCACCCATGTCGCCTTGCGCCCCTCATCGGTCAGCAGACCGAACTCCGGCACGAACCCCGCGATAGAGCCCATCAGCTCTATCATGCCGGAGTTGCGGTTGCAGTGCGCGCCGAGCACGGAGTTGGCGTACACGACGGCGGACGACTCCGCCCAGCTCAGTATGTCGCCCTTATGGGGCTTGTTGCCCATCTGGTCAACATAGCAGGTGCAGGAGTAAGCGTCGTCATCGACAATGCCGAGCTTTTTAAGCTGCTCTTCGAACCTCGCCTGCTCAGTGTACATTATCTTCTCGAAAACAATGTCCTCAAGAAAGCTCGTGGGAACGTTCTTGTCGAGCGGGCGCGGGTCGGCGGTGAACCTCTGTCCGTTCGTCAGACCCGCGTCGATAAGGCGGTCAAAGAGGTCGTACACGGGCTTGAGCGCCGCGAGACCGTAGGATATGACCGTGTGTCCCTCCTTGCCGGTGACAGGCACCATGCGCTCCGCCCCAAAGGTGTCGCCGTACATGACGAGGGTTTTCATGACCTTTGCCATCATCTCGCCCTTTTCGCCGTTGAGCAGAGCCTGCTGTTCGGGTGTAAGCTTCAAAATACCACTTCCTTAAAAATATTTAACTTTTTGCTTCAAAATACTTGTGTACTTTTGCCATCTGACGATATTTTAACACGTTGCCGCGCAATAAACAATAGTCAATCCGGCGCATATGCGAAATAAATTCATCCCTGCGCCGCGGCGCAGGGATGAGCTGTTTTTATGTCATGTCACAGCACGACGTACACCGTGACGTCGGCAGTCGGCGTTCTGCCCTGAAACTTATCCGCGTCAAGCGCGATGAGCTTCACGCCGTCCTCCGCAGCGTGATCCGCTGTCACCTCGCATTTATCTCCGCTGAATGTAAGCGCCAGCGAGTTTTCGGGCGAACACAGCCAGAGGACATTGTCGGGTCTCGTGCCGTCGGCATACCTGGCATAAAATGTCACGCTGTCGCCGACATGGAGCGTACACTCGCTCCCAATCTCGCCTGATGTGTCCGCTTGATAGTATATTATCAGCTTGTCGGCGGAGCTGTCAAAGCTCGTCGGCGCGCCGTCCGCGCCGATGGCGTACACCGAGGGGGCAAGCTCCGCGCCGTCATAAATGACACTGCTGCTGCCGTCAAAGTACAGCTCCGGCGTGCCGCAGTCATGGATATTGCAGTTTGTGAACACCGCGCCGGTGCAGTCGATGAGATTGACCGCACACGAGGAGCAGTCATATATCTCCGTGTCGCGGACATCTAAGCCCTGGCTCGTGTTGGCCTGTATGCCGACCGTGCCGCAGCCGTAGAGACGGCAGTCGGCAATGCTTATATCACTGCACGCATCAAAATAGAGCACGCCGCCGTAGCATGAGCCGGGCTTCTCCGTGTGTCCGGCGGTAAAGCCGGAGAGCGTGATTCCGCTGCACTCCCTGAAGCCCAGCACATCGACATAGCGCGGTATGGCGGCGACGGTCGCATTGTTCTCGCTGATAATGCTGAGATTTTCAACGCCGGTTATCACAAGCCCCGGTCCGTCAAAATCACTGAGCCAGTAGTAATAATTGCTGCCATAGCCGCCGTAGGACGCCGCCGTGGAGAGGTCGAAGGTCTCCGCATCGAGGTATATGACGGTATTCGGCGCAATGGCTGCGAGAAATTCATCCACCGTCGCGGCGCGCACCTCGGTCATGCCGTCGGCATTGACGCGGCTGTTCAGCGCGGGAGGCTCCTTGACCTCAGGACCGGCGTATACCGTTCTTTCCAGTGCCATCGTGCGCAGCGCCTCATCCGTCAGCTCCGCGCCGGAGGCATCGACGGCGGCGCTGCCGCCCTCGGCGTACACGGGCACAGCCGCGGGAACATCGAATTCGCACCCGCCGACCGTCAGGCACACGGCGAGGTCGCTTGCCGTGCGCAGGTCGAGCAGCGCCTCGCTGAACGAATTATCCCTCACCGCCGTGCCGAGCAGGGCGCAGTCGGTCGAATATGTAAGCCCCATGAGCGAGCGAGCGCTGTTGCCCGTAACGTCGCAGTTGACGACGGCGAAGGCGGTGGTGCTCTCTGCTCTGAAAATGTACGATGCAGAGTCCGCGCCGCCGCAGTCGTACACGCGGCAGCCCGTCACGCGCACATCGCGGCACGAATGGGCGATGACGGCGTTCTGCGTACATTCATAAATATCGCTGTCATTGACGAACACGCGCTGGGAGTTCGTGGCAAACACGCCGACGACGCCGCAGCCGTACAGCCCGCAGGAGTTGACGGCAACGTCCGTGCAGCTATCGACGCGCACGACATTACCCGCGCAGTACCCCGGCGCTTCCTCATGCCCGAGCGTCAGCCCGCTGAGCGTCACGCCGGTGCAGGAGGAGAGCCTGACGACATTGGCATAGCGCGGCAGGGTGGTGATCTCCACGTCGCCGTCGGCTTTTATCGTGAGGTTGCTGACGCCGGAGATATCAAGCTCATAGCCGTCGAAGGCGTCGCTCCATGTATAGCACGTGCCCGCGCCCGCCGCGCCGTAATCCGCCGCAGAGGTGAGATCGTACCTCCCCGCGCGCACGGTGATGACGGTGTTCGAGCCTATCGCGCCCAAAAGCTCATCCACGGAGGCGACGGTGACGAGGCGGAGCGCACCGGGGGCGGGCGTTTCACCGGCGGGCGCAGAAGGCGCAGTGTCAGCGCTCCCCGTTCCCCTGCCCACGCTCGGCGCGAGCGCCGCGCCGCACCCCGCGAGCAGCAGCACCGCCGCCAGCGCGAGGGCAAGGGAGGCCCTTCCTTTGGTCTTGAACGTCATGATCTGCTCCAGCCTTTCCTTCAAATCTCGTTTCTGCGTGGCAAAGCTCGTGGCGAGGGCGCTCGTCCGCGAGCCGGCGCGCGAGGCGAGGGAGAGCAGCGTCTCGCCGTAGCTTCGCTTCTCATCCTCGCTCATGGTGCGGATAACGCGCTCGTCACAGCTCAGCTCGCACACGCGCTCAAGCTCGCGCCGGAAAAGCGGCACGGCGGGATCAAACCAGTACACCGAGAACACGAACGCCGCGAGCCACTTGTACGCGATGTCGCCGCGGCGGTAGTGCGTCAGCTCGTGGCGAAAGATGTTCGCGAGCATATCCGGCGTATACTCCCGGCAGGGCAGCACGAGCGTCGGGCGGAAAACGCCCATCAGCATCGGCGAGGACACGCAGCGCGAGCGGACGAGCCCCGGCTTATTTTTGCCGGGCATGGCGAAATAGAGCGCAAGGTCCTTATCCGTCGGCTCGCGCTCCGTGCGGCGTATGGCGCGGACAAAGCGGTAATACCCGACAATATACCGCGCCGCGCTGACCGCCGCCCCGATGAGCCACACCGCGCACCACAGCCGCGGCGACGTGAGCGCGCGCTTTGCCGCGCTCCATGAAAACGCAGTCTTGCCCGCGCCCTCAGCGCCGGTCGCGGCGGGCGCATCCCCCGCATCCTCTTCATCCGCGAGCTCCGATGTGCGGTTATATGTGCGCAGATAGCCGTCGTAATCATCCCTTGACGCACCGGTGCTCCATGTGCTGCCGTAGGGGCGCGCGGTCTGCGCCGGTGCTGCGGCGGGCGCGCTTCCCGCCGCACCGCCGACCGGGATAAGCCCCGGCAGCGGCACGACAAAGCGCAGCAGCACCACGAGCCACGCGAGGTAATAGAACACGCCCGGCAGGCGCTTGCCGAACACGCGGCGCACGAGCATGAGAAAAAGCCCCATGAGCGTGGCGCTCACGCCGAGGAGAAAGAGCGCCTTCAAAGCGTCCGTCATATCTCCCCACCCTTTCTGAACATCGCGCGAAGCTCGTCAATGTCGTCCTCGCTCAGCTCATCCGACTGCACCAGCGCCGCGACAAGGCTCTTCGCGCTGCCGCGATAGAGGCGGCATATCAGCCGCTCCGTCGCCCAGTCGTTGTATTCCTTTTCCGACACGAGCGGCGTATAGTAGAACGCCCCCCGCTTCTCCTGCGCCACAGCGCCCTTGGCGACGAGGCGCTGCACGAGCGTTTTTACGGTCGTCGCCTCCCAGCCGCGCCTTTCCTTGAGCGCGCGGCGTATCTCCCCGACAGGCAGCGCCGTCCGCGCGTCCCACAGCACGCGCATGACCTCCAGCTCGCTGTCGCTTATCCTTTCCGCAAGATTCTCCATTTTCCCGCTCCCCCTTGTCTTTTTTTATCGAGGGTAAACGTACTCGACGAGCCTGCCGCGCTCGAAGGTATAGTCAAGGCTCTTGAGCTTTTCGCCGTCATAGGTCACCTTGCTGTCCGTGACGACAAGCTCCGGCGTGCCGCAGTTGTGGATATTACAGTTGGCGAAAACCACGTCGTCGCAGGTGTAAAAGCTCGCGGCGGAGTAGGTGCAGTCGTATATCTCCGTATCGTCGAGCGTGATGCCGCGGCTGTTTTCCGCAATGACGCCGACCGTGCCGCAGCCGAAAAGGCGGCTTCGGTCAATGGTAACGCTGTCGCACCGCGAGAATTTCAGCACCCCGCCGGAGCACTCGCCCGGCTTCTCGGTATGCCCCAGCGTCACGTTGCCGATCCCTATATTCGTGCAGCCGGAGAAGGTCAGCACATCGGCATAGCGCGGCACGGCGGAGATCGTCGCGTTCACGCCCTCGGCGCTCATTATCGAGAGGTTGTCCACCCCGTATATCACAAGCCCCGGTCCGTCGAAGCTCTCCTCCCAGCCGTACCACTCTCCGCCCGCGCCGCCGTAGAGCGTGGCGGCGGAGAGGTCATATAGCTCCGCATTGAGGAAAATTGTCGTGTCGGGCGCTATCGCGGCGAGAAGCTCATCAACGGTGGAGACGTGCACCTCGCGTATGCCGTCGGCGTTGACCGTCACGTCGAGCTCGACCTCGGGGGCTTTCTCGGGCGCGGTGTATTCCGCCTCGGCGCGCTCCATCGCAAAGAGCATATCCTGCGTCAGCTCCTCGCCGTCGGCGGTGACAGCCGTGCCGTCGGCATACTCGCTGTACAAAAGCGGGAAGTAGAGGCTTCTGTCAAAGCGGCACTTATCAACCGTGACGCTCTCGCCCGTTATCTCGAAGAGCGCACGGTCAAACGCGGTGCTGCCGCTCACGGCGCAGCCGAGCAGCGCTGCGCCGTGGACGGACGACGCGCTGAAGAGCGCCGCGCCGGTGCAGTTGCGTATATCCGTGTTCACCACAGCAAAGCCGGTGGTCGTGTCGGCGGCGAAGAGCGCGGAAAAGCCGCTCAAGCCGCAGTCAAACACATCGCAGCGCTCCACGCGCACATCCGTGCAGCGGCTGGAGACGACCGCGCTGTCGGAGCAGTCGAAGATGGACGAGTCGGAGATATATACGTTCCGGCAGGAGTACGCCTGCACGCCGACCGTGCCGCAGCCGTAGAGCGCGCAATCGCTTATTTTAGCGCCGTTCACGCCGTCGAGCAGCACCACGCCGCCCGCGCACACGCCCGACTCCTCCGTATGCCCGACGGTCATCCCGTGCAGCAGCAGCTCGGAGCCGCCCTCAAGCCGCAGGACGTTCGCGTATCTCGGTACGGCGGAGATCGTCACCCTCGCGCCGTCTGCCGCGACGACGGCGAGGTTTTTCACGCCGGAGATTATAAGCTCAAACGCCTTGCCGCTGTAGCCCTTGCTGTCCGTGTCGTAAACCTCCTCCCAGCGGTAGCGCGCGCCGCTTGCCGCCGCGCCGTAGTCGGAGGCGGTCGAGAGGTCATAATGCCCCTCGGCGAGGATGATCTGTGTGTTGTCGCCTATCGCTGCGAGCAGCTCATCCACCGTGGCAGCGCGGACGATGTTTTCCCACGAGCCCTCAACGGGCGGCTCTCCCGCCGTCGGCATCGGCGTGGGCGGTGTATCGGGGCTTGACGTGTCCGGCATATCCGCCGTGCTCCCCGCCTCGCCGCACCCGACGAGCGAGAAAAGCATGATCGCCGCAAGCATAAAACACAGGGCTTTTTTCATTTTTTGTTCCTCCGCATCTTTATTATAATAATATGTATTCTTAATGACGTATTTTCCCTCAGCTCTGTTTCCGAAACGGCGGAATTTTCTTTGCAGCCGTGCAAAGACTACATCAGTCGTCTATGTGCAATATATCATATCAGACTACACTTGTCAACTGAGTTTTGCCGAAAATGTGAATATTCTGAAATATTACGCCGCGGCGGTCAAGAAATGTTGAAATTATGCGGGAATGTGGTATAATACTCAATTATGAAAACAATTATCTTGGAGGCGTATACTTAATGGCAAAAAAACAGTTCAAAGCGGAGTCGAAGCGTCTTTTGGACCTGATGATAAACTCCATCTACACGAATAAGGAGATATTTCTCCGCGAGATCATATCCAATTCGTCCGACGCGATAGACAAGCTCTGCTATCTGTCGCTGACGGACAACTCCGTCGGGCTCAACCGCGACGATTTCAAGATAGACATCATCGTCGATAAGGACGCGCGCACGCTCACCGTGCGCGACAACGGCATCGGCATGACCGCCGAGGAGGCGGAGAACGATCTCGGCGTCATCGCAAAGAGCGGCTCGCTCCAATTCAAGGGCGAGATGGACGCGGTGAAGAGCGAGAATGAGGATCTCTCCATCATCGGTCAGTTCGGCGTCGGCTTCTACTCGGCGTTCATGGTCGCGGACGAGGTGACGGTGCTCACGCGCAAGTTCGGCGAGGACAAGGGCGTGAAGTGGGTCAGCCGCGGCGCGGACGGGTACACCGTCGGCGAGTGCGGCAAGGATAGCGTCGGCACGGACGTCATCATGCACATCAAGCCCGACACGGACGAGGAGATCTACGGCACTTATCTGGAGACGTGGAAGCTCAAGGCGCTGGTGAAGAAATACTCCGACTATGTCCGCTGGCCGATAAAGATGGACATCGAGCATCAGGAGCGCACCGAGACCGGCGAGAAAAACGACGACGGCACGCCCAAGTACGAATATAAGATGGTCACCGAGAACGAGACCGTCAACAGCATGATCCCCATCTGGCAGCGCTCCAAGAGCGAGGTCACGGACGACGACTGCATCGCCTTCTATAAGGAAAAGAACCGCGAGCGCAAGGATCCCTGCGCGCTCGTGCGGATAAGCGCCGAGGGCGCGGTGAGCTATAAGGCGCTGCTGTTCATCCCGGGCGAGGAGAACGAGAACGCCTTCACCGGCGACAACAGGGGCGGCATCACGCTCTACTCCAACGGCGTGATGATAATGGAGAAGTGCGACAAGCTCGTGCACGATTACTTTGAGTTCGTCAAGGGCGTGGTGGACTCCCCCGACCTCTCGCTCAACATCTCCCGCGAGATTTTGCAGCACGACAGGCAGCTTCGCATAATCGGGCAGAACCTTGAAAAGCGCATCAAGGGCGAGCTTGAAAAGCTCATGCGCGACGACAAGCCCAAGTATGAGGAGTTTTTCAAGAACTTCGGCGTACACCTCAAGTGCGGCGTGTGCGACGAGTACGGGCGCTATAAGGACTTTCTGCGCGACCTGCTGATCTTCTACACGTCCGAGGACAGGCAGATCACGCTCAAGGAATACGCGGAGAATATGCCCGAGAGTCAGAAGGCGATATACTTCGCCTCCGCCGACTCCGTCAGGCACGCGATGAGTCTGCCGCAGTGCAAGGAGGTCAGAAACCGCGGGTACGAGCTGATATACCTCACGAGCCCTCTGGACGAGATGGTGCTGGAGGCGCTGCGCGATCAGGACGGCAAGCCCTTCTGCAACGTCGTGACGGACGATCTCGGCTTCGACACCGAGGAGGACAAGAAGGCGGCGGAGGAGCGCGACGTTGAAAACAAGGACTTTCTTGAGTTCGTCAAGACCGCCGTGGGCAATGACGTGACGAAGGTGCGCCTTTCCAACAAGCTCGCGGATATGCCGTGCGCGCTGACGACGGAGGGCGGCATCACGCTGGAGATGGAGAAATACTTCCGCCGCGGACCGAGCGAGGAGATGCGCAAGGTGCGCGCCAACCGCGTGCTGGAGCTCAACCCCGATCACCCCGCCGTCGCCGCGCTCAAGAGCGCGTATGAAAACGATACCGAGAAAGCCACGCATCTTGCAAGGGTGCTGGAAACTCTCGCGGAGATGATGGCGGGCGTCGAGGTCGAGGATCCGGCGGACTTCGTCAGGCTCGTGAGCGAGCTGTTTTGAGCCTGCGCGAGCGCGGCGCGCGCCGCGCGGTATAGTTAAAACCGATTCGGAGAAACTACTTTTATGAAAAAGCGGCTTGGGATTTACATTCACATACCGTTCTGCGCCAGCAAGTGCTCCTACTGCGACTTTTACTCCCTGCAAAGCTGCGAGCACCTCATGCCCGACTATCAGGATGCGCTCATCGAGCATATCAACGAGTCCTCCGCCGCGATAAAAAACTACGAGGTCGATACCGTGTATTTCGGCGGCGGCACGCCCAGCTTCTACGGGGCGGAGCGTATCGGCGAGATATTCAACGCCCTCAAGCTCAACGGCAACGTGCGCATGGACGCGGAGGTCACGGTCGAGTGCAATCCCGACAGCATGAGCCTTGCCGAGCTCAAGACTCTCCGGCAGGAGGGCGTGAACCGCCTTTCCGTCGGCATACAGGCGACCGACAACGACCTTTTGAAGCTCATCGGACGCCGCCATAACTTCCAGCAGGCGGTCAACGCCGTGCGCGATGCGCGCCGCGCCGGATTCGACAACATCAGCGTCGATCTCATGTACGGGCTGCCAAGTCAGCGCAAGAGCGACTGGGCGGACACGCTCGCTCGCATTATCGAGCTGCACCCGGAGCATATCTCCTGCTACGCTCTCAAGCTCGAGCCGGGGACGCGGATGTACAGGGAGTATTCCGGCTCTGCCATCATGCCCGACGACGACGAGCAGGCGGATATGTACTCCTACGCCGCAGAAATGCTACAGCGCTACGGATATATGCACTATGAGGTCTCTAACTTCTGCGCGCCGGGCTTCCCCTCGCGCCATAATATAAAGTACTGGAATCTCGACGACTACATGGGCTTCGGTCCGGGGGCGCACTCGTGCATCGGCAACCTCCGCTACAGCTATGTGCGCGATCTCAAGCAGTACATCGCCGGCGTGTTCCGCAACCTCAGCATCGTCGATGAGTACAAGAACATCGACCCGCTCGAGCGCGCGGTGGAGTATGTGATGCTCGCCATGCGCACGGCGCGCGGCATATCCGAGCATGACTACCGCGTGCGCTGCCAATGCGACTGGAAGCCTATCGAGCGCACGCTCCTCGCCTTTGAGCGCAAGGGCTGGGCGGAGCGCAACGGCGAGCGCTGGCATTTCACCGTTCCGGGCTTTCTCATCTCCAATCAGCTCATCGGTATTCTCCTGGAGGTGCAGGCGACGGGACGGCTGGAGGGCACGCCGTGGCTGACGGAGGACGAGCCGCCGAAGCCCAGAGAGCCGGAGCTTCCCTTGGGCGAGGACGAGCTTTTCACGCAGATGTACGAGGAGCGCACCGGCAAGTAAGACAATATCTATGCGATCTATCAATGAGGGTATGCAGTGAGAGAAAACAAAAAGAAGAAAAACGGCGGATATGTGAGCAAGCACGCCGCCCCCGAAAAGCCGAGCAGAAAAAACCGCCGCACGGAGGAGAAGTATCAGCCGAGCATGATAGAGTCCGTCGAGCTGCCGCGTATGCGCAAGCGCCGCGAGCAGGAGGCGGAGCGCGCCGAGCGCGAGGCGGCGCTCGCCGGAGGCGAGGCGGACGGCGGCGCTGACGGCGATGCCGACGGCTGTGACGAGCCGGAAAAGCGCACGGCGGGCGATTTCCCGAACGACTGGGATAAGCAGGACGACGCGCAGGCGCTCACGCGCCGCGCCGCGAAGCGCGACAGCAGCCGCCGCGTGAAGATAACGCTGACGGTCATCGCCTGCATCGCGCTGCTGCTCGCGCTCGCGCTGACCGTCGGAGGGTATATGGTCACGGCGAGCAGCGTGAACCTCCCCAATCTCTACGTCGGCGGTGTGTTCGTCGGCGGGATGGACAAGGACAGCGCCAAGAGCGCCATAGAGGCGAGCGGCTGGGACGAGAAGGCGAAAACGCCGCTGACAGTCACGCTCATGGGCAGGGAAAGGATAGAGATCGCCCAGTACGCCTCCGGCGCGATGCACACCGTCGATGAGGCGGCGGACGCCGCCTATGCCTACGGGCACACCGGCAACTGGTACGTCAATCTTTTTGACTATATCAAGAGCTGTCTCCGCCCCGTCGAGATAAACGGCGCGAGCATAGTGTATAACGAGGAATATATCCGCACCCAGTGCGAAAAGGGCATAAAAGCCCTCGAGGAGGAGCTTGGCGGCGGAGGCTACGAGATAGACAAGGAGCGCTCTCTTCTGTGCATGGTCAAGGGCGCGGGCGAGCTGAAGTTCGACCTTGCGGACATGACCGCCGTGGTGGTGGACGCGCTCGAGGACGGCAAGACGGAAATAGACTACGATTATATAACCTCCGCCCCGAAGCTGCCCGACTTTCAGAAGATACACGACGAGCTCGCGGCGGAGCCTGCGGATGCCTACTTCTCCGACGACGGCAAGTTCACCGTCATCGACGATGTGGAGGGCTGCGACTTCAACGTGACGAAGGCACAGGACATCTGGGAAGCCGCCGCGCCCGCGGCGGACGTGGAGATCCCCATAAAGCTGACGTTTCCGGAGGTCACGGGCGACTATCTGCGCTCGCTTCTCTACCGTGACGTGCTCGGCTCGATGACGACGTACTTCCCCAAGAGCAATGAAAACCGCATCAGCAACATCCAGCTCGCGTGCAGCAGGATAGAGGGCACGATCCTCTACCCCGGCGACGTGTTCTCGTATAACGACGCGCTCGGCGAGCGCACGGAGGCGGCGGGCTTCAAGATGGCGGGGGCGTACTCCAACGGCGAGGTCGTGGAGGAGCTCGGCGGCGGCATATGTCAGGTCTCGTCCACGCTCTATAGCGCCATGCTCTACTCCTATCGCGTCAACACCGTCCAGCGAAACCCGCACTACTTCCCCGTGGACTACCTCGAAAAGGGCTACGACGCGACGGTAAGCTGGCCGAAGCCGGACTTCAAGTTCAGAAACGACACCGACTATCCCATCAAGATCGTCACCCACTGCGACCCCGTGGAGAAGAGCGTCACCATCGAGATACGCGGCACGAACCTTGACGGCACGTATATCCAGCTCACCAAGGACACGTACACGTACAGCAGCGACAAGTACCCGTGGATTATGGAGGGCTACGGCGTGCAGATGCACCGGCTCGTGTTCGACGCGAACGGCATACAGATAGACCAGATCGACGAGATATACGACGTTTACCACACGCACGAGGCGACCGAGCAGATAAAAGCGCTCGACGCACAGGCAGCCGCAGCCGCGGCGGCAGGCGGCGGCGAAGCCGCCCCGGGCTGATGCTCGCTGCGGCACACGAGAAAAGAGAAGCAAGAATATTATTCAGAAAGGGAGAACGCAATGGAAAGAAAAACCTTTTATATCACCACGCCGATCTACTATCCCTCGGACAAGCTGCATATCGGGCACGCCTACTGCACCGTTGCCACCGACGCTATCGCGCGCTATAAGCGCCTGTGCGGCTATGACGTGATGTTTCTCACCGGCACGGACGAGCATGGACAGAAGATAGAGGAGAAGGCGAAGGCGGCGGGCTTGACGGCGCAGGAGTTCGTGGACAGGATAGTCACCGGCAAAAACGGCATTCTCGACCTGTGGAGGCTCATGAGCATCTCCAACGACCGCTTCATCCGCACCACGGATGATTATCATGTCGAGTCAGTGCAGCGCATCTTCAAAAAGATGTACGAAAACGGCGACATCTACAAGGGCGCGTACAAGGGCAAGTACTGCACCCCGTGCGAGAGCTTCTGGACGGAGAGCCAGCTTGTTGACGGCAAGTGCCCCGACTGCGGCTGCGAGGTGCACGACGCGGAGGAGGAGGCGTATTTCTTCCGTCTTTCCAAGTATGCCAAGCCCGTGCAGGAGCTTTTGGAGAGCGGCACGTTCCTCACGCCGCCCAGCCGCGTCAACGAGATGATAAACAACTTCATCAAGCCCGGTCTTGAGGATCTGTGCGTCTCGCGCACCAGCTTCACCTGGGGCATCCCCGTGGACTTTGACCCCGGTCACGTCGTGTACGTGTGGGTAGACGCGCTCTCCAACTATATCACCGCTCTCGGCTACTGCAACGAGAGATACCACGATTACGACAAGTACTGGCCGGCGGACGTGCACGTCGTTGGCAAGGAGATTGTCCGCTTCCACTCCATCATCTGGCCGGCAATGCTCATGAGCCTTGAGCAGCCCCTGCCCAAGCGCGTCTACGGGCACGGCTGGCTCGTCATCGACGGCGGCAAAATGTCGAAGTCCAAGGGCAATGTCGTTGACCCGTATCTGCTGGCGGACAAGTTCGGCGTGGACGCGCTGCGCTTCTTCCTGCTGCGCACGTTCCCGTTCGGCTCTGACGGCAACTTCTCCAATGAGC
>CAKTKT010000018.1 GCA_934572325.1 uncultured Oscillospiraceae bacterium
ACAACTTACCCATGAGACCCCTCCGCTGGCTGTCTCCCGCTGAGGTCACTGTACAATATGTTTGACAAACCTACATAGCACGGCGATTTCGCCGTTCGGCAGCGCCGCAGGGCGTATTTTCAGCGATTTGAGCTGAAAACGCGCGGCGAGCCAGGCGATATTTCGTCTGTGCTGTCCAATGAGCTGACTGAGCCTTGCCGCGTCCACGCCGAGCGTCACCGCGCTCTCCGGCGCGATATTCGCCGCCGCGAGGAGCGCTTCCGCCCGCTCGCGCATTATCCGGCTGCGCACAAGCTCGCCCAGCGCAGGATGGTACGCCCCGCCCGCCGCCGCGCCGCCGGACAGCTCCTCCGTCGGGTTGAGCCCGAGGCGGATGACGGGTATGCCCGCGCTCTCAAAGAGCGGCGCTATCCGCGCGCAGTATTCCACCGCGTCCTCCACGGTATGCTCCTTATACCGCCCCGCCCGCCAGAGGTCATAGAGCGCCGTGCCGCGCACAATGACGGTGGGGTAAATGCGCACCCCGTCCGGCTCAAGGCCGATGATGCGCCGCGCGGTATCCTCGCACCTCTCCGGCGTGTCGCCGGGCAGCCCCGTCATCATCTGCAAAATGAGCCGGAAGCCTGCGGCGCGTATCATGCGCGAGGCGTTCTCCACATCGGCGGCGGTATGCCCGCGCCCCGAGAGCGCGAGCACCTCGTCGCACATCGACTGTGCGCCAAGCTCCACCGTCTCCACGCCGTATTCCCTCAGCCGCGCGAGCACCGCGCCGTCTATCGCGTCCGGTCGCGTGGAAAGGCGCAGCGCGTCTATCTCCCCCGCGTCCAGATGCCGCTTCGCCGCGGCGAGCAGCGCCGTCTGCTGCGGCACGGGGATGGCGGTGAAGCTGCCCCCGTAAAACGCCAATTGCCGCTTTGCCCCTGTGCGGGGCAAGGCGGCGGCTGCCTTGATAGCTTTGTCAACATCGGCGGCGCAGGCGGGCGCGGCGCTGCCGGAGATTTTGCGCTGGTTGCAGAACACGCAGTCGTTCGGGCAGCCCAGATGCGGCACGAACACCGGAATGATGCTCTCTCGCGCGCTCATGCATCCATGCCCTCAAGCGCCTGACGCGCCGCCATCTGCTCCGCCTCTTTTTTCGTTCTGCCGCTGCCCTCGCCCGCGGCGACGCCGTTGATGTACACGCCGAAGCGGAACGTCTTGCAGTGATCCGGTCCGCTCTCGCCGATAAGCTCATAGCTGATGCGCTGGTCGCGCCTGCGCTGCACCAGCTCCTGAAGCCGCGTCTTATAGTCGTCCGAGCAGTGCTGCTCCCCAAGCTCCGCGCGCGAGAGTATCCTTTCGACGATGAAGCGGCGAGACTGCTCCATGCTGCCGGTGTCGATATACATTGCGGCGATGATGGACTCCACCATGTCGGCAAGGATGGAGGCGCGCTCGCGCCCGCCGGTGTGCTCCTCCCCGCGCCCGAGGCGCATATACCGCCCCAGCCCCAGCTCGAGCGCCACGCGGTGCAGGCTCGCCTCGCACACAAGCTCGGCGCGCAGGCGCGTCATGCGCCCCTCGGGGAGCTTCGGCTCGTGCCGGTAGAGGAAATCCGCCGTAACAGCGCCGAGGATCGAGTCGCCCAGAAACTCCAGCCGCTCATAGCTCTCCGCGCCGCCGTGGCGCTCGTTGGCGTATGAGCTGTGCGTGAGCGCGGTTGCGAGCAGCGCCTTGTTTTTGAATGTGTAGCCTATGGCGGCTTCAAGCTTGTCCATTTTCCTCCTCGCCCTTGAGCTTCATGTATTCGATGTTCGCGTTTATGTCGTCGATAAGTCCGGATTCGGCAAAGGCGATCGCCTGACGCACGGCGGCAAAGATGCTCGCCGCGTTGGACGAGCCGTGCGCCTTCACAACGGGCTTGGATATGCCGATGAGCGCCGTGCCGCCGACCTCATTGACGTCCATGGACTTTTTCATGTTTTTGAGATCGCCCTTCAAAACGGCGGCGGCGAGCTTGTTGGCGGCGCTCTTGCAGAAAACGCCCTTGAGCGCGCCCATCATGAACTTTATAACGCCCTCCGTCGTTTTCAGCAGAACGTTGCCCGTGAACCCGTCCGTCACGACAACCTCCATCCTGCCCGCGAACACATCCGTGCCCTCGACATTGCCGATGAAGTTTATCCTGCCCTCGTCGCCCGCCTTTTTCAGCAGCGCGAACGCCTGATGCTGCAGCGTGCCGCCCTTGGCGTCCTCCGTGCCGACGTTGAGAAGCCCGACGCGCGGCGCTTCGCAGCCCATGAGCCTGCGCGCGTAGAAGCTGCCCATGAACGCGAATTGCAGCAGGTATTCCGCCGTGCACTCCACATTCGCGCCGCAGTCAATGAGCATGACGCCGTGCTCCCCCGCGGGGAGGACTGGCGCGAGCGCCGCGCGTCGGATGCCGCGGATGCGCTTGACGGTGAGCGTCGCGCCGGTCAGAAGCGCGCCCGTGCTGCCCGCCGAGACGGCCGCGTCGCCCGCGCCGTCGCGCAGGAGGTTGAGCGCCACCGCCATGGAGGAATCCCTCTTGCGGCGTATGGCGGTGCTGGGGTCGTCCTCCATGGTGACGGTCTCCGTGGCGTTGACCACGTCTATATCCTCGCAGCCCTCGGCGGCAAGGCACTCGCGCACGCGCTGCTCTGCGCCGACGAGCGTGACGTCCACGCCCAGCTCGCGCCTTGCGCGCACCGCGCCCTTTACGATCTCCTGCGGGGCGTTGTCGCCGCCCATTGCGTCAATTATTATCCTCACAGTCTGAATACCTCCTTCGTAAGCAGCTTGTCTATTATATCCAGCGAGCGCCGCGAGATCTCGGCGTTCTTGTTTCTCTTGCCCTTTACCCTGTAGCCCAGCGGCGTGATGATGCCGAAGTTGATGTTCATCGGCTGAAAGTCGCCCACGCTGCCGCCGGAGATATACTCCGCCAGCGCGCCTATGGCGGTCTCCTGCGGGAAGTCCGCGCTCTCAAGCCCGAGCACGCGCGCGGCGGTCTCTATCCCGACGAGCATACCGGATGCCGCCGACTCCACATAGCCCTCAACGCCGGTCATCTGTCCGGCGAAGCTGATCCGCTCGTCGGAGCGCAGGCGGTAATACCGGTCGAGGAGCTTGGGGCTGTTGAGATACGTGTTGCGGTGCATCACACCATAGCGCACGAACTGCGCGTCGTGCAGCGCGGGGATCATGGAGAAAACGCGCTTCTGCTCGCCCCAGGTGAGGTGGGTCTGGAAGCCGACGAGGTTGTACAGCGTGCCCTCGGCGTTGTCGCGCCGGAGCTGCACCACGGCGTAACTTTCGCGTCCGGTGCGCGGGTCGATAAGCCCGACGGGCTTGAGCGGACCGTAGCGCAGGGTGTCCTCCCCTCGGCGCGCCATGACCTCCACCGGCATACAGCCCTCGAACACGCCCGCATCGTCAAAGCCGTGCACCTGCGCCTCCTTCGCGCGCGCAAGCTCGCCGACGAAGGCGAGATACTCCTCTTTATTCATCGGGCAGTTGACATAGTCCGCCGTGCCCTTATCGTAGCGCGAGGCGAAAAACGCGCCGGACATATCCACGCTCTCCAGCGTGACGATGGGGGCGACGGCGTCGTAAAAATGCAGGTCGCTCTCCGGACAGAGCGCGGCTATCTTCTCCGCTATCGCGTCGCTTGAGAGCGGACCTGTCGCAATGACGACCGTGCCATCCGGTATCTCTGTCGCCTCGGCGGATATGAGCTCAATATTTTCGCACGCGGTGAGCCTGTCGGTGACATATCTTGAAAAGCCCTCCCTGTCCACGGCGAGCGCCCCGCCCGCCGCGACGCGGTTCGCGTCCGCGCTCTCCATAATGAGCGAGCCGAGACGGCGCAGCTCCTCCTTCAGCAGCCCCACCGCGTTCGTCAGATCGTCGCTGCGCAGGGAGTTGGAGCAGACAAGCTCCGCAAAATATTTCGACGTGTGCGCCGGGGTCATCTTCGCTGGCTTCATCTCCACAAGGCGCACGCCAACGCCGCGCCTTGCAAGCTGCCACGCGCACTCGCTCCCCGCAAGCCCCGCGCCGAGGACGGTCACTTTTTCCATTATTTCTCTGTTTCTTCCCTTGTTGTCTTTTTCGCCGCGGTCTTTTTGGCGGCGGGCTTTTTCGCCGCAGTCGTTTTCTTTGCCGCCGCAGTCGTTCTTTTCGCGGCGGGCTTCTTCGCGGCGGGCTTGGCGCTCTCCTCTGTGGCGGCGTCCGTTCCCTCGGCGGGAGCGGCGGATTTCTTCTTGTACCCGCGCTGATCCTCCGGCACGAAGCTGGCGCACTCCGGATTTTCGCAGAAGCTCTTGGAGTGCCCCCTGCCGCTGCGCTTGAACATCGTCTTGCCGCAGGCGGGGCAGAAGTCCTTCGTCGGAACGTTCCAGGTTATGAAGCCGCAGTCCGTGCCGCGCTCGCAGGCGTAGAACACGTAGCCCTTTTTCGACGTGCGCTTGAGTATCCTGCCGCCGCACCTGGGGCACTTGCCCGGCATCTCGACGACGATGGGCTTTGTGAACGTACACTCCGGAAAGCCGGGGCACGCGAGAAAGTACCCGAATTTGCCCTTTTTGACGACCATCTGCCGCCCGCAGACGTCGCAGTATTCGTCGCTGAGCACGTCCGGCACCTTTATGCGCACGCCGTCGAGCGCCTTCTCCGCCTCTTTCATCTCGCCGCTGAAATCCTTGTAGAAATCCGCAAGCACATCGCGCCACGCCGCCTTGCCGTTTTCTATCTCGTCAAGCTCCGCCTCCATCTGGTTGGTGAATTTCAGATCCACAATGTCGGCGAAATGCTCCTTCATCAGCTTTGTCACCACCTCGCCCAGCGGCGTGGGGCGGAGGTACTTGCCCTCCTTTATGACATAGTCGTGGGCGGTTATGGTGGATATGGTGGGCGCGTAGGTTGACGGGCGGCCGATGCCCTTCTCCTCCATCGCGCGGATGAGCGTCGCCTCGGTGTAGCGCGCGGGCGGCTGGGTGAACTGCTGGTCGGGGGTCAGCTTCTCAAGGAACACCCGCTGCCCCTCGCTGAGACTGGGCAGGGGGTTGGCAAGCTCGGCGCTCTCCTCGTCGCGCGTCTCCTCATACACGGCGGTGTAGCCGGCAAACTTCATCTCGGAGTAATTCGCGCGGAACACGTGACCGGCGCTCTCGGTATCGACGGAGACATTGTCGTACACGGCGTTTGCCATCTGGCAGGCGGTGAAGCGCCCCCAGATAAGGCGATAGAGCCGATACTGCTCCTGCGTGAGATCCTTTCGCGCCATCTCCGGCGTGAGGTTTACGTCCGTGGGGCGTATCGCCTCGTGCGCGTCCTGCGCGCCCGCCTTCGTCTTGAAGCGGCGCGGCTGCGCGGGGCAGTACTCCGCGCCGTAGCGCCGCGTGATATATGCGCGCGCGGCGGCGAGCGCCTCGTCGGAGAGACGCAGGGAGTCGGTGCGCATATAGGTGATGAGCCCGACGCTGCCCTGTCCGCTTATCTCCACGCCCTCATAGAGCTGCTGGGCGATGGACATGGTGCGGCGCGGCGTCATGCCGAGACGGCGCGACGCCTCCTGCTGCAGCGTGGAGGTGATGAACGGCGGCGCGGGGGATTTCTGCTTCTCGCCGCGCTTGACGGTCTTTATAACGAACGGCGCGTCGGTCACGTCGGCAATAACGGCGTTGACCTCCGCCTCGCTTTTCAGCTCTCTCTTTTTGTCCGCCGTGCCGTAATAGCGCGCGGTAAAGCCCGCCTCCGGCGTGCCGCAGTTGAGGTGCGTGTCGAGCAGCCAGTATTCCTCGCTGACGAACGCCGCGATCTCCTCCTCGCGGTCAACGACCATGCGCGTCGCCACGGACTGTACCCGTCCTGCGGACAGCCCCGTTTTTACCTTGCGCCACAGCAGCGGCGACAGCTCATACCCGACTATGCGGTCAAGAATGCGGCGCGCCTGCTGCGCATCGACGAGATCCTGATCTATCGCGCGCGGGTTTTTTATGCTCTCCGTGACGACTTTTTTTGTTATCTCGTTGAACGTCACGCGCTTTGCCTTCTCGTCGTCCAGCTCCAAAAGCTCCTTGAGGTGCCATGATATGGCCTCGCCCTCGCGGTCAGGGTCGGTCGCCAGATACACGGTCGGGGCGGCTTTGGACTCCTTCTTCAGCTCGTTTATAAGCTCGCGCTTATCCTTGACGGGGATATACTGCGGCTCGAAGCCGTGCTCGATATCCACGCCCATCTTGCTCTTGGGCAGGTCGCGCAGATGCCCCATGGACGCGGTGACCTTATACCCGCTGCCCAGATACTTCTCTATTGTCTTAGCCTTTGCCGGGGACTCCACTATGACGAGTTCCTTTGCTTTTGCCATTGCTGTTCCTCATTTCTTCGCTGTATTCAACAAAATGCGTCTGCCCGCCTCGCGGCGCACAAAGCCCTTTATTTCCAAAACCGTGAGCTGGGCGAGCACCGTCGCGGTGGTCAAGCCTGTGGTCTCTATTATGTCGTCTATATGCGAGCCGTCGGGCGCGATAGCGTTCACTATCTTTAACTGCAGCTCGCTGAGCTGACAGAGCTGGTCTTTCAAGTCAATATAGCGCCTGCCGTTTTCCTTGTCAATGACTTATTTTGTTTTATTTCGGCGAACGGGTCTTTTTTGCGCCCTGACGCCGTCGTCGAGCGCCGCGATCCCTGCTCGCTCGGCGCATATCTCCGGACGGTGGATATGCGCCGGATAACGCCATTCAAATTCGCTCATCACATCCCAACCGCGCGTGACGAGCTTCGCCCCGTCCTTGAGATAGCCGAGCGTGCCCGCGCTCATGGCGGCGTCGGCATTGGCGGGCACGGCGAATATCTCCTTGCCCTGCTCCGCCGCCTCCTCGATAAAAAGGCGCGTGCCGCTGCGCTCCGGCGCTTCCACCGCCACAGCGCCGACGGAGAGCCCCGCGGTCACGCGGTTCCTGTCGCGGAAAAAGCCGCGGCGCTGCTCGCTTCCGGGCGCGTACTCGCTCAAAAGCGCGCCGTACTGCGCGACCTCCTCCGCGAGCTTCCCCTCCGCCAGCTCATGCGCCGTGCCGAGCACGCCTATGCACACCCCGCCCGCGCCGAGCGCACCGACGGCTGCCGCCGCGTCAACGCCCGCCGTCAGTCCGGAGGCGACTATGCCGCCGCAGCGGACGATCTCCCCGGCGATGCCGCGCGCCATCCTTACGCCGTACTCCGTCGCCCGCCTCGTGCCAACAACGGCGATGACGGCGTTGTCGTCCACGCGCGGGAGCGTTCCGCGCACATACAGCACCGGCGGCGGGGCGTATATATTCTTCAGCCTTGAGGGATAGTCGCGGTCGTCATATGTGAGGATAGCGAGCCTCTGCCGCCCGCACTCGTCCATTACGCGCTCCGCGCGGTCAAGGTCGCGCCGCTCCAGCACCTCCGCGTCCTCGCGGCGGACGCCCTCAAGCGCGGCAAGCTCCCCCGTGGGCGCGAGAAACGCCTGCTCCGCGCCGCCATGCTCCGTCCCTCTTTCTATCTTACATATTAAATATATCTCAACCGCGCGCCATCTCCCACATCACGAGCGACGCGGCGACGGCGGCGTTGAGCGATTCGCTGCACGGGCGCATGGGGATGATAAGCTCCCCCGCGCACAGCTCCAAAAGCTCGCGGCTCAGCCCGCGCCCCTCGCTGCCGACTGCGACGGCGGAATTTTTCAGCTCAAGCGCACGTATATCCGCCGCGCGCGGCGAGAGCGCCGCGCCGTAGAGCGCCATGCCGTTTTTCTCCAGCAGGGGCGCAAGCCCCGCCAACGGACAGCATATCACCCTCTGGCGGAATATCGCGCCCATCGTGGCGCGCACGGTCTTGGGGTTGTAAAGATCCGCGCACTCCCCCGTGAGTATCACCGCGCCGACGCCGAAGGCGCTCGCACTGCGGATCACCGTGCCGACGTTGCCGGGGTCCTGCACGGTTTCAAGCACGAGGGCGTTTTTTATCGGCGCGGCGGCGTCCTCCGGCGGTATTTTCACGGTGAACACAGGTCCGGGGCTGTTTTTCATCGGGGAGGCGTAGTCGAAAAGCTCCGCCTCGGCGAGATACTGCGCCGTGCGCTCAAGCCCCGTAAGCTCCTGCGCGCCGTTTTTCCACAGCACGCTCGTGACCTCCGCGCCGAACGAGAGCGCCTCGCGCAGGGGCTTCATCCCGTCGCAGACGTATTCCCCCCGCTCTCTTCTGTACTCCCCGTCGGACGCGAGCAGCCGGAGCGCACGGATATATTCATTTTTGCGTGACGTTATCTTTTCCATATTTTTCTCGCCATAAGGCGCTGCTTTTAAATTTGAAAACATTCTACCATATCTGTTCAGATTTGCAAGGGCATACGGGCGCAAAAAAAGCGAAATGAGCGTAAATCCCTTTCGCTTTTCGCTTATTTTTGCTTATCATTGCTTTCTGCTCACCCATGCAAACGGCACGGAGGCAAGCATGAACACGAACGGCATGGCGAAAAACCTGTAGCGCGGCTGTACCTCTATGGCGAGGTAAACAAGCGCCGTGCCGCAGAGTATCGCCGCGATGAGCAGCGGCGCGGCGGAGGTGCGGCGCCCCTCGCCGTGCATGGCATTTCCCGCGAGCCTTGCGCATCCCGCCGCAGCAAGCGCATAGGCGGCGATGCGCCAGATATACTCCACGCCGGACAGGGCATACGCCATCTCCTCTATGCTCATGCCGCCGATTGCGCTGCTCTCCCACACGCTCACGCCGCCGAGCGTGAACGTCAGATCCTCCACGCTCGCCCAGAAATATCTGAGCTTTGCGAGGAAAAACGCCGCCCAGCCGCCGCGCGTGCCGAGATGCTGTGCAATTATTTCGCGTCCTTCCGCGCGCCTCGCGGCGGGGTCGGCAAGCTCAAGGACATACATATACTTGTCCGATACCGCGCCGCCGTTCTCGCGGTCAAGCCCGACGACGAGCTTCCACTCCGGCACGGAGTTGCCTATCCCGTGCGGCGCAAGCCCCAGCGCGCCGAGCACGGCGCCCGCCGCCCATTTCACCGCAAAGTACGCCAGCGCGAACGCCGCGAGCGTTATAAGGAGCGACGCTATGCGCTTTCTCCCCGGCTGCTCAATGGCGGCGCAGAGCGCGCAGCAGAACACCGCCGCGAGCACAATCGCCCCCTCGGGGCGCATAAGATCGCCCACGGCGAGCAGCGCCCCCGCGAGCGCACAGCCCCACGGCGACGCGGTCTCCAGCAGCACCGCGATGGAAAGGAGTATGAAAAGCATTGAGATATGCTGGTTTGTCAGCACGGAGGCGTACATTATCTGCGTGGGATATACCGCATACATGAGCGCCGCCGCAAGCGCACAGCGCGGCGGCATAAAGCGCCCGACAATGAGCCATATTAGATACACGCTCCCCACGCTCCACGCGGTGTTTATCAGCTTCAGCGCGGCGACGCTCGGCACAAGGCGCAGTATCGCGGCTTCATACAGCACGAAGGGTATCTGGTACTGCCACCATGAGAAGTACCCCTCCGTCACGTCCGCCCAGCTCATGTCGCCCGCGGCGGCGGACTGCGCCGCGTCATAGAGCATCCAGAAATCGCTCACGGGCTGGGTGGGAACAATAAAGATATACGCAATACGCAGCGCGGCGGCGAGGACGAGGATCGCGGCAAGCGCGAGCTTGGTATGCCGCTCCGCCAGAGAGACCGCGAAGAGCGCCGCAACGAGCGCCGCAATTGTCAGCACTGCCTTCCACGCGCTCTCCAAGCCCGCCGCCGTGAACGCGGCGACGCTGACGAAGAACACGGCAAGCAGCGCATACAGCGCCGTCTCTATCATCCTTCCTGCCGCCGTCGGCTTCTCCGGCAGGCGCAGCGTCGCGCCGCCGGCAGTCAGTTTTACTGCCCTCATCCGTTCTTCTCCCCGCGCCGAGGCGCGTTTTATGCTCTCAATCCGATAACAGTATATCCGCTATACGCTCGCAGGCGTGACCGTCGCCGTAGGGGTTCGCGGCGACGGACATCGCGCGGTACTCCGCCTCGTCCGTGAGCAGGCGGTCAAACTCCCTGTAAATGGTCTGCTCATCCGTGCCGACGAGCTTTAATGTGCCGGCGGCTATGCCCTCCGGACGCTCGGTCGTGTCGCGCATGACAAGCACGGGCTTGCCGAGCGCCGGCGCTTCCTCCTGTATGCCGCCGCTGTCCGTCAGTATGAGGCAGCAGCGAGACATGAAGTTGTGAAAATCCAGCACGTCCAGCGGCTCGATAATATGGATGCGGTCGCAGCCGCCCAGCTCCTCCTCCGCCGCGCGGCGCACGGCGGGGTTCATGTGGATGGGGTAGACGGCTTTCACGTTCGGGTGCTCGTCCATGATGCGGCGTATCGCGCGGAACATATGGTGCATCGGTGCGCCGAGATTTTCGCGCCGGTGCGCCGTGATGACGATAAGCCGGCTGTCGGCAGCCCAGTCAAGCTCCGGATGGGAATAATCCCCGCGCACGGTGGTTTTGAGCGCGTCGATGGCGGTGTTGCCCGTGACGTAAATGCGCTCCGGCTTCTTCCCCTCGCGCAGGAGATTCTGCCTTGCCGTCTCCGTGGGCGCGAAGTTGTATTCGGCGATTATGCCCACCGCCTGACGGTTGAACTCCTCCGGATAGGGGGAGTAAATATCATACGTGCGCAGCCCCGCCTCCACGTGCCCCACGGGGATCTGGAGATAGAAGCACGCCAGCGCCGTGACGAAGGTCGTGGACGTGTCGCCGTGGACGAGGACGACGTCGGGGCTGACCTCCTCCAGCACGGCGCGGATGCGCGCGAGAATATTCGCCGTGATGTCGAAGAGGTTCTGCCGCTCCTTCATGATGGCAAGGTCGTAGTCCGGCGTGACGGAAAACGCCTTGAGCACCTGATCGAGCATCTGACGGTGCTGCCCCGTGACGCACACGCACACCTCCGCGCCCGCTCTTTTTTTCAGCTCGTTGACGAGCGGGCACATCTTTATCGCTTCGGGTCTTGTCCCGAAAACCAGCATTATCCTTTTCATGCCGGTCACAGCGTGTAGGCGCTGCCGTCGGTGACGATGCCGCGCGTGTCGAGCACGATCCTGCCCGCAAGCGCGGGGAGCGATTGGCGTATCTGGCTATGCCCGACGAGGAGCACGACGACGTCCGACCCCTGCAAAAATTCCTCAAAGCTCGCGCACTGGCGCTCCGCCTTGTGCGCGCTGACCATCGGGTCATACACGAGCGGCGCGGGAACGCCGCGCTTTTTCATGATGTCCAAAAGCTGCAGGGTGGGGCTCTCGCGCGTGTCGTCCACGTTCTCCTTGTAGGTCAGCCCGTACAGCCCGACGCGCGACCAGTCCGTCAGCCCATGCTCGCCCATGATGGTCTCGATACGGTCGAGCACGTAGGCGGGCATGCCGGAATTTATCTCGCGCGCCGTGCGGATCAGGCGCGCCTCCTCCGGAAAGTCGCCCACGAGAAACCACGGGTCTATGGATATGCAGTGCCCGCCGACGCCCGGACCCGGCTGGAGGATGTTGACGCGCGGGTGCTTGTTGGCGATGCTGATGACCTCGCCCACGTCCATGCCGCCGCGGCGGCAGATCTTTGCCAGCTCGTTGGCGAAGGCGATGTTGATGTCGCGGAAGGTGTTCTCCACAACCTTGGTCATCTCGGCGGTCTTTATGTCGGTTATGACTATATCGCCCCGACAGAACGAGAGGTACATATTCTTTATCTCCTCGCCCGTGGCGGCGTCGTCGCAGCCGATGGTGCGGGAGTTATGTATGAGCTCGTTGAGCATATTGCCGGGGATGATGCGCTCGGGCGCGTGGGCAAGGCGCACGTGCTTGCCGCTCTCCGCGACGACGGGGCGCACCTCGCGGTCGATCGTGCCGGGGGAGATGGTGGACTCCACCACGATAACGGCATTGTCGGCGCAGTGCGCGAGCACCTGGCGCAGCGCATCAACTATCGCCGCCGCATCGACCTTCTTGCTGTCGGCAAGGTACGGCGTGGGCACGGTGATGATGTAAAAATCCTCCGCGGGATAGTCGCAGCGGAAGTTGATGTTCCCGCTTGCGAGCGCGGCGGAAAAAAGCTCCGGCAGACCCTTCTCCTCAAAGGTCACGTCTCCGCGGCGGAGCTTGTCCACCGTCTCCTGCCGATGTCCGACAGCCTCGACGTGCACCCCGTGCGACGCCAGCATCAGCGCCGTTGGCAGCCCGATATATCCCGTTCCGACAACACAAACTCTCATAACTTTCTCCTTATTGACATTTTAAGTGGGCTCTGAATAAACAGCTTTCAGCGAATCGTTTTATACGCCCGCAGATGCATACAAAATACAGCTCGGGCACTCTAGTTATAACAGCACATATTGTCACGCTTTTCAACGCAGTCTTTGGAGCTCCTAATAGTTTTCTTACACTAATACCCTTACACACTCAAAAGCCTATCACAAATCAGCTCGACATCTTTTTCTTCCATATAAGGATGCATCGGCAATGACAAAACAGTTCTGGTCAATCTTTCTGTAATCGGGCACTGACCGTCATATGGAATGTTCTCAAAAGCCCCTTGCTCGTGCATACCACGTGGATAATAAACCATTGTGGGAACGCCTTTGTTTTTTAATGACTGATGGAATCTGTCTCGTGTCGTCTGGTTGTCAAATCTGAGTGTATACTGAGCCCAGCTTGAATAGAAGTGCTGCGGTACTGTTGGGGTAATAAAACTGCCGTTTAGTCTCTCGTTATACATTCTGGTCACCCTGTTTACGGCATCAAGCTCATATTCTTCAAATGCCGTTAGTTTTACATTGAGTATTGCCGCCTGTATTGTGTCAAGGCGAGAATTCATTCCCAAACGCAGATTATCATATTTGTCATCCGCACTTTTCCCATGTACACGCAGAGACCTTAACAGCGCATTTGCTTCGTCATCATTAGTAAACACTGCCCCTCCGTCACCATAGCACCCTAACGGTTTGGCGGGGAAAAACGAGGTTGTAGAAATGTCGCCAAGTGAGCATGCTCGCTTGCCGTTTATGCTGCCGCCAAAGCCTTGTGCACCATCTTCTATAATCAGCAATCCGTGCTTGTCAGCAATTTTCCTGATCTCATTATAATTTGCGGGCAGCCCAAACAAGTCAACAGCAACCACAGCTTTAACCGTCAGCTTTCCACTGCGCTCAGTATTCTCAATTGCAATCTCCAGTGCCGCTGGATCAATGTTAAATGTATTCTCGTCAACGTCTACAAATATTGGTGTTGCCCCCAGCTCTGCGACTGTCTCTGCCGAAGAAAAAAAAGTGAAATCCGGCACGAACACTGCGTCTCCCGGTCCAATGCCACACACAATTTCCGCCAGCTTTAATGCATCTGTTCCATTAGCGCACGTCACGCAATGCTTAACATTAACGTAGCTTGCCAGACGTGCTTCCAACTCATTCACTCGATGACCCAAAATAAAATTAGCGTCAAGCATAACCTCTTCGACAGCAGCATCTATTTGTGGCTTTAGCGCGAGATATTGTTTCTTCAAATCTCTGAATTGTATCATTTAGACTCCTCCAGACCATTTTCTGTCTCGGTGTATATTCTTCCGCACACACGGCATACACGGTTTTCCCCTAATATTCTGCCGCACTCACATATCCAACCTATGCGTTTGGCTGGTACACCTGCTACCAATGCATGAGCCGGCACATCTTTAGTCACCACTGCCCCAGCTGCGACCATTGCCCATGCCCCGATGGTATGCCCACAAACAACAGTTGCATTCGCACCTATAGTAGCCCCCCGGCAGACACGTGTCTTTTTATACCCGGATCTTCCTTTGGGGTACTTTGCCCGCGGAGTCAAATCATTGGTGAAAACACATGATGGTCCGCAGAAAACGTAATCCTCCAGCTCTACGCCCTCGTATAACGAAACGTTATTCTGAATCTTGCAGCCGTTACCCACGGTTACATTGTTGGACACATTCACGTTCTGCCCAAGCGTACAGTTGCGTCCAATTTTTGCTCCACACTGGATGTGACAAAAATGCCATATTTTTGTTCCGGCGCCTATCGATACAGCATCGTCTAAAAAGCTACTTTCGTGAATGTAATACTCCACTGCTTCACCATACCCATCCTTACTTCTGGACTGTTTCCAGCATTTTTACAACTCTGTACCCATCCTCACCAGTGGATATACTCGGTTCTGTTTGTAAATGATTCGCAAAATAATTTAGTTCTTCCGTCAGCGCAAGCGTTTGATTATACGGAATAACCTCTGCCTCACTTTGAATCAAAACCGGATGTCCTGACTCCCACTCAACATGCTTCCCACTGAAGTATACTTTTTTATCCGTGGCATCATCAAACCACACCATACCGTCACTGCCAACCGCTACAAGGCGTTGCTCTTTAAATGGGTGCAGCCACGAAGTAAATATGTGCGCTTTCACGTTATTAGGGTAGTCCAGCTCCGCCAGAGCATAGTCGCATATGTTTTCTTGCAGAAAATTTCCTTTAGAAACCCTAATATTTTCCGCTGGTGTGCCCACAAGATAGTCCAACACTGCCAAATCATGCGGTGCAAAAGACCAAAATACATTCTCTTCCGTTCGTACAATACCAAACTTTATTCTTGTTGAATATAGATAAAAAAGCTCCCCGATTTCCCCGTTGTCAATTAACTCCTTTATTTTTTTTATTGCCGGATGAAACAGCAGAATATGCGCCACCATAAACGGCACATGTCCGTGCTCTGCAATTTTAACTAGTGTCATCGCGTCTTGTGAGTTCAATGTCATAGGCTTTTCTATGAGTGTTGGAAGCCCTGCCGCCAATAGCTTATACCCAATTTCAAAATGGTGTTCCGCAGGTGCAGCAACAACGTAGCCATCATAGCATCCTGCTATTGCTTCTTCCGTATTTTCGTGACATATACAAGAATATTTCCCTTCTATATATTTTCTCCGATTATCATCCGGCTCAACTACCGCAGCAAGCATTCCAAGCTCGTCCAAAGTACGAATATGATTTTCACCCCATACGCCACCACCGATAACACAAATACGTTTATCCATAAATTACAGTCTCCAATACAAATAACCTGCATTTTGATATGCCTTTTTATCTAGAATACCCTTCACATCTATAAGCACTTTTGGGACATCTCTGGCATACATCGCATCAATTTGCTCCATCGTTATCGTTCTATACTCGTTATGTGCAACAGCGAGGATAATTGCATCCATATTTTCCAAAGCCGCTTCATCTGCCAACTGCAACCCATATTCCATTAGCACATCCACTTTGTCCGCCCACGGATCTATCACGGCCGGCGTTATACCAAATTCTTTGAGCTCTTTTATTATATCAATCACTTTTGTATTCCGCGTATCAGGACAATTCTCCTTAAATGTGAAACCCAGAATCGCCACCCTCGCATTTTTGACGCACATACCGGCTCTCACCATCTGCTTTATTGCGCCCTGCGCCACGTACCTGCCCATGCTGTCATTAACATGTCGTGCTGCAAGTATGACCTGACTTGTATATCCCACTTGTTCTGCCCGGTAAGTCAAATAATACGGGTCAACACCGATGCAGTGTCCTCCGACAAGCCCAGGGTTATAGCGCAGGAAGTTCCACTTTGTACACGCGGCATCCATGACCTCATTAGTGTCTATCCCTAGTCTGTCAAATATTTTTGACAGCTCATTTATAAACGCTATGTTTATATCCCGCTGGCTGTTCTCTATGACTTTTGCAGCCTCTGCCACCTTTATGCACGAGGCCTGATACACGCCCGCATTGATAACAATTTCATAAACTCTGGATACCTCATCAAGTGTATACGCATCCATACCCGACACTATTTTACGTATGGTACGCAGCGTATGTACCTTATCGCCCGGATTGATTCGTTCAGGGCTATACCCGACGAAGAAATCGACACCGCATTTCATGCCGGACTCTTTTTCAAGAATCGGGATGCAAATATCCTCGGTCACGCCGGGGTAAACCGTTGATTCATATACAACTATGCTACCCTTTGTAATGTTACGTCCTATGACAGCCGTCGAGCCTGTCACTGGGCTGAGATCGGGCACGTGTCCCTCATCGACAGGCGTAGGAACAGCTACAATGATAAATTTGCACTCCTGCAATCTCTTATGGTCTGCTGTAAAGTCAACACTACACTTTTTTATACGTTCATCCCCCACCTCATGCGTAGGGTCTGTTCCGCTTCTGTAGAGATCAACACGTCCCTGACTACGGTTATAGCCTATAACGTCTATCCCCTCTTCGTCAAAAGCTACTGCAAGCGGCAATCCCACATATCCCAGTCCTACAACAGCCAGCTTTGTTTTGCGCTCTCTCAGTTCATTGTATATCATGTCATTATACTCCCATCTATATCTGCTGTCGAATTATATCATACTCTCACACACAATTATACTATTCTTCATTGCGAGTACAAGGTATTTTGTTTAATGTTTTCAGTAAATAGGCTGTATTAACGGTGCCAGTAACAATTGCCGTAGTCAATGTCGCTAAGGCTGCGCCATTTGACTGCCATGCATTTATGAAAAACACGTTCATCACTGTGTTCATCGCGCTGGAAAACACAGCAACAATAGTATTGAATTTCAGCTTTCTCTGCGTGACCAGCAAATTTCCGGATATGACCCTGAACGTGCCTGCGAAGAAATAAGACACGACCAGAATCCGAAATGGGGAAATGGAATCCATATACTGCTTTCCAAAGAGTAGGTTTATCAAAAACGGCGCTAAAACATAGAGCACTGCCGTTATGAGCAGGTTCACGCCTCCCAATGACAAGACAAGCTTTTTATAGTTTGACAGCAGCCACGGCTTATTGTTCCTGTTCCGTGAGAAATACGGGTATATATACGTTACAACAGACGCCGGAATAAACTCCAACGCTGTTGGGATCGTAGTTGCGACCTTATATGCCGCAATAACGTTTTCATTTGCCACAACAAGCCCCAACACAAAAATGTCAAGATAGTACATCAGACTGGAAAGCCCGTTATTGACCATGCTTATCCCGCCAATGCCGATAAGCGAGCGTCTGTCCTCCGCCGATATTGTGCTTTTGGCGCTGAGCGGAACGCCGAACCTTTTCCGCAGTAAAACAGCCGTAACAGCAAACGCGATATACTGCGCAAATACAAGCCCCTTCGCCTGCACCATGAGCGTAAGCCCTACTGACAGGACAAAGATCGCTGCGGTTGAAAAGGTGTTTGCATAGGCATACTCCGCATTGCGCAGCTCCGCGCGCAGATATGTCTTTTGCAGATCCGGGATAAACGACAGCAGCGGCATAAGGCACATAAGCGCGAGATACCCGTTTGCCCCCTCAATTTTCAGCGGCACGTGCAGCGCGATCAGTATAATAAGTCCGCCGAGCGCGATATTTACCTTTGAGCCAAGCCCCAGCCCGTATTCATAAACACGCAGCCGCGCTTCCTCATCATTCTTCTCGCTGCACACCTGAAGCACCGCAGAGCTCATGCCAAAGCCGTTGAGCATCATGCAGAAGCCCAATATTGTGTTAGCGTAAGTGTATACGCCGTAGTCCGCCTTTGTCAGTATGCGGACGAGGATTATCCCGCTGGCAAAGGATATTATCTTATTTATCACCGAGCTGCCGAACACATGGAAAAAGCCCGTGTCCGCCAGCTTTGCCGCAGCGTTTTTTATATAACCCCTTATTTTTTCGACCATTACTCTTCAATGCCGAAATATGCTTTCGCCGCGCCCAGCACCGTGAGCGCCAACATTTTATCCATTGCTTTCGGTGAATCGATCAGCGCTTTGACGCGGTTCGCAGTCTCCGGGTAACCGTTCAACAGTGAAATAGTGTTGGAATAATATTCATGCACAAACTCTCTCAGCTCCGTAATCGTATCGTACCAGTAATCGAACGGATTCATTCCGTTCGGGTTATTAGCCGTTTTACTAAGACCTATGCCGCAGAGTACTTTCTTATAAGCACTGTATACCATGCGTTTGAGCTTATATTTGTAATAGTTCTTCGGCGATCTGTCAGGGTCGCGCGAGGAGTGCATCGCTGCCGCCTCCGGATAAAAGCGGTTCAGCCACGCCCAGTACAGTCTTCTGTTTCGCCTGTAACGAAGCGGAATTCTTGCGCATAACTCAAAGAAATCTCTGTCGATGAACGGCGCCACAGCATAGGTATAGTGGCGGCGTATAAGATGCGTTGACAGTGTTCCAAGAAAGCCACGTGTATAATAACTGAATTCTTCATTGTTCTCGTACTTTGTCAATAACTCTTCCGGCACTTTATAACTCACGGTATCTGTGTATCTCAAATCTGTGGTTATTGGCGGGACATGAGCATCCGTATTGCCATACGACGTCAGATTTTCAAGCTGCCCTGTATGCTCAAGCCCAAAACGCTCAAACCCCACGTAAGAGAGCATTCTCTCGCCGCCTGTTATACTGCAGTAAACTGTCAGCCCATAATTCATGCCTATAAGCTTATCTATATCATATATAAACTTGACATTGTCAAGGGGCATCGCCATAAAATTATTGCCCAATCTCAAGGACACTGCTTCGGCATATCTGCGCTCATCGGAACAGCTCTGGCTGTAATGGAAATTGCTTATCTCGCCATACCCCATGTCTCTCGCTACCCAGTTGACCATGCGCGTATCAAGTCCGGCAGACATATCCGCCATATGCGCATAACCGTACTCTATATCTTTATCAAAGCAGCGTTTGAGTGCGGCGCGGAAGCCCCTGTCTATCTCGTTCACAGCCTCGTCAAAGCTTATATCAAGCTCGTCAAACCTGAATCTGTGATATTGCTTTACCTCTGAGCGTCCGTTTTCTAGGCGGATATACTTTCCCGGCTCAAGCCGTTTTATCTCGGATACCATAGTGCTGTCGTCGATCTGATACCCGAATGTCATGACAGCAATCGCCGCATCTTCATCAAAGCTGTATTCTATACCGTGAAGCCTAAGCTGGCGAACAATGAGATTGAAGTCGTCCGAAGCGGAGAAAAACTCACCGTCATAGTAAAACACCGGCGCATCTCCCGTCTGGTTGCACCATACTGTGATAATTCCGTTTTTAACGCGCGCCCCGCTGAACGGACCGACAAATTCCGAGAAAAACCTCTCGCCTGACTGTTCCTCAGCGCGCCGGATGACCCCTGCGAGTTCATGTGTATTGTATTTGCTTTTAAGCTCTGAAAGATTAAGAATTACACCGTCAGATGCAATAAAACCATCATCGGATACTGAATATAGCTGATCCTCTTTAAAGCGACCATCTCTCGTATAGAGTACGCTAACCCCGTCAGCAGACATGGTGCTGCATCCATCAAGCAGTTTATTCCTATTGGCTTCCAGCCATTTATCTGTGGATATTATCCAGTAATTCATGTTGCTTCCTCCGGATAGTGTTGCGGTCTTATATAAGCCCCAGCTTTTTATACCTTGCCAGCGTTTTTTCTCTTGAAAGCTCGGTCTTTATATACTCCGATGCTTCATGATCAACGCTCGGTTCTTCATCCAAAACGCTCTTGAGCGCTGCGAGTATATCCTCATATTTATCACTTGCGGGCGTGATAGCATACGGATAGTGATACTTGTATACCACTCTGCGTCCCGCCGCCAATGCTTCCATTACCATTCTGGAAAGGCTGTCATGTTTCGGATAGCGAAAAAGCACTGTGGATTCAGACATAAGAGTCCTCATTTTCTCGCTATCTACCCAGCCCTTATATATCATGTTGGGCAATTTATCGGCGTCTTTTTCTCCGTCATTCGCTACAATATAGAATCTGATTTCCGGCAGAGCTGCCGCTAAGCGCCGCACGAGATCCATTCCGTAAAAATCGGCGCGGTGGCTCGGAATATAGGTCAGTACTGCGTGCTCTTTCGGCATAGGCGGGCATGAAAAATCAAGATATTCCGGAACTGTGGGTATTGTCTCTGACTCTATGCCTATTTCTCTTAACTCGTCCCCTATCCATTCTGCACCGGATAGATTAACACACTCTCCATTTATCTTTCTCGGGTTTCTGTAATAATCCTCGCGTATGCGCAGCACATCTGTTCCTATCCAGTGCACTATCACCTTTTTCCTGAGCTTCAATGCAAGGCGGTACGCGCGTGTACTCTGCACATCACAGCCGCTTACTATATATACGCAGTCCGCCGATATGAGCTTAATCAGCTCTCCAAGCTTTGCTAACGGATTTCCGCCCGTTGCCCTATACTCGTCACATCTCCAGCCCGCCGCCTCATATATAGACCGAACCTGCTTTATTGCGTAATTGCCGTAAAAAACAACCTTCATAATCTAATCCTCTTATTTCTCCGCCGCTTTTTCACTCAAATCACGAACCACTTTTTTAACTCTGTGCGTCCACAAGTTTTCTTTCAGCAGTGCTTTTCTGCAATTATCACAGAGGTTCTTGTACTTTGCCTCGTCCGCAAATATCTGTTTGATTGCCTCTGCAAAACCTTCTCTTGTACCTTTGGTTGTAATCCCGATATTATACTTGCTTATAACCCGATCCATCGCAGCGCATCCGGCTGCAACAATAGGGAGCGCATATCCCATATACTCATAGATTTTAACGGACAAGGCAAAATCGTTATAGGCGCTTCCTCCCCTGGGTATGAGAAATCCAACGTCCGCCCTGTTGTATAATGGCTTAAGCTGCGCTCCGGATGCATGAACTACCTCAAGCCACGGCGCATTCTTTTGTGGATGCTCAAATCTCCTCCACTCGTTTTCGCGCACACACAAAATCAACTTATAAATGTTTAGCTGTCTATTTATTCTATCGTAAGCATCTATTAGAGCATCCAGCCCATACTGCTGTGATATACCGCCTACATATATTCCCGTCCTGTTGAGAGGCTTTTCTCCGGGCAAATTGTTTTCTCCCGCCGGCGGTAAAGCGCGCATATCACGGTAATTAAACAGCGCCTTTGCCTCATCGCATGGAAGATAGACAATGTCCACATATTTAAGCGCATTATCAGTCTTGAACTGTCGTATATCCAAATAAATATCTTTCAGCGAATTTATAAAGCCCGTCCTTCGTGGAAATATTTCAGGAAACTTGTTATGAAAATCCCTTATAAAATACCCCGTCGGTATGCCCATGCGGTGCAGACGCTTTATAAGGCGGATATCGTCGTCCAGCATAATCTGCCCCACGGGCGACTCTATATAACAGATGTCCGGTCTCTCCGTGTCCAGCCAGCGGTTTATCTGCGCGACGCTTTTTCTGCGCTGCGTCCGGCAGTCATTCCCGTCGCTGCCGCAAAGGAGCTTCACCTCGTGCCCCTCCTCGACAAAGGCGCGGTACATCTTCTGCGGTCTCACGGAGCTTCCGGAATCCGCTCTGCCGAAGTCCGCAAAGCATATAAACAAAACCTTCATCCATTCAGCTCCTTCTCAGCGTGTTCTCCAGCACCTGCGCGATCCTCGCGCCGACGGCGTCCGGCGAAAAGCGCCCGCAGGCGCGGCGCGCTATCGCGGCTTTATCATACCTCTGTACATTTCCGCAAACGTCGAGCATTGCCTCGGCGAGCCCGCCGACGTCGTCCACATCGACCATGAGACCGTCCTCCGCACCGATGAAGCCCTCCGTGCCGCCGCAGCGCGTGGCGATCACGGGCACGCCGCAGCACATCGCCTCGGCATAGACAACGCCGAACGTCTCATGCCGGCTGGCAAGGACAAAGCAATCACTCACGTTGAGCTTTCGGGCAAACTCACTGCGGCGGAAATACCCCGTGCAGCAGACCTTATCCGTCAGTCCAAGCGCGGCGATCTGGCGCTTTATGTTCTCCAGCTCCGCCCCGTCGCCCATGATGGCAAGCTCGCAGTCATCTCTCACGGCACACACGCGCGCAAACGCTTCAGCAAGCGCATCAAAGCCCTTGCGGCGCTCGGCATGTCCGGCGGAGACAAAGCGGAACGGCGCGCCGTCCATCCTCGCCGCAGGCTCAAAGCGGAAGGTATCGGTGTCCACAATATCGTCCACGACCACGGCTTCAACGCCGGTGTATTTTTTTATCTGCGCCGCGAGCGCCGGACTGACAGCGATGACGCACGCCGCGTTTTTATATACATGCTCCATAAGCGCCTTCTGCGGCGCGGCTGTCGCATCGTCCATAAGGCTGGAGGCGTGCTCCGTCACGGCAAAGGGGATATTCCGCCGCCTGCACGCTTCAACAACGGCGGCTGCGGTGTCCGCAAAATGGACGTGCACGATGTCGGGACGACCGTGCTCTCTTATCACGCGCGCAAGAAGCTTTTCAAAGCCGTGCGCGGCGAGCCTGCGGCGCAGGGTTTCCGCAAACGGTCCCATCGGGAAATTGTATTCATACACGGGAATACCGTCCTGCGTGCGGCAAGACAGCCCCCACCTGCGCCAACGGCGGAACGAGCGCATATCCAGCGCCGCGAAAACCACCTTGTTCCCACAGCCGAAAAGCGCCTTAGCCTGATCGAGCTGGAAATTGCCGTTGCTGGGGTATTTCTCCGACGGGCAGCCGTATGAGACCTCGAGAATATACATCAGCGCTTCCCTCTCCTGTACACGTCCTCTATAACGGCGATATATTCCTCCGCCTTTTTGCTGTAATCGTAGTGTTTTCTCACAAATTCCACGGCGTTTCGGGAGACTTTTTCAAGCTCCTCCGGCGGGAGGTCTATAATCTCCGTGAGCCTTGCGGCAAAGTCATCAACGTCGTCCGGCGCGAAGAGCCAGCCGTTGCCCTCGCCCGAGCGCGCGGCGTTTAGATTGTTGTCCTCCGACAGCACCGGCACGCCGCACGCCTCCATGTCGAAGAAATTGAGGCTCGCCTGCTTGGCGATAAGCCCCACATCCGCCGCCTGATAAAAGCGCGCGAGGGCGGAGTACTTCTGCGTCGGGAAGCGGACGACGCGGTACTGGCTCTCCGCCATGCGCGCCTCGACCCGCTCGCCGTACTCTCCGGTGGCGTTGCCGATGATGAGGTAGACGACCTCGCGCGGCGTGTCGAGCCTGCGGCTCATAAGCTCGGCAAGCAGCATGCCGCCCTTGGACTCGTCGAGCTTGCCCGCAAAGAGCACGACGAAGGCGTCCTCCGCAATGCCGTTTTCGCGCCGGAACGCCGCGCCCGCCGCCTTGTCCGGATGGAACAGCAGCATATCCGAGCCGTAGGAGATCCACGGCGCGAGCGCGAGCGGCACACCGAGACAGCGCTCGACATAGTCGTCATCCATGGCGCGGATGACTGGTATCTCGTTTTTGATGATGATGGGCGCGATGCGGCGCTTATAGTACGCGCGGTAGAGCCTTCTCAAGGGGTTTTGCGACGCCATCTCGACCATGTGGTTGTCCATGACGACAGGACAGTCAAGCGCCTTCAAATGGCGCAGTATCCACATACCTGCGGCGGTGTCGTTGCCGTGGACATACAGCACGTCCGGATGCAGGGAGTTGACGAGCCTTGCGAGGTTATCCCTGAAAATCGCGCGCCCGCTGACATACGCCCATATGGGGCGGCGGATAATCTGCACACCGTAGCGCTCGGAATACTCCCTGTCGCGCTCGGCGATATTGTCGCGCCCGAAAAAGCTCGTGAGATAATCGGGCATACGGTCAAGCTCGGCGGTGAGGATCACCGTCTCATGCCCCATGCGGGCAAAGTATTTGGAGAGGATATTTATCTTGTACCCCGCGTCGGGGTGAAAGAAATCCTCAAGCTGTACGATCTTCATGTTCTGCCTCTCCGCTCAGCGGAATTTCTTTTTCTCAACGCCGAGGGCGCGCAGCACCATCGTGCCGAGCTGAATGATGCCCCAGCTGTTTTTATAATCGGCAAATGTCTTGTTCTCGCCGTCAATGAGCGCTTGCAGTGCTTCCGCGCTCATGCCGAGCTTTTGGGCGATATACTCAAGGTCGGCGCGCATGGTCTCCGCGTCGTAGCCGGGCGTTTCCAGCTCGCGCAGCGCCTCGTCGCGCGTCTTTGTGCCGACGAGTATCTCATTTGAGAGATAGCACTTGCGCTTGTCGTAGCCGAACTTGTGCGGCAGGTAGTACCCCTCGTAAAAACGGGTGAACACGTCCTCGTAGTGCTTGTTGGCATACGCCTCCCAGCCGAAGCGCTCCGTGAGGAAGGTCTTGACCTTCTCCTTGTCGTACTCCACCATGTCCAGCGGGGCGACGCGCTTCATGCCCTTGAAGATGGGGTAATAAAGGCGGTACTTTATCATGCTGCACGTGGGGAATTTCTTCAGCTTCATCGTGCCGAAGCGGTGCTGGATGTCCTTTATGAGGCGCAGATCGTTCTGATACACCCACTCTATCGGCGGGCGTATGCACTCGGTGGCGCTGTTCGCGCCGGTGAGCACGTATTTTATGCCGTGGCTGACGGCGTAGTTATATAGTCCGGCGAAGATGGCATGATCCTGCGGCAGATCCTGATACGGCACCTGCGACCTGAGAAACGCGATCTGCAAATCGCGCATCTCATCCCAGTTGACGACCTCAGTGTACACATCCAGCCCAAGCCCCTCGGTGATGCGCTTGATATTATCGTCCGCAACCTTGAGGTTCCAGCCTGTGTCGCACACGTAGCAGAGGGGGTTGAGCCCCATGAGCTCCTTTGCGACATAGCAGAGGTACGAGCTGTCCACGCCGCCGGAGAGACCGATGATGCAGTTGTACTTCTGCCCTGCCGTATTGCGCTTTATCTCCTCCGCCGTGCGCTGCAAAAGCGTTTTGTCCTCGAGCTTCGCCCGCCACGCGGGGTAAATGTTCCTGCGATAGTCGTTGCAGTAGTCGCAAACGCCGTTTTCGTCAAAGACTATCCTGCTGTCTGTGGTGTCCATGACGCAGCAGGTGCAGCGCCTAAACTCGCGCTCTGTTCTTGTCTTGCTCATTATTTGCACTTCCAATCATATCATTTCGCGGTAGATCGCGCTGTATCGCTCATACATACGTTCCCCGGAGAAGCTCTCGCGCAGGGGAGCAAATTCCTCCGGCGCGGGAGGGGATGCGAGAAAGCCCATGACGCTCTCGCGCAGCGCCGCGACGTCGCCCGGCGCTGTGAAGCGCCCGACGGGCGGCGGCGCGGTCTCCGCAGTGCCGCCCGCAGCAAAGCCCGCCACGGGCGTGCCGCAGCACACCGCCTCCAGGCAGGTCGTCGGAAGATTTTCCATTGCGGAGCATATCACGAACACGTCCGCCATCGAGTAATACTCCGCCAGCTCCCGCTGATTGTCGGTGCGCCCCATGGCGATGACGTTCGGCGGAAACTCCTCCGTGAGATCGTCCACGCCGATGAGTATGAATTTCACGCGCTCGTTTTTCATGCTCTCCGCGAGGCGCAGCACATCCCGCCCGCCCTTGCGCGCGTCCATCATGTACGGCGCGACGGCAAGCACGACCTTCTCATCCGAAAGCCCGTGCCGCGCCCGCAGGTGCGCGAAATCGCGCGGGCGGAAAAGCGCGGTGTCAATGCCGTTTGGCACAACGCGCACGTCGTACTCCTCCCCCAGAAACGACCTCCGCACCCGCTCCGCCAGCCACTCGGACGGCGTGCAGACAAGCATCCTCTGCCCCGCGAGCAGCGCGCGCTTCTCGCGCCACATCCTCGCCGTGAAGTCAAAAAGCACGCTCTTGGGATACTCTGCAAGCTGCGGGCACTTGCCGCAGCCGGTCTGCCAGCGATCGCAGGCGTTTGCAAAGCCGCACTTGCCGGTATAGGCAAACTCGCAGTGGAACGTGTACACCAGCGGGATGTTGTGCCCGCGGATATACTCAAAAAGCGGCTTCAGGTTGACAAAATACGCATGAGGCTCGTGCAGGTGGACAATATCCGGCTTGAAGCCGTCCATAAAGCGCAGCAAGCGCCGCGTGGAGAAGAAGGAGTAGCACCCCGTCAGCCCCGTTACGCGCGTGAGCGCGGCGTGAAGCGCCGTCTCCCAGTCGAGGGCGAACTTGAGGGTATTCTCCTCCCCGATGTTCTTCCCGCGCCCGTAGCACACCGCCGCCTCGCCGCCGCGCGCCCTGACCTCGGTATAGAGCTTATAGACGATCTTGCCGGTGCTGCCGGACTTGCAGACCGAGTCGATATACAGTACCCGCATTGTCAGAATTTTCTCCAAACCATTCTGTCCACCACGCCGGTATATGACTGGATGAGCCTTACGACCTTGGCGGAGACGTTCTCCTCCACATAGTCCGGCACGGGAACGCCGAGATCGCTGTTTTCGTTCATGGCGACGGCGGTGTCCACCGCCTGCAAAAGCGATTTTTCATCAATGCCCGCCAGCACGAAGCAGCCCTTGTCCAGCGCCTCCGGGCGCTCGGTGCTCGTGCGGATGCAGACGGCGGGGAACGGACGCCCCACGGAGAGGAAAAAGCTGCTCTCCTCCGGCAGTGTGCCGCTGTCGGACACGACGGCAAAGGCGTTCATCTGTAGGGCGTTATAGTCGAAAAAGCCGAGCGGCTCATGCCGGATGACGCGCCTGTCGAGCTCAAACCCGCTCGCCTCAAGGCGCTTTGCCGAGCGCGGATGGCAGGAATAGAGTATCGGCATATCGTACCTCTCCGCCATTTTGTTGATGGCGGTGAAGAGCGAGATAAAGTTTCTTTCGGTGTCTATGTTCTCCTCCCGATGCGCCGAGAGCAGGATGTATCTTCCCTTTTCCAGCCCAAGACGGGAGTGTATATCCGAGTTTTCGATGCTTTCAAGGTTTTTGTGCAGCACCTCCGCCATGGGCGAGCCCGTGACATACGTGCGCTCCTTCGGCAGCCCGCACTCGATGAGATAGCGGCGGGCGTGCTCGGAATAGGCGAGGTTGACGTCCGAGATAATGTCAACTATGCGGCGGTTCGTCTCCTCCGGCAGGCACTCGTCCTTGCAGCGGTTGCCCGCCTCCATGTGGAAGATGGGGATATGCAGGCGCTTTGCCGCGATGGCGGAGAGACAGGAGTTCGTGTCGCCGAGGATCAAAAGCGCGTCGGGGCGTATCTCGCTCATGAGCTTATACGAGCAGTTGATGATGCCGCCCACGGTCTCGCCGAGGTCGCCGCCCGCCGCGTCCATGTATACCTCCGGCGCGTCGATGCCGAGATCGCGGAAGAACACGCCGTTGAGGCTGTAGTCATAATTCTGTCCGGTGTGGGCGAGTATGCAGTCAAAGTAGGCGCGGCATTTGCCGATGACCGCCGCGAGGCGTATAATCTCCGGGCGTGTGCCGACGATGATGAGCAGCTTCAGTCTCCCGTTGTTTTTGAAGTGTACATCCGAATAATCCAGCTTCATGCTCATATTCTATATCTCCTCGAAGAACGTGTCCGGCTTCGCCGGATCGAAGCACTCGTTCGCCCACATCACGGTGACAAGCTCGTCCGTGTCGGAGAGGTTGAAAATGGAGTGCGTGTACCCCGGCAGCATATGCACCGCCTGTATGCGCTCGCCGCTGACCTCAAGCTCGACGACCTCGTCCGTGCCTATTTTCCGCTCGCGGATAAGCCCATGCCCCGCGACGACGATGAACAGCTCCCACTTGCTGTTGTGCCAGTGCTGCCCCTTGGTGACGCCGGGCTTGGAGATGTTAACGCTCACCTGCCCGCATTTCGCGGTGCGGATAAGCTCGGTAAAGCTGCCGCGCTGGTCGGCGTTCATCTTCAGGTCATACGCCGCCCTTTCCGGCGGAAGATAGCTGAGATAAGTGGAGTAGAGCTTCTTTTCAAACGAGCCCGCCGGTATCTCCGGCATGAGGTGCGTCACGCTCTGCGCCCTGAACGCCTCCAACAGCCCCGCAATGCGCCCGAGCGTGACGGTGTGCGTCACGGGAACATAGCAGAAGCGCCCGCCGCCGCGCGGCGTCGGGGTCAGCCCCGCATAGTCGCAGCGGTGCTCCGCGCCCTCAAGCGCGGCAATAAGCTCCTCCACCACGTCGTCTATGTACACAAGCTCCAGCTCCGTCGCGGGGTCGTTGACCGTGATGGGGAGATCGCGGGCGGTGTTATGGCAGAACGTGGCGACGGCGCTGTTGTAGTTCGGGCGGCACCACTTGCCGAACACGTTCGGGAAGCGGTAGACGAGCACCGGCGCACCGGTGCGCTCCGCGTAGGCGAAGAACAGCTCCTCCCCCGCGAGCTTCGATCTGCCGTAGTCCGATCCGGCGTAGCGTCCGGTGAGGCTCGCCTGCGCGGAGCTGGAGAGCATGACGGGGCAGGCGTTGCCCGCGCGCTCCAGCGCGTCCAGCAGCTCCTCGGCAAAGCCGAAATTTCCCTGCATAAACTCCTCCGCGTCCTTCGGGCGGTTGACCCCCGCGAGGTTGAACACGAAGTCCGCCCGACGGCACCAGTCCGCCAGCGCGTTGGCGCCGCTCTCGCGCGTATACGCGAAAATCTCCTCTATATTCAGCCCTGGGCGGGTCTTGTCCTTGCCGTCGCGGATATTCTCCAGCGCGCGGCAGAGGTTTTTCCCCACGAAGCCGGCAGCGCCCGTAACAAGAATGTTCACGCCATCACCCTCCCTTGAAAGATCCTAACTTCTAACGCCTAATTCCTAATTTAAGATTCCCATTTTCTCAAGCTGCCGGCGGATATATTTGAGCGAGAGCAGCTTCTCCTTGACCTCGGCGAGCGTGAGCATACGGGTGTTGTTGGAGTTAAATTCGCTGAGATGGTTGCGCTCCACGTCGCCCTCGACAAAATACTTGTCATAGTTGAGACTGCGCTTGTCGCACGGCACGCGGTAAAAGCTGCCGAGATCCTCCGCGTTTGCGCACTCCTCGTTCGTCAAAAGCGTCTCGTACATCTTCTCGCCGTGGCGTATGCCGATAACGCGGATATTGCTCTTGTCGCCGCCGAAAAGCTCGCACACCGCCTCCGCCTGCGTTCGGATGGTGCAGGCGGGCGCCTTCTGCACGAGGATGTCCCCGCTCGCGCCGTTTTCAAACGCGAAGAGGACGAGATCCACCGCCTCGTCGAGCGACATGATAAAGCGCGTCATGCTCGGCTCGGTTATGGTGATAGGCTCGCCGTTTTTAAGCTGCTCTATCCACAGCGGGATGACGCTGCCGCGCGAGCACATCACGTTGCCGTAGCGCGTGCAGCATATCTTCGTGCGCGCGGGATCGACCGTGCGGGATTTCGCCACGACGACCTTTTCCATCATCGCCTTGCTCGTGCCCATGGCGTTGATGGGGTACGCCGCCTTGTCGGTGGAAAGGCATATCGCCGCCCGCACGCCCTCGTCTATCGCCGCGGTGAGCACGTTGTCCGTGCCGAAAACATTGGTCTTTACCGCCTCCAGCGGGAAAAACTCGCAGGACGGCACCTGCTTGAGCGCCGCCGCGTGGAAGATGTAGTCCACTCCGTGCATCGCGTTTTTCACCGATTGCAGATCGCGCACATCGCCTATGTAAAATTTCAGCTTGTCGGCGTACTGCGGCATACGCGCCTGAAGATCGTGGCGCATATCGTCCTGCTTCTTCTCGTCGCGCGAGAAAATGCGTATCTCGCCTATGTCGCTTGAAATGAAGCGGTTGAGCACCGCGTTTCCGAACGAGCCCGTGCCGCCGGTTATCATCAAAGTCTTATCTCTGAACATATTCAGCCTCTCCCTGCCTCGTCCGGTCCGTTCACGCACTCTTCGAACCTGTCCAGCAGCATTTTTTTATCGAAATGAGCCTCAAAATAAGCCCTTGCGTTTCTTCCGTATTCCGCGAGACGCGCGTCGTGCATCAGCGCCGCTATCGCGTCGGCAAGCGCCGGCGCATTCCCGATGGGGCTGCACACGCCGCACTCCGCCTCCTTCACTATCCGCTCCGTCTCGCCCGTGGCGCACGCGAGGATCGGCATGCCGCACGCCATGTAGGATTGCAGCTTTGCCGGTATGGTGTTGGCAAAAAGCGGATTATTCATGAACGAGACGAACGCCGCGTTGCACGCCGCGAGAAGCCCCGGTATGCTCTCGGCGCTCTGCCGCGGGATCATCACGAACATATCCTCCACGCCGAGGGCGCGTATGCGCTCCTCCAGCGCCGACTTGCTCCTGCCGTCGCCGACGATGACGAACGCCGCGTCCGCGCCGCCCGCCTTCAGCAGCGCGGCGGTCTCGGGCAAAATGTCCAGCCCCTGCGCCTGCCCGACGTTGCCGGTGAAGGCTATCTTGAATCTGCCGTCCGGCGGGATGAGCGCGCTTTTTACAGCGCCCGGGCGGTAAAACTCCTCCGCGTACTGCGGCCAGTAGCTCACCTTTTCCCGCCCCTCCGCCATGCGCGCGCGTATCATCTCCACAAAGCTGGGCGAGGCGGCGAATATCCGGTCGCAGCGGCGGTAGATCGAGCGCACCATGCGCTCTATCGGGCGCAGAACGAGGGGCGAATGTATGCCGGTGACTATCTCGATATTCTCCGGCCAGAGATCCTGCACGTAGAGCCAGCAGGGTATGCGCCTTCGCTCGGCGTACCACACGCCGACGAGCGCCTGCGTCATGGGCGAGACCTCGAAAATGAAAACCATATCGGCGTCCAGCCGCGTAAAGCGCTGCCAAAGCCGACCCGACGCGACGAACGACAGGTAGTTGAGGCACATGCCCGCGGCGCTTTTGCCGCGCGCGATGAGCGGGATGCGGATAATGTCCATGCCCTCGTAGCGCTCGCGCCGTTTTTTGAACAGCCCGTAGCCCTTGAAGTATCTCCCGTAGGGATAGTTGGGTATGCCGGTGAGCACCGTTATTTTATACCCGCGCCGCACCCACTCGGCGCACATATCGTTTATGCGGAACGCCTCCGGATAGAAATACTGGCTGACGACGAGGATATGCTTTTTTCTCTGTGCCGCATCGGTCATATTGCTTCCTTTGATACTCCCTCTGTTATCTCAATGCTCTTCTGCAGGGTGTGCTCCCTGTACTCCCCGCCGGAGTAGTCGCTGAGCGCCATGTCGTAGCTCAGGCTGCCGAACGCCTTGTTCACAAGCCCCGTGAACGCGCCCATGAGCTTCAAAAGCCCCGTCAGCCCGCCCACGAGCCTTATCTTCCGCCCGTGAGCCGCCGCGATCATGCGCACAAGCTCGGACGTGTTGGCGTATTCGGCGTTCTGTGGGAAAAACGTTCCCTGCTCGTCGTTATCTATCATGAGCTTCACAAACGCCATGAGGTTGCCCACAAAGAGCATGGAGCGCTCATTGTCCACGCGCGGGAAGAAGTGCAGATGCCGCGCGAAGAGCGAGAGCACCGGATAGTTCCCCCTGCAGCCCGGACCGTATATCATCGGCGGGCGCAGTATAACGACCCTGAAGCTATCCTCCGCGAGCTTTTTCAGCCGGTACTCCGCCTGGAGCTTGCTGTCGCCGTAGGCGTTCGCGGGGGAGCACATCGTTCCGCGCTCTATCCGCCGCCGCTCGCCCACGGGCGCGCTGTCGCCGTACACGATGGCGGAGCTCATGAATATGAACTGGTGCACGCCCTCCGCCTTCGCCTTTTTTGCGAGCGCCTCCGTCATGTCGGTGTTGATGCTGTAATACGCCTGCGCCTTCTCGGCGCTGATGTGCCCGTTGTCGGAGTGTGCCAGACCTGCCACGTGATAGACCGTGTCTATGCCCGTGAAGTCCTCGTCGCGCCACGAGCCGTCGCGCATGCTGATGGACACGGCGGCATAGCCGGAAAAGCCCTCTATGTAGCGCTTGAAGCACTTGCCGAGATAGCTGTTGATGCCGGTTATGAGAATGCGTTTCATATATTTTTCTCCCGTTCAAGCCTGCCCGTGCCGCCCTCGACCACGCCGTCATGCCGCAGCACGCTCGCTATCGTGCCGAAAAAGCATTTGCAATCGAAAAGGAAGCTCAGGCGCTGAACATACTCCCCGTCGAGCCTCGCCTTATCCGGTATGGGCAGCTCATCCCGCCCGTTTATCTGCGCCCAGCCGGTCAGACCGGGCTTCACGTCGTTCGCGCCGTACCTGTCGCGCTCGGCGATAAGATCGTTTTGATTCCACAGCGCGGGGCGCGGTCCGATGACGGACATATCCCCCGCGAGGATGTTGAATAGCTGCGGCAGCTCGTCCAGGCTCGTCCTGCGCAGGAACGCGCCCGTGCGCATTATCCACTTCGCGGGATTTTCGAGCATATGGGTGGGCACGTCGCGGGGCGTGTCGGTGCGCATGGTGCGGAATTTGAAGATGCGGAAAAAGCCCTTATGAACGCCGAAGCGCTTCTGCCGGAAGAACACCGGTCCCGGAGAGTCGAGCTTTATCGCAAGCGAGATGACGAGCATGGGGATGCCGAGCACGGCGATGCCCGCAAGCGACAGCAAAATATCCAGTATTCTCTTAATAAAACGCTCGTACATAGCTTCACCTGCCCTGTTTTATCCTCTGTATCCGCGTACTCCTTTACATTATACACCACAAATCATGTTATTATATCATTGCACGCCTACAGTGTCAACTCAAAAGCGTCCATGCGCAAAAAGCACATTTGTAGGACTACAATACATATTGGACAAGTGAATAAAAAGATATGAAGGATATGGTCTCATGAGTTATAGTTGAGTT
>CAKTKT010000019.1 GCA_934572325.1 uncultured Oscillospiraceae bacterium
ACAACTTACCCATGAGACCCCTCCGCTGGCTGTCTCCCGCTGAGGTCACTGTACAATATGTTTGACAAACCTACAGAATTATTACTGCCGCAAGAAGGGAAAACCATGCTCAAACTCAAAAACATCAAAAAAGACTACATGGCGGGGGACTCTGTCGTCCACGCGCTCAAGGGCATTGACCTTGAGTTTCGCGAGAACGAATTTGTCGCGATCCTCGGTCATTCCGGCTGCGGCAAGACAACGCTGCTCAACATTATCGGCGGGCTGGATCAGTACACCTCCGGCGACCTGATAATCAACGGGAAGTCTACAAAAAACTTCACCGACGGCGACTGGGACAGCTACCGCAACCACTCTATCGGCTTCGTTTTCCAGTCGTACAACCTCATCCCGCACCAGACGGTGCTCTCCAATGTTGAGCTGGCGCTCACGCTGTCCGGCGTTGCCCCGGCGGAGCGCAGGGCGCGGGCTATCGACGCGCTGAAGAAGGTCGGACTGGGCGACCAGATATATAAAAAACCCAACCAGATGTCCGGCGGGCAGATGCAGCGAGTCGCCATCGCGCGCGCCCTTGTCAACGATCCGGATATACTCCTCGCGGACGAGCCGACAGGCGCGCTCGACTCCGACACCTCCGTGCAGATAATGAACATCCTCAAGGAAATATCCGCCGACAAGCTCATCATCATGGTCACGCACAACCCCGACCTTGCCGAGGCTTACGCCAGCCGCATCATCCGTCTCAAGGACGGGCTCATCATCGGCGACAGCGAGCCGTACAGCTCCGATGCGGAGGAGCGGCAGCAGACAGACGGCAAGCGCAAAAAGACCTCCATGAGCTTTTTCACGGCGCTCGCCCTCTCGACGAATAACCTGCTGACGAAGAAGGCGCGCACTATCCTCACCGCGTTTGCCGGCAGCATCGGCATCATCGGCATCGCGCTCATCATGTCGCTTTCAAACGGCATACAAAACTACATCGACAAGGTGCAGGAGGACACGCTCTCCAGCTACCCCATAACCATCGAGGCGGAGAGCTACGACATGACGAGCATGATGACCTCGCTCATGGGCGTACACGCGGACGCGGACGAGAATAAGCACGACAACGACGCCGTGTATTCCAGCACCATACTCTACGACATGATGAACTCCATGATCTCCGCGGATAAGGAGGTCAACAACCTCAAGCCGTTCAAGGAGTTTCTGGAGAACGACACGGATGTGCAGCAGTATATAAGCTCCGTCATGTACTCCTATGACCTCGACATGAACCTCTACGCCCGCGACGTGGACGACAACATCGTCAAGACGGACATAATCGAGCTCATGCAAAACGCGATGAGCACGACCTTCGGCGGCGATTACAGCTCGTACTTCTCCACGTTCGGCTCGTACTATTCCATGGCGGACGCATGGCAGGAGATACTGCCCGGCGAGAACGGGGAGCTTGTCAACCCCCTGCTCAAGCAGCAGTACGACCTCATATACGGTCACTGGCCGGAGAAGTATGACGAGGTAGTGCTGACGGTGAACACCAATAACGAGGTGTCCGATCTCGTGCTGTACGCGCTCGGTCTCAAGTCCAACAGCAGCCTTGCCGACGATATGCAGACGTTCATCGACCAGGAGAACCTCAATACCGAGCTTGAGAGCTGGAGCTACGAGGACATTTGCAGCCGCTATGTGCGCTATATCTACCCCGCCGACCAGTACAGCTACGACGAGGAGACGGGGGAGTATATCAATCTCGCGGATGAGGAGCTCGGTCTCAGAACGCTCTACAATAACGGGATGGACGTCAAGATCGTCGGTATAATCCGCCAGAATGAGGATGCGGTCTCCGGCATGATAAGCGGCTCCATCGGCTACACCCATGCGCTCGTGGAGCACGTTGTCAGCGAGGCGGCGACAAAGGAGCTCGTCAAGCGCCAGCTTGACGACCCCGCGCACGACGTGTTCAACGGCCTGCCGTTCCTTGACGATGACGACGAGGCGTTCTCCAACTCCCGCAAGACGGAGGCGGCGAAGGATTACCTCGCCGACGCCACGGATGAGGAGCTTGCCGACGTATATGTCGATTATATGAGCGTTCCCGAGGACAGCTATGTTCAGGAGAAGATCGACGAGCAGATGGACGGCATGACCCGCACCGACATAGAGGACATGGTGCTCGACAATTATCCGGAGTATTCCTCCATGCTCAGCAAGATGGACGACGACACGCTCTTTGACTATGTCGAGCAGATGATGGCGCAGCAGATAAAGGAGATATACGCCTCGCAGATGGAGGCGCTCTACCGCAACCTCTCCGACAGCAAGCTCGCGCACGAGTTCAGCCTGCTCGCGCTGGAGGACGACGACTATCTCTGGATATACAATAACGCCATGCCGCCCGTGTACTCGGACTCCAGCTATAAGGAAAATCTGAAGAAGCTGGGCTACGTTGACCTTGACAGCCCCGGCACGATAAATATCTATGTCTCCACCTTCGAGGACAAGGACTCCATCGCGGACGCTATTGACCGCTATAACGCCTCCGTCTCCGAGGACGATGAGATAAGCTATACCGACGTCGTGGCGCTGCTGATGAGCTCCATCACCACCATTATCAATGTGATAAGCTATGTGCTCATTGCGTTTGTGGCGATCTCGCTTGTGGTGTCGTCCATCATGATAGGCATTATCACGTATATAAGCGTGCTTGAGCGCACGAAGGAGATCGGCATACTCCGCGCTATCGGCGCATCGAAGAAGGACGTTTCGCGTGTGTTCAACGCCGAGACGTTCATCATCGGGCTCACGGCGGGGCTTATCGGCATCCTCATGACGGTGCTGCTGAATATCCCGATAAACATCATCGTGCGCGATCTGACCGGCATAATGTCTCTCAAGTCGGAGCTTCCGTGGGCGGGCGGCGTGATACTTGTCATCATCAGCGTCGTGCTCACGTTCTTCGCCGGACTTATCCCGTCCAGCCTCGCCGCAAAGAAAGACCCCGTCGAGGCATTCAGGACGGAGTAAAAGAGTTATGTAAACCTAAAGTCAGCTCTATATTATATTTCGGGCAGAGCAACAAAAGAAAACTTAGAAGAGATGAAGTGCAGCGTGCTGTGCTTCATCTCTTTTATAAATACGTCAGACGCTGACAGCTATTTATTCAGCGGTTACTTTAATACTGTTATTCAAGAGAATCTTCACTTAGTTTATGATTTTATGATAGTATCAGGCATAGAATCAGGCATAGATGCGCAGAGTCTCGTTATACACCTTCATGATGTCGCGCAGTATGTCCGGTTGGGCAAAATCCCTGCGGTAGGCAAGGTTGATCTCGCGCATCATGCTTAAATTCTCCACGGGAAGCAGCGCGAGCTTTCCTTTTTTCAGCTCGTCAAGGCAGACACTGCGCGCCAGAATGGAAACGCCGAAGTCGCGGCGAATAAGATCCTTTATCGTCGCCATATTGTCTACCTCCAGCACGATGTTGAAGTCGGCAATGCTCATGTTGTTGCTCTCAAGGTGCGCGACAAAGAGGTTGCGCGTGGCGGAATCGGGCAAGCGCAGTATCAGGCGCTCCTTTTTCAGCTCGTTGAGCGTGACCATGCTGCGCTTGGCAAACGGGTGGTTGACGGACACCGCGAGCACAAGATAGTCCGTATCAAGCAAAAGATAGCGGATCCGTTCATCGCTGATGCGCCCCTCCACAATCGCCAGATCCAGCTCATAGGTTTTCAGCATGGTATAAAGATTACTTATTGTATCAGTAATCATTTTTATGCTTATACCCTCATGCTCGGCGCTGTATTTTGCCAGCGCCTCAGCTATCGGGTTGCTCTCCGCCGTATGTGTGACGCCGACAGTGAGATGTGTAGTACGGCTGCCTCGATCCAGCAGCTCCTGATAGAGGTTGTTGTACAGCCCCAGCATTTTTCGCGCACACTTGACGACCGCTTCACCCTGCTTTGTCACAACTATTTCACCGTCAACACGCTCGAATATCTTCACGCCGAACTCGCTCTCCAGCGCCTTGATGTGCTGGCTGACAGCAGGCTGCGTGATGGAGAGCTCCTTTGCCGCCCGCGTGTAATTTTTCAACTCGTACACCTTCAAAAGCGTATATATTCTCTGATCCAGCATTTCCGCCTCCATAACGTTATCTTATCATACTACATAAAAACATAATTTGACTTTATTGCTGCCGCGCGCATATGATGTTAACATCATACAGAAGCTTTGTCAAGGAGGCTGGTTATGTTTCGCTCTGATTGCTTTGATGTTTACAAGGGCGCGGCTATGCGCGCCGCGCTTGGTATTTATACGCTGCATCAGTCAGCTCCCGCGCCCGTCATGTATCCGGAGATTTTGCGCAGGCTCGCCGATCACGCCTCGGCGCTGTCGGAGTTTGCTTTTGCGGAGGTGCTCTGCGATGACATTTGGTGAGTATTATATCTGCCAGTTTTCGGTGGTACAGATGCTTGAGTTTGCACTGCGGGTCGTTGCGGCGTGTATGTGCGGCGCGGTCATCGGCTTTGAGCGCAGCCGCCGCTTCAAGGAGGCAGGTGTGCGCACGCACATAATCGTCTGCTGTGCCGCGGCGCTGTTCATGCTCATCTCGAAATACGGCTTTGCCGATCTCACGGATGCGTCAGGCACGACCTTCAACGGCACGCGCGGCGCAGATCCCGCGCGTATCGCGGCGCAGGCGGTCAGCGGCATCAGCTTTCTCGGCGCGGGCGTGATATTTAAAAACGGCAGCACCGTCAAGGGGCTTACCACAGCCGCCGGTATATGGGCGACGGCGGGCATCGGGCTGGCGCTGGGCTGCGGAATGTACGTGCTGGGCATATTTGTCACGCTGGTGATTGCGCTGCTTCAGGTCATAATGCACCGCTTCACCGTTGGGGCGGACTCCTTTTTCATTAACCGCCTGTGCTTTACCGTCGCCGATAACGAGCCCTTCGGCGATCAGCTCGACGAGCTTTTGCGCGAGTGGGATGCGCAAACGCTCTCCGGCGGCATCACACGCGCCGACGGCGGCATTACATATGACCTCACGCTGAAAATGCCGCGCAGCATATCGCTCGGCGATGTGAGCGAATTTATGAGCAATCACAGCGCCGTCAAGTCCGCCGAGGGAACTCCGGTAAGCTGACACAGTGTGCTTCCCACCAACGCTTCCTCTACAGCGAAAAACTATCATATGAGCAAAAACCCTGTGTAAGCGTATCACTCCATAATAACGCATCCTCCCCCGGCAGCCGCCGGGGGAGGAATCACTTTACACTATCACTATTACATGCACAGCCCGTGCATTATTTCTTCTTGCTGCGCAGTATCTTGACCTCGCGCTTGACCATGTAGGGGAGTATAGCCTTCATCTTGTCCTCCGCCTTGTACATGACGGACGCCTCCGGCAGATCGCGGCTGAGATGTATCGCGTCAAACTCGCACCGCGTCGTGCACAGACCGCAGCCGATGCACTTGTTCTCGTCCACCACGGTCGCGCCGCAGCCGAGGCAGCGCGCCGCCTCGCGGCGCACCTGCTCCTCGGTGAAGGTCAGACGCGCGTCGGCAAAGCTCTTCGCCTTGGCGCTGTCCGTGCCGGGGCGCTGGCGGGAGGAGTTGTCGAAGCTCTCCACCGGCAGCATTACGTCGTCCTTGTTCAGCTCGATGAACCGGCGGCGGTTGCGCGCGAGAGTGAGGCTCTGCCCGGGGTGCACATAGCGGTGCAGCGACTCGGCAGCCTCGCGTCCGGCGGCGATAGCGTCGATGGCGAACTTCGGACCTGTCAGCGCGTCGCCGCCGACGAATATGTCGGGCTGTGCGGTCTGGAGAGTGACGGGATCGGCGATGACCGTGCCGTTTCGGTTGAAGGTCATGCCCTCGGGCGCGATGCCGCCGAGATCTATCCTCTGCCCGATGGCGCTGATGACGGAATCGACCTCGATAGTCTCATATTTGCCCGTGCCGACAGGCGTGCGGCGACCCTTTTCGTCCGCTTCGCCCAGCTCCATCAGCTCCACCTTGAGCGCCGTGACCTTTTCGCCGTCGCCGATGATCTCCACGGGTGCGCAGAGGTAACGGAACTTTACGCCCTCCTCGACCGCCTCGGCGACCTCCGCCTTATCCGCGGGCATTTCCGCCTCGGAGCGGCGATAGATCACATAGGTCTCCTCCGCGCCGAGCCTCACGGCACTGCGGCAAACGTCCATTGCCACGTTGCCGCCGCCGATGACGGCGCACCTTTTGCCGACGGCTGGGTGCTTTTCAAGGTTGACCGCGCGCATGAACTCAACGCCGCCGAACACGCCGCGCAGCGCCTCGCCCGGGATGCCGAGAGGCGCGGAGCTCTGCGCGCCGATGCAGAGGAAGAAGCCCTTGTAGCCCTGTGCGCGCAGCTCGTCGAGCGTGACGTCTCTGCCGACCTCAACGCCGCATTTGAACTCCACGCCCATTTCGCGCAGCACGTCGATCTCCGCGTTCACAACGTCCTTTTCCAGACGGAACGAGGGGATACCGAGCGTGAGCATGCCGCCGGGAACCTCGTCCTTTTCAAACACGGTCACGGGGTAGCTCATGTTGGCAAGGTAGTACGCACAGCTCAAGCCCGCAGGACCTGCGCCGATAACGGCTATCTTCTCCTCATAGCCGGAGGTGTCCTCCCTGCGGGTGCGCTTTGCGGGGATGTAGCGCTTGTCTGCGTGAAGCTCCTGCTCGGCGATGAACTTCTTTATCTCGTCGATGGCGACGGGATTGTCCACCGTGCCGCGTGTGCAGGAGTCCTCGCAGCGGCGGTTGCATATGCTGCCGCAGACGGCGGGCAGGGGGTTATCCTGCTTGATGAGCTTGAGCGCGTCAAGGTATCTGCCCTCCGCCGCCATCTTGATGTAGCCCTGCACGGCGATGTGCGCGGGGCAGGCGGTCTTGCAGGGGGCGGTGCCGCTGTCGTAGCAGTTTATCATGTTGTTGTCGCGGTAGTCCTCGTCCCACTTCTCCGGACCCCACTTTGTGTCGTCGGGCAGCTCGTGCTTGGGATAGGCGACGGGACCGTTCTTTGTGCACAGCTTCTGCCCCAGCTTTGCCGCGCCTGCGGGGCAGACCTCCACGCACTTGCCGCACGCGACACACTTTTCCATGTCCACATGGGCGATGTACGCACTGCGGGACATATTCGGCGTGTTGAAAAGCTGTGACGTGCGCAGGGCGTAGCACACGCCGGGCGCACAGTTGCAGATGGCAAAGATCTTGTCCTCGCCGTCAATGTTCGTTATCTGGTGGACGTAGCCCTCCTCCTCGGCGCGCCGGAGGATCTCCATGACCTCGTCATAGCTGACCTCGTGCCCGTCCTTGCCGGTCTCCACGGAGTAGCGCGCACAGTCGCCCACGGCGATGCACCAGTAGTCCTCAAGATCGCCCGAGCCCTCGCCGCGCACCGTCTGAGAGCGGCGGCAGGAGCACACGCCGGCGGCGTAGTAGTCGTACTTTTTGAGCCAGTGGGAGAGATGCTCGAGGCTGACGGACTTGGACTCGGTGGGGATGGCTTTCTCCACGGGTATGACGTGCATGCCGATGCCCGCGCCTCCGGGCGGCACTATCGCCGTTATCTTTTCGATGGGCAGACGGGTCATCTTGTTGAAGAAATCGCAGACCTCGGGGTGCTCGTCAACAAAGGACTTGCGCATATTGAGAAACTCCGCCGCGCCGGGCACGAACAGCGGCAGCAGGTACTGCTTCTCGTGCTGCGGGTTTTCCCAGTTCCACTCGATAAGCCCGACGCAGCCCATCTCGTGCAGCTTGGCTTCCAGCTTCTCCCTGTCGGTCCAGCCGGAGGACTTTGCAATCTGCGCCAGCGTCTGCGGCACGCGCTGCGGCATACTCAGCGCGATCTCGACCATCTCGTCGTCCAGCGTGTTCACAAGCCCCCAGTACTCGGGGCAGCTCTCGTCGAGCTTTTTCAGCCCCAGCCTGTACGGCACGCGGTCGGTCATCTTTTTGCCGAGGGCAAAGAGCTTTTCTTTGTTCGTTACCATGTCAGTCTCCTTTATATGTAATTTTTACCGAAAAATTGTCTCACTTGTTTATACAATAACATATATATTGCGGCTTGTCACTAGACAATTTTTCGGCAGGTCAAGGGAGACGCCACAAAATGTGCCGGAAGCGGATTATAAGGAGCTTTGCCCTGCGACGTCGCTGATTACCGCAGAATATATTGAAATTATTTCTCTTTCGTGTATAATTTACTCGGTGGAGTTTGCACACACCAATCATCAGCCGCAGTGGAGGTTACAAGATGATATGCACGGCGCAAGCGTTTTCGACAGACGAGAGCCGCGATGTGTTGACCGGCGATCCTAATAACGCGAACGCAGGCGAGTATAACGCCGTTGATCTGGCGAGATTCATATGCGCGATACTTGTGGTGTCGATACACGTTGCGCCGTTCGGCGCTGCCGATGACCGGCTAGTAAGCCTGCTTAATTACGTCATTCAAAACTGGCTCGCAAGAATCGCCGCGCCGATCTTTTTTGCCGCCTCCGGCTTCTTTTTATATAGAAAGACCCCGCTGGAGCGCTTTTCGTTAAGCCCGACGAGGGCGTGCGTTGTCAAGCTGGCAAGGCTGTACGTTATTTGGGCGCTGATATATTCCCCGTTCCGGCTCAAAGCTATATTGGAGGATGGGAGAGGCATAGTTCACGGTATTTTTGACTATGCGGTATTCATGGGGCGCTATACCCAGCTATGGTTTATCCCGGCGCTTATCGTCTCCGTCGTTCTTGTATCTTTTCTTCTGTCAAGAAGGATAGGGATAAGAAAAATTTTGACAGCCGCGCTGTTCTTTTATACGCTTGGGCTGCTCGGTCAAAGCTGGTTCGGCGTGCTTGCGCCGCTGAGGACGAGCGCACCCGAGATACGGTCTTTGCTGGAGACGTTTATAAGGATAATAGGCACTACCCGCAACGGCTTGTTTGACGGCTTTTTGTTCGTTGGCATGGGCGCATATATCGCGTTCAACGGCTTTAAAATACCGCAGAAAAAAGCCCTGCTGCTGTTTGCCGCGTCATACCTCTTGATGTTTGCCGAGGCTTTTTTCGTAAAGTATTTTGACCTTGCCAGAGCAAACGATATGTATATCTTTCTTGCGCCCTCGACCTACCTTGCCTTTGGACTGCTCGTGAATTTCCGCATGACGGGCAGGGGCGGCGCTTACAGAACGCTTAGGGCTCTCAGCGCCCTGATATACTACTCGCATCTCTGGATATTGAGCCTTGTCGGCATATTCTTGAATCTGATAGGAGTTCAGACCGGAGTGACCTGCCTGCCGTTTATGCTGACGGTCATTGGCAGCGCGGCTTTCTCCTATGCGGTTTACAGGCTTTCCAAATTCCCATTCTTTAAGTGGCTGAAAATACTGTATTCCTGAACCTCATCCGGTTCAGAGCTTCCTAAACCGGAAAACTATCCCCCGGCGGCGCAAAATGCCGCCGGGGGATAAGGTATGCTCACCATAGCGCGGAGGGAAAATCTGAACAGAGGAGAGGGCAGTGCATCAGTAGCGCGCAGACTGTATTTTTGCTGCCGCATTGAGAAGAAAGCACTTGCATTGAACACCTTTTCATGTATAATATAAATAGAGAATAGAACACAAAACTGGACAATTCTAGTAAAGGAAAGAAGATGCAGATGAAAAATTATGCCAAAATATTTGTGAGCTTCGCGCTTGCTGCCGCGCTGCTCCTTTCTATGGGCAATGCAGCCTTTGCGGAGGAGAAAAAAACCCTGACAGGGAAAAACACGGATAATTCGCAGCCGCTTGTCGGCGGAACGGATGCAGAGACCGACAAGGACGATGTACCGATCGAGACTGTGGGCTTTGGTTATGGGATTCCCGACCCTCAGCGTGTTGACAGACATGAGCTTGGCGGGGAGGATGTCACCATAGAGGGCGTGAGCTATGATGTGTGGCTAGAGCCAAAGGATATATATATCCATCAGGCAGACCTTGTCGCCGCGAAGTTTATCCGCGAATGTCGTGAGGATATAGAGAAGGCGGGCGTAGATATTGAAAAGCTGTACATCAAGCAGGGGCTTATCTATACGGGCGAGGAGGGATTAAGCTCTAAGGAGCAGCGCGAGATAAACATCACCGTTGCAGAGCTTCAGAAGACAGCCGGAATAAAGCTTCAGGCTGGGGATATGTTTGACGTCGGAAATGGCGCGGACATTAAGCTGCGCCTCGTGGTCTCCGGCTTCATCGCCCCAAGCGGTGAGAAACGGACACAGAAGGACGAGGTATACATTATAGATGTCAATATTCTAAGCAACTGATAAGCTGAAATGTTAGACAGTCCGGCTCAGAAATCACGGAAAAAACCGCGGCTGAGCCGGAGACAGCAATCCCCGGGGCGCAAGCTCCGGGGATTGCTGTATGCCTATCGCTGTTCGTTCACGTATATATTCGCCTTGCTCTGCACAAGACGGGCGACCTCGTCCGCGCTCTTCTGTCCGGCAAAGAACGCCTGCGCCTCGCCGGTGACAATGTCCACGATGCTCTGATCATAGTTGAGCGGCTTTGTTGTGGACTGCACGAGCGCCTTTATCGTCTCGGCGCGCTCGGGCGTGATGCCGGAGTATATTTCGGTGTAATTCGTGCCGTCATACATCATGCCTACGACCCTGCGCTTTTTTTCGCCGTTCTCGTCGAGGAGGATGTTGCCGTTTGCGTCGCGCTCGTACTCTATCTTCTGCGCGTTGGCGAGGAGCGCGTTGAAGGCGTTGACGTTCGTGGGGAAGCTGTAGCCGTCGAGCTGATATTTCTCCGTGAGGAACGTGCGCACGAACTGCCATGCCGCGTCCTTGTCGCGGCAGGCGGTCGTTATGCCGAACGCCAACATCCCGACCAGCACGTTGCCCGGCTCGCCCGTGGCGTTGGGGAAGCCGATGTAGGTCACGTCGGTCTTGAAGGGGTTATCATTGCTGCCCTCGTCGAACGAGTAGAGCGAAACCTGCGTCAGCATCTGCTGCCCCTGTGAGATGCGGGAAGCGGCGCTGTCCTCCTCCGTGATCTCGTAATCCTCCAGCTCCGCCTCGGAGCGGAACTGGTTTGAAAACGCCAGAAGCTGCTTGAAGGCGTCGCTGTCGAAATTGCACCTGCCGCTCGTCCAGTCCATATATCTGTTCATGTCTATCGCAAGCCCGACCTGAAGCATTGTCTCCTTGGTAAAGTATATGTCAAGCCCCTGACAGCCCTCCGGCATCGCGGCGAGCGCGGCGTAATAGTCGTCATATGTCCAGCCCGGCGTGTCGCCGACGACGGAGCTTGCCCCCATCACGGACATTATCCCAAATTCCGGCACGGCGGCGCAGAGCTTCCCGTCCACCTCATACGCCTCAAGGACGTTGGGGAAGAAATCACTGCGGTCAAGCTCATTGTCGGCGTCAATAAAGGGGTAGAGATCCTCCAGAAGCCCCTTCGCTGCGAGATACTCATACGGCATATCGGAGCCTAGGTCGATAATGTCGGGCAGTGTGCCCGCCATAAGCTCGGTGTTGAGCTTCGTCTGCGCGGCGGCATAGTCGTCGCTGCCGGTCAGCTCGTAGTAATCTCTTATGTCGATGTGGTACTTGTCGCTGCTGTGATTGAATTTTATCACGGCGTTGCGCAGCTCATAGTCGGAATAGACCGTGGCGAGCGTGAGGCGCTCCTTCTGCGGCACGCTGTCATACGGCGTCCTTGTCAGCGTGACGAGCTCGACGGTGTACTCGTCGCCCTTTGATGGGTACACTATCGATAGCGCGCGCACCGCGCCGTCCGCGCCGACGCGCAGGTAGTGAACCGAATCGCCGCTGACGTCGCTGTCCACCCAGTTGAACAGCGCCTCAGCTTCGCCGCTTTCAAGCGAGAAGCCGTAGAAGCCCGAGCCGGCGGTGAAGTAGAAGTCGTACTCGCCTGAGCCGGGGATAAGCTCGTAGGCGTTGTCCGGAACGGCATAGCTCTCGCTGCCGAGCGCCTTCGCCTTGCCGTCGATTACCCGCACCGCGCTGCCGCCGCTGTTTTCATACACGGACGCGGCGATCCGCCCGTCGCGTATGCGCGTAACGCCGTAGACGTAGCCGTCGGGCTGTATGGAATAGCGTTTTTCGCCGTCCGTGCCGAAGGCGTATATCTCCGCGCCGCTCCCTATGACGACGCTGCCGTCCGCGTCAACGTACATACCGTTTATGTAGCTGTCATCGGGCAGATCTATCTGTGCGCAGCTCAGCTCCGCGCCCGTCTTGTCGAGCACGCGGAGAAAGCTCTGCGTGGTGCTGACGCCGTAGCTGAAGTACTCCGCGTCGTTCGCCCCGACGTTCTCCGGCGCTTCGGAGTAGGAGGTGAACACCTGCTCAAGCACGACGAGATTTCCGTCATTGTCCACGGTCACGCTCTCGGGGTGGGAGCTTGTCACGAAGTCGCGCCTGCCCTCGCCGTCTGTCTCCGTCTTGTGCGGGACGTAGTTTTCAAGCTTTGTCTGCTTGCCGTCAAAGCTCACCAAGCTCAGGCGCGCCTCATATATGCCGTACTGCCCATCATACTCCGGCGTGACCCCCTCAGGGATGCGCTCGCCGACCTTTTCCATCGCTGCGCAGTATACGCCCTCGTCGGTCATGGCGAGCGGGGCGATCCCTGCGTCCGACGCGCCGGAATATATCCGCTTGAAATCCGCCTTGTATATATACTCCGGCGCGGGCGCTTCCGCCGCCGTCTCCGCTTTTGCGCCGCCTCCTGTGCCTGCGCTGCCGCCGCAGGCGGCGAGCGACAGCGCCGACGCTGCCGCAAGCAGCAGGGCGAGCGCGCGTTTGAGCTTGTTCATATCCAAATACCTCCGTGTCTTTATGCTGTACTTCGGATTATATCACGCCGCGCGGACGAATACCATTAAGATACTCTGAAGAATTTTTAAAAACGGATTAAGGAAGCAAAAATCCGGCTCTGCGCACAGCGCAGAGCCGGAAAATACGTCATATGCGGGTTTACTTTGCCTCGATAATGGTGATGCGCCCCTGACCGTAGGGATCGGAATACTCCTTGCCGACAGTGCCACCGAGCTTATCGACGATGTAGTTGATGAGTACCTGGTTGTCTATCATCACGCTGTCCTGCAGAAGAGTGTTGTCCATGAACATCGTGTAGCCGTCGCCGCCGTTCTTGAGCATATAGTTGTGGCTTGCGAGGGTGTAGGTCTTTTCAAGGTCGAGCGGCTTGCCGTCTACGGTGACATCCTTCACACGGTAGTCGCCGTCAACGCTGACGAACATATTCTCCTTGTCGCGCTTTACGGAGGATTCGACATTGAGATCGACGGTGTACTCAAGCCCCGCGACCTGCAAAAATCCGCCGCTCTCGCCCGGCAGGGCGGAAGCGCCGAGCTCCAGCGCGTCAAGTATCTCCTGTCCGGTACATTCAACCACGCACATCTCGTTGCCGAACGGGTGGACGGAGATAATATCGCCGTAGGTGATGTCGCCCGCCTTGATGCTCGTGCGTATGCCGCCGCCGTTGACGAACGCCACGTCAGCGCCGGACATCGCCTTGTACGCATCCGCGCACAGATCGCCGAGGTTCGTCTCCGCAAGGCGGACAATGCGCTGCTCGGGGTTTGCCGGGTCGTTTATCACGAGATCGACGTCGGAGTGCGCCACGACCTCGTTGACAAGCTCCTCATACTCCGCCTGAATGTCGCTGATGTAGCTCTTCGCGCCGTCGTCATTGAGCAGCACGGTGTCAAGCTTTCCGTCCGCCGTTATCGTCAGACAGCCGATGTTCGCAAGCTTTGTGCCCGTGGAGGTGAGGATGACCTCGCCGCCGTCCTTGTTCTTCACAAGCTCCTTTCCTATCACGGAGTGGCTGTGCCCGTCGAGCATGACGTCAATGCCGCTGGTGTGCGTGATTACGTCGGAGGACGTCCACGGGGAGCAGTCGGCCTCGATGCCGAGGTGCGCCAGCGCGATAACGTATGCCGCGCCCGCCTTGCGCGCGGCGTCAACCGCGTTCTGCACGGCGGTGTAGACGGTCTCGCCGGTCTCATCCTGACCGAAGGAGTATATCCACTCGCCCTTGTCGTTCTGGAAATACCTCGGCGTGGAGGAGGTTATCGTCCTCGGCGTGCTGATGCCGACGAACGCTATCTTCACGCCCGCCGCCTCCATGATGGTGTACGGGTCGAGCACGGTCTTTCCGTTCTTATCGTAGAAGTTGGCGCTGACATAGTCAAACTTCGCTTTCTTCACGAGCTTGAGGAACTGATCCATGCCGTAGTCGAACTCGTGGTTGCCCGGCGTTGCCACGTCGTAGCCCAGCTCGTTCATGATGTCCACGATGTACTCGCCCTTGGAGAGCGTGCCTATCGTGCCGCCCTGGATAGCGTCGCCCACGTCGGCAAGGATGACCTCCTTGCCCTGCGCTTCAAGCGTCTCCTTCACCAGTGCGAGCCCCTGATAGCCGAGGTTGTCGTCAATGCCGCAGTGCACGTCGTTTGTGTACAGCACGACGATGTCCGCGCTCTGCCCGTCGGCATACGCCGCGCCGGAGCACAGCGTGAACGCCATAACGAACGTCAGAAGCAGTGCCAGAAATTTTCTTTTCATGTTTTTCCTCCTTGCAATTTTTGTGTTCGCGTTGATGCTGAGACCAATATAGCATACTCCGTGCCGCATTTCAACACAATGATGTATCTGCGTCTTGAATTTGCACATTTCCGATAGTATAATAAGCCGCAGGAAATAACATTATCGGGAGATATATGATATGGTCAATAAAGCTATGCTTGCCCTCGGCACGTCCGGCTCCGTCATACGTGAGCTGTCTGAGTACGGCAATGCCCGCGCTGCGGGTGCGCATATTGTTGTGGATTTTTTTCCCGCCGTATGATATAATACCCGCGCTTTTAAGGAACATACAAAAATAACACCCCGAAAATGGAGGGCAAGACTGATGAGTGATTTTGAGAAGAAGATATACGACGCGCTCGACGCGGCGGTGAAGGAGCTTTACGGCGTCGAAGCCGACGCGGACGCCCTGCTTGTCGAGATCCCGCGCGACACTAAGATGGGCGACTACGCCTCCAGCACCGCCATGCGCCTTGCCCGCACGCTGCATAAAGCGCCCATGCTCATCGGCGAGGAGCTTGCCGCAAAGCTGCGCGAGAAGCTCCCCGAGGCGGAGAGCGTCACGGTCGCAAAGCCCGGCTTCATCAACTTCCGGCTCACAGGCGATGCGCTCTCCGGCGTTATCAACAAGGTGATAGAGGCGGGGGAGAGTTACGGCAAGAACTCCTCCGGCAACGGCGAGCGTGTGCTTGTCGAGTGGGTGTCCGCCAATCCCACGGGCGATCTGCACTGCGGTCACGCGCGCAACGCCGCGTGGGGCGACAGCATCTGCCGCCTTATGGAGATGAGCGGGTACGATGTTCTGCGCGAATACTATGTCAACGACGCCGGAAACCAGATAGTCAAGCTCGGCGAGTCGCTTGTCGCAAGGTACTTTGAGCACTTCGGACGCGCGGCGGAGCACCCCCTGCCCGAGGACGGCTATCACGCCGAGGACGTGAAGAGCATAGCCGACGAGATCGCCGCCGAGGACGGCGACAGGTGGCTCGACGCAGATCCGGACGAGCGTCTGCGCTGCTTCATGCAGACCGGCAAGACGCGCGAGCTTGAGAAGATCGACCGCGATCTGGAGCTTTACCGCGTTAAGATAACTTCATGGATGCACGAGACGTTTTTCTATGAGAACGACAAAAAGCGCATCAATGACTGCCTCGCGCTCATGGACAGCAAGGGGCTGCTGTACGAGAAGGACGGCGCGCTCTGGTTTAAAAGCACCGACTACGGCGACGAGAAGGACCGCGTCCTGCGCAAGAGCGACGGTACGCTCTCCTACCTCACGCCGGACATAGCAAACCATGTCTATAAGATAGAGCGCGGGTACAATAAGCTCATAGACCTCTGGGGTGCGGATCACCACTCATACGTTCTGCGTATGCAGGCGGCGCTTGAGGCGCTCGGCTATCCCAAGGGAACGCTCACGGTCGATCTCATCCAGATGGTGCGCATGGTCGATAACGGCGTTGAGGTCAAGATGTCCAAGCGCACCGGCAACGCCATCACCATCCGCGAGCTGTGCGAGGACGTCGGCGTGGACGCCGCGCGCTGGTTCTTCGCGTCCAAGGACATTTCCTCGCAGATGGACTTTGACATGAAGCAGGCGGTCGCCAAGGATAATAATAACCCCGTCTACTATGCGCAGTACGCCCATTCGCGTATGTGCTCCATCCTGCGCAATCCCGATATTCCCGCGTTCAAGCCCGTCGCGGCATATGACAGGCTCACGGACGAGAAGGAGCTGCTGCTGATGAAGATGATGTCGGAGTTTCCGGGGCTTGTCGCAAAGGCGGCAAAGACCCGCAAGCCCAATATCGTCTCCGAGTACATCATGAATCTCGTCAAGCTCTATCACAGCTATTACAATGTCGCGCGCGTGAATAACCCCGACGATCCGGAGCTGACGAATCAGCGCGTCGGGCTTGTCATGGCGCTGCAAATAACGCTCCGCAACGCGCTCGCGCTCCTCGGCGTTTCAGCACCGGAAGCGATGTGATATTTTTATTTATAAAAAGCTCTATGAAAACGAAAACGGCATCCTCCTCCGGCTCGACCGGAGGAGGATGCTCTGTCTATCAAGGAAGTCAAGCCTGCCCGTATGATAGGGGAGTATTATTACAGCTTTCACTTATCCCACCAGTCCTGCCAGCAGAAACATCGGCGCATCCTCAAGATCGTGCTCACGGAGGACGCGCTTTCCAACGTCACGGTCAATTTCGCACGCTGAGAAGCCGCAGTGCAGCAGCAACTCCCGATCCCACTCGGGTCTCGGCTTGCCGCTGATCGGCATAGACAGCGTAATATCCGCGTTTTCGCGCTCAAGCTCCGGCGTGATGCCGCAGTGACCGTAGACCTCAGTGGGTCTGATATACGAGTCGCGCTGCCGGTTATGGCGGACATTATCCCCGTAATTTGCGTCAAAATTCAACAGCACGCCGCCGGGGCGCAGCACGCGCCGCCACTCGCGGTAGGCAAGCTCGGTGTCCGGCAGTGTCCACGTCAGATTTCGCGTGACAACCGCGTCAAAGGAGGCGGCGGGAAAGTCCGTGTTCATCGCGTCCATGAGCATAAAACGCGCTATGCTCCCGAATGCCCGCGCCGCGGACTCCGCCTCGGCGAGCATTGCTGGAGTCAAGTCGATGCCGGTCACGCAATGTCCCTCATTGGCAAGCAAAATCGAAAAATAACCCGTTCCCGTGCCGACGTCCAAAATATCAAGACGCTTCCCGCCGGGAAAATAGCGCCCCATCTCCTTGAGCCAGCGTTTCCCTATCTCCTTGTCGTTCAGCTCATTTCTGCGCACTATGCCGAAATCGTGTGCGCGTACCGTCCAATAGTTTTTGATGCGCATTTCCATGTCACGCATTGCTGTCAAGCTCCCCATAAGCAATCATCGGCGTTCCGCTCTCAATGCCGAGGGCTGCCGCCTGATACAGGATTACGCCCTCACATTCCGCGCGGCACTCGTATAAAGCTCCGCCGAATATATCCCTTATATTGCCCAATTTCTCGCCGTTGTGAACCTTATCGCCCGCTTTATGCGCGGGATACCAGCAGCCGTTCAAGGGCGCTGTCTCGTGAAAAAAACGCTCTATCAGGCTGGGCTTTGTCTCTCGGTAAGAAATTCCGTCGTTCAGCAGACCGCAAAAGCGGAGTATATTCTCCACATCGGCTTCATCCTGCCGAACCTCATCCTCGCTCCACAGCCCGCACTGCCCGCGCTCTATTATGATTGCAGGCACGCCGCAGAGTCCGGCATAGCCGTAAAAGCCGTTCGTGGTGCTTGAGCGGACGATATACTCGACCTCGACACAGCGGGCAAGCGCCTCGGAATGTGCGCATACCTCCGGCGCGGCGGCACCCTGAAAATACACATGCGGCACAAGATACTCACAGCCACCGCCCGAATGGAGGTCAATTATGCAGTCCGCGCCGCGAATGACATTCTCCTCAAGATATGCCGCAAGGCGCTGTGTCGGGCTGCCCCCGGCATTTCCGGGGAACTCGCGGTTCAGGTTTTTTCCGTCCGCAGGGAAAACGTCGCTGCTGCGCTCAATAAGCCCGTCATAATTAAATGCGTGGACAAGATGCAGCTCACCCCGTATATCCTCAGGGCGAAGGCGCTCTGCAAGGCGGCGCATAGCCTCAATCCCTACATATTCGCGGCTGTGTACCCCGGCGGAGACGACGATGCGTCGCCCCGGCGCAGCCCCGTATATGACAGTCTCCGGATATAAAAGCTCCGTTTCCGGAACGCTGACAAAGCGCCGCTCCTTCTTATTAAAAATAGCTTGCATTATTTTATCTCCATTACCGAGCTTAGCAGCGCCTTTGTATACTCATGTCGGGGGTGTGAGATTATCTCGGCGGTGTTCCCGCCCTCGACAATTTTCCCATCCTTCATAACTATGACACGTGAGCAAAGCTCGCTCACTACGGCGAGGTCGTGCGACACAAAGAGCACCGACATATTGCGCCGCGAGCATATGGACCTGATGAGAGCGAGCACCTGCGCTTGCGTTGAAACGTCGAGCGCGCTTGTTATCTCGTCGCAGAGGAGGATCTGCGGCTCCACTGCAACCGCGCGCGCAATGGCAAAGCGCTGGCACTGCCCGCCGCTCAGCTCGCCCGGATAGCGCGCGGCAAACTCCGCGTCAAGCCCGACAAGGGCGCACAGCGCTGCCATATCTACCGCCTTACTGCGCCCGAGGAGGCTTTTCACGCTGTCCTGTATCGAGCTGCGGATGCGCCGGCGCGGCTGAAACGAGCCGGCAGCGTCCTGAAATATCATCTGCATCAGGCGAAGCTCACTGCGGCTGCGCCTTGCGCCAAGCTCCGCGCCCCGGCAGCAGAGCTTGCCCGAGTCCGGCGCCTCAAGCCCGCTTATGACGCGCAGAAGCGTGCTTTTCCCGCTTCCGCTCTCGCCGACAACGCCCAGAAGCTCCCCCTCCTCAAGAGAGAGCGAGACGTCACGGAGCGCGGCTATGCTGCGCCCGCGGGAGGAATATTGCTTGTTTATATTCTTGACCTCTAATATGCTCATGCTCCACCTCGCAGTCTGGGCACGACCTCAATGAGCGACCGTGTGTATTCGTGCTCCGGCGCACTCAGAACACGCGCCGCACTGCCGCACTCGACGATGCGCCCCTTGTAGATGACCGCTATCCGGTCTGCAAGAAACTGCGCGAGGGCAAGGTTATGCGTCACGATAATCTGCGACGTACCTCCCTCGTCGCGGAGCTTTTTCAGCTCTAGCGCGACCTGAAGCTGAGTGCTTGCGTCAAGGGCGCTTGTCGGCTCGTCGGCAAGGAGTATTTTTTGCCCCAGCATGAGTGCAAGGGCGATGGCGATGCGCTGATTCATACCGCCGCTCATCTCGTAGGGGCGGCAGGCAAGCAGCTTTTCCGTGTCCGGCAGTCCGAGGCGTGCAAAGACCTCGGCGGCGGAGCGAGAAAAGGTCTCAGGGTCATATTTGCCGTGACTTTTGAGCGCCGCTATAAACTGCTTCTCATAGCTTCGTATCGGATTAAAGGAGGCGGCGGGGTTTTGAAAAATCATGCCGAAGGTCGATGTGCACAGCGCATGACGCGCCTTTTCCGCAAGCGGCTCAACGTGCAAGCCATCAATAATAAGCTCGCCCCCTGTGAGCCGCACTGCCGGGTCTATCCCGACGATAGCGAGCAGGAGCGTGCTTTTCCCGCTTCCGCTTTCTCCGACAACGCACAATGTCTCGCCCTGATGCAGCACGAGGCTTATATCCGATATTACGTCCTCCCCGCCGTATCCGGCGCTGAAGGAGCGGAGAACCAAGGCTTCCTTATTATTCATCCGCGTGCCTCCACATCAAGATAGTCTCGCGCGCTGTCGCCCAGGAGATTAAAGACCATGACGGTAATAACAGTCGCCGCCGCCGGAACAAGCACCGGCCACGGGTTTAGCTGGATATAGGCGCGCGCCTGATTTATCATGCTGCCCCACTCTGCCCGCGGCTCCGTCACGCCGATACCGAGGAAGGAGAGCCCTGCAATGCCTATCATCGTCGTGCCCATCTGGGTGGCGGCGTTGACGAGAAGAGGACCTAGAATATTGGGGAGCAGATACTTGAACATGACGCTAAAGCCCCGACAGCCGCTCAGACGCGCGGCGGAGACATAGGGCTCATTTTTAAGTGCCAGAACCTCTGCTCTTGCAAGGCGGGCGTAGAGCGTCCATGCCGATACGCCCATGGCAAGCATGGCGTTGAGCATGCCGCCGCCGAGTATGCCCGCCACGGCAATAGCCAGAACCATCTGCGGAAAGGCAAGGAAAATATCGGTAAGGCGCATTATTATCATATCGGCCGCTCCGCCGTAGTAGCCCGCCAGCATACCTAGAAGGCTGCCGAGCACAAAGGTCACGGAGACGATGCAGACGGCGGAGAATATCGAGGTGCGCGCCCCCATCATTATGCGGGAGCAGACACAGCGCCCGTAGCGGTCGGTGCCAAGGGGAAACAGGGCGCTCGGTTCCTCATTCATGTGGGCGGCGCTGGTGACCGTCGGGTCATTGGGAACGAGCAGCGGCGCAGCAACGCTGAATGCCGTCAGCAGCAGGGCGAGGATTAAAAAGGCGATAAGCCGCGCTTTGTTCATCTTTTTGCTCATGCCTCTCACTCCTCCATGACTCTGGGGTCTATGAGCATATAAAGCATATCCGTCAGGAGGTTAATCAGCACGTAGACCGTTGAGATAAACAGCACAAAGCCATGTATCACCGGGTAATCGTGCGCGTTGATGGCGTCCATCACGAGCGCGCCGAGCCCCGGCCAGCGGAATATAGTCTCGATGACGACGCTTCCGCCGAGGAGCGTTCCGATGGAGAGGGCAACTATCGTCATTATGGACGGCAGGGCATTGTGCAGAACATCGCCCCAGAGGATATAGCGCTCCTTTGTGCCGCGTACACGCGCCGCGAGCACGTATTCCCGCCCAAGCTCCTCCAAAAGCTGCGCGCGAAACTGCCGCACAAAGCGGGAGCACATCGGTATTGAGAGCGCAAGGCAGGGAAGCAGCAGCCCCTTGAGGCTCCTTCCCGCAATGACGGGCAGAAGCTTGAGCTTAATGCAGAAATAGTACATGAGCAGCACGGAGATCAGGAAATTCGGCAGAGAATTGCCGATAAAGCAGACAAATCTGACGAGGTGGTCAAAAACACCGTTTTTCCTGACGGCGCAGAGTATGGCAAGCGGAAGCGACACTAGGAGCGAGAGGGCAAGGCTTGAGGCGGAGAGGATAAAGGTGAAGCCCATCGCCTTATTGAGCTTCCCGCTCACGGGCATGGAGTCTTTAAACGACAAGCCCAGATCACCGCGGACAGCACTGCCCAGCCAGTCGGCATACTGCACGGCAAAGGGGCGCTTCAGCCCCATTGCCTCGCGCTCGATTTCAAGCACCTCCTGCGTGATAGCTACGCCCTGCGAGCTGAGCTTTTTCTGCGCCGCGTCTCCGGGGGTAATATACATGAGCAGAAAGGTCAGGAAGCTCAGACCTAAGAGTATGACAATAAGCTGCGCCAAGCGCGTTAGAATATATCTCTTCAAAACATCACCGTTTTCCATTATACAGGAAGGACGCCGGCAATGCGGCGTCCTGATCCGTGGAGTTGCTTTTGGCGGTTATTACTGCGCAATATCCGTGCCCGCATTTATCATGTAGAAGTCAAAGGGGCAGCTTTCGGATATTCCGGTGACCTCCGGACGGGACACGGTGGTCTTGTTGAAAAGCCCCACGTAGCCGAAAGCGTTGTCGTCAATGGTTATCTGTATTATCTTGTTTGCAAGCTCTGCACGGACGGCAGGAGCAGTCTCGTACTTGAGCTTTGCTATCATCGCCTCGCACTCGTCGCTGTCAAAGCCGCCGACGTCGTAATATGCGCCGTCGCGTATGGTGCTGTTGATGAAATAATAGGGGTCGCCGTTCCTGTCGGCTATCATGCAGTACAAACCGATGTCAAAATCATGGGTCGCAATATAGGTTGCGTCCGGATCCTCCTCACAGGTCAGCGTTGCGCCGATGCCGGCTGCCTTGAGCTGCTCCTGCATGAGCAGGGCGATGCTGTCGAGAGAGCGGGCGGCATAGTAGCAGATGTTGAGGTCTATCGCCCTGCCGTCTTTCTCATAAATACCGTCGGAGTTGAGGACATAGCCCTCAGCCTCCAGAAGCGCCTTCGCCTTTGCAGTGTCGGGTGCGGGCTTTGTGACCTTGCCGTATGCGGTGGAGGTGCTGAAGGGACCGACTGCCGCAGTGACCGTGCCGCCGAGGTACTCAGCCATGCTCTCGCAGTCCACCGCGAGGTTCACAGCGGCGCGGAGGGCGGAATCCATGCGCTCCTCATTGAGGATATAGAACTGAAGTCTTGTGGCGGGTATCTCGGTGAGCTTATAGGCGTTGGGGTCTGCCTTGTATATCTCCTTCGCGGCGGCGGTGACGCTGGTGTAGCCATCTATCTCGCCGTTCTGCATGGCCATGAGCTTCGGCTCATCCTCCTGCATATAGTAGAAGATAGCGCCGTCAAGCTTGACCTCGCCGCCCCAGTAGTTTTCATTTCTTACGACCTCAACCGTGCCCTCAGGCTCAAAGGACTTGACAACAAAGGGACCTGTAGCAATGGGTGCGTTGTCAAAATCAGCAGTATTGTCAAGGTCGAGCATCGCAAGCTCCGCGCCCGCGAGGTCGTTTATCATGGTGGGGTAGACGTCGTCTGTAGTTATGACGAGGGTTTTCTCGTCAAGCGCGGTCATATCGAACTCTGCAAGGTAGGCAAAGCGGCTGTTGACCTCGGCTGCGCGCTCCAGATTGCGCACGGCCATTTCGGCGGTCAGGGCATTGCCGTTAGAGAAGCGCGCGCCCTCCTTGAGCGTGATGGTCCAGCTCAGACCGTCCTCACTGGTCACCGCCTTTTCAGCCAGCAGCGGCTGCACGGAGCTGTCGTCCGCCATACGGAAAAGCGTCTCGGTAATGCCGTAGTTAGAGCTGTACCAGCCGTAATGCTCCTTGTGAGCGTCAATGCTGGGATAGGTAAAGCTCATGGCGAGCTTGAGAATCTTCGGCTCTGCCGGAGCGGGGGCGGGATTCTCGGCAGCCATGGCATTGTTTTCGGCAGGAGCGGGACTTTCGCCGCTCATGCCGCAGGCTGCAAGGCTCAAGAGCATCAGCATTGCAAGCATTGCCGCAAAAAAGCGTGTTCTTTTCATGGTTTACCTCCGTTTATATTTAATTATTTGACCGCACAAATCATGAAGCCCGGGGTCGAGGCATAGTTTAGCTGCTCCTCCGGATTCCAAACTCTGCTGCTGACCGTGGTGTCGGCGCTGACGGATGAAAAGCCGAGGGTCTTGAGAGTCAGGATGTCCCACTGCGGGCGCAGGGCGCGTCCCATGGGAAGCCGACGGGAGATCGCCTCCATCACGTCGCTCTCGCCGTAGCTCTCATGATCCTCAACGCCCGCAAGCCTTGTGTTCTCCCGGTCGCGCTCGTATTCAAGCTGCTTTTCGCTGTCAAAGAGATAGGCGTACCAGTTCGCGTCAAAGTTGAGGAGCACCCCGCCCGGACGCAGCACCCGCCGCCACTCCTCGTAGGCGCGCAGGGGCGAGGGCAGATTCCATGTGAGGTTTCGCGTCACGATAACATCAAAGCTGTCATCGGCAAAATCAAGGCTCTGCGCGTCCATGTGCAGAAATTCGATGCTCTCGGCAAGCTCACCCGCGTTATGCACAGCCTCATTTAGCATGCCCTCGGAGTAGTCGATGGCGGTAACGATGTAGCCGCGGCGGGCAAGGATTATCGCGTAAAAGCCCGGTCCTGTGCCGATATCGAGCACACGAAGCGCACCGTCGGACGTCGGGAAATGCGAGATAAGCTCCTCCGCCCAGACCTGATCCCAGCCGTCGGAGAGGTTTTTGTTGATAACCTCGGTATAAGAGGGCGCGCGCCGCGTCCAGTACTGACCGATGGATGTCATAAGCTCCGCCATCACAGCCTCCAAAGCATTTACGGCAGCGCCGCATTAGCCGTCAGGTGCAGCAGGCGTGTTATGCGGTGTTGCCTTATATAAAAATATTATAAATCAGCTTTTTTGCCTCGCACAAGCCCCCATGGGGGATATTTTTTTAAGGCGGAACGAGTGGGGAGGGGGGGCGGAATCGGCGCTGCGGCGGTTAGTAAAGCATCGGAGCGCCGAATCCCGGCGCTCCGATGCTGATATATTTATTCGGATTTATATTTGTCGTTTCATACCTATTCAATTCAATAGTCAATGCACCGCTGGGCGCGTTATTATTCAATCGCGGCTTATCCGACAGCGTATTCCGCCGCCCACTGCGCCGCGAGACGCGCGGCGGCAGTGTCGCCGGAGGAGCGGACGTCGGCAAGGCGTGTGTCCGCATCGTTTTCCAGCGCGGCGCGGAGCGCACGGCGGTACGCCGTGTATTTCTCGCCCAGCCCAAGCCGCCGGCGCAGCTCCTCTCCGGCAGCCTCGCCCACAAGCACGCCTATCATGGGCGCGTCCGCGTTCAGCACGTCCAGCAGCGCCTCGCGGAACTGCGGGATGATGAGGTCAAAACCGCCGAAGGCATCCGCCACGGTGAAGGGGTAATACTGCGCCTCCTGCAAAAGGCGCACACCCTCGCCGCGAAATATCTCGCTGTCGTGCGTCCAGCGCGCCCCGCCGCAGCGGAGAAAAACCAACGCCTCATACCCGGCGATACCCGCAGCGCTCGCCGCCGGCAGCAGCGCGTATCCTGCCGCCGTGCCGTCGGGCGCACGCTCTGCTTGCGTCACGTAGCCGCCCGCACAGGCGAGCTTATCGCCCAGCGCGGTTTTGATTATTCCGGAGCAATCGGCGCACGACGCTCCTGTGAAGATAAGATGCTTTTCCATGGTGCTCTCCTTGCTTTTTTTACGATTATACCATCCAAACGCAGCGAAAAACAAGAGCGCCGTGCGGGTATGACTGCTTTTTGTCAAGGCTTGCCGTTGACATATGCACGGTTTGAGTAATATAATTTGCGCATGATCAATGTTTTCCGGAGCTACAGCTATGATTGCCACAGTAGTAAACAGCGCCGCAATAATAATCGGTGGGCTTATCGGCAGCCTTTTCGGAGGGAAAATAGGGGAGCGGTACACAAAGCCGCTTCTTACCGCCATGGCTTTCATCGTCGGCATAATCGGCATACAGGGCGCGATAGGGACGAGCAACATTCTCATCGTCGTTATCTGTACCGTTATCGGGCTTGTCATCGGCATCGCTCTCCGCCTTGACGACAGGATAAACGGACTTGGTGATAGGGTAAAGGACAGGCTCCCGGGCACGAAGCTCTGTCAGGGGCGGTTTTCCGACGCGATAGTCACGTCGTCGCTCCTTTTCTGTGTCGGCAGCATGGCGATCCTCGGCTCTATACAGGCAGGGCTCAACCGCGATTACTCCACGCTTTTCACCAAGGCGGTAATAGACGGCGTCTCCGCCATCGCGTTCTCGGCGGCGCTCGGACCGGGGGTCATCCTCTCGGCAATACCCGTGTTTATCATTCAGGGGGCGATCACTCTCCTCGCGGGCGTGGCGGAGCCGTATCTCACGAGCGAGATAATAACCGAAATGTCCGCCGTCGGCGGACCTATCTTCCTCGCCATGTCCGTAAATATGCTGGAGCTTCGGCAGGAGCGGATAAAGATCGGCGATATGATCCCCGCGATCCTCATGCCGATAGTCTATTTTCCCGCTGCAAGCCTGCTGGGGAAGCTGTTCTGATGCAAAGCAATGAATGAAAACCATAATAAAATTAAAGCCCCGATGCCGCATGACGACATAGTCGCCCGCGCCGCTGACCACTGCGTCTACCGGCTGGGCAGCACCAACGGTGAAGCCCTGCTCACGGTGTACCCGGTTTTTCCTGGAATAGTGATCAGCTATTACGATGTCCATGCCTCCGTGCGCGTGGCGGAGAGTGACAGCCGGAGCGGGCTCATCGAGATATGCCACTGCCGCGAGGGGAGGATAGAGTATCAGTGCGGGGATGAGTTTTATTTTCTCGCGCCGGGCGACCTGTCTGTTTCCGTGCGCGGCAGCGAGAGAGGTGATGAGCGCTTCCCAACGGGGCACTATCACGGCATCTCGGTCACGATAGATCCCCTGCGCGCACCGGAATGTCTTTCATGCCTTTTGGAGGATGTGGATGTGCGTCCGAGTGCGCTTATAGAGAAATTCTGCGCTGACGCGCCCTTTTTCGTCACGCGCTCTTCGCGCGAGGTGAGCCATATATTTGCCGAGCTTTACACCGTGCCGGAGAATATCCGCAAGGGATATTTCAAGGTAAAAACTCTGGAGCTGCTGCTATTTTTGAGCGCCGTGCCTGCTGCTCCGCCGAAAAAGAGCAGGTACACCCGCCCGCAGATCGCGCTTGCCCAGCAGGTGTGTTCCTATCTTTCAGAACACCGCGAGCACAAATTCACCATGCAGGAGATGTCCGCGCACTTTGGCGCGTCGCCGTCACTCATCAACAAATGCTTCTCCGGCGTTTACGGCATGACGCCGCCGGCGTATCTGCGCGCGCAAAAAATGTATGGCGCGGCGCGACTTCTGCGCGATACGGACAGAACAGTGCTAGATATTGCCGGACAGTTCGGCTATGACAACGCCAGCAAGTTTGCCAAGGCATTCCGCAGCGTGATCGGAGTGTCGCCGACAGAGTACCGCAGCGGCATCGACAGCGATAGCTGCGCACCGTTCGGAGACTGAAAAAGCATATCCCATAAAATCACTGTGAATTTGGAGCCTCATTCGCATAATTTGGAGCGGATGAGGCTCACGCTTTTGCATATAATACAGTCACAAAGAGAAACACAGCACGCATCAGTTAAACACATCTAACTATTTCATCTCAGGAGGTAAGGGCGTTGTCCGAGGACTTCATCATTGAGCAGTGCGCCCCGACGCTTGCGGGAATCAAAACGGGCAGTCTCTTCACCTGCCCCTACGATACAGAGGAGGAGATCCGGTCACGTGTGCGTGAGCTGAATCGGCTGCTCGTTCCAAAGGGGCTGTGTCTACTGCCTATGCGCTACAGCGCCAAGCGCGTTCTCATGTATCTTTACAGTCCGTTCCGTCTGCGGCGTGATCTGAACGACAGGTGCGCGGAGGAGCTTCTGCGAGAGGCAGGCTATACCGACACCGTGGCGGAGCACAGTCTGGTGCGGCTCATCGGGCGGCTTCGCAGCGGCGAGGATTTCCCGCATGAGATAGGGCTTTTTCTCGGCTACCCGCCGGAGGACGTAAAGGGGTTCATTGAGCACAAGGCGGCGGATTTCAAATACTCTGGACTTTGGAAAGTCTACGGCGACGAGGGGAAAGCAAAGGAAATGTTTTACAAATACGAAAAATGTACGGACATCTACTGCCGTCTAAGCGAAGCAGGGTTCGGGATAGAGCAGCTTGCAGTGGCAGTTTGATATATCTAAGCAGAAAGGAAGTAAACGATATGAAAAATGCAGCAGTTATTTATTGGAGCGGCACCGGCAACACCGAGACCATGGCTAAGGCTGTGATCAAGGGGATGTGTTCAGTCGCCCCCGGCGCGGAGATCTACACACCCGGCAGTGTTAACGCCGAGCTCATTGCCTCGCTCGACGCTGTCGCGCTGGGATGTCCGGCAATGGGTTCGGAGGTGCTTGAAGAGGGAGAATTTGCACCTATGTTCGATGACATAAAGGGCGCTCTCGCGGGCAAGAGGGTTGCGCTCTTTGGTTCGTATGGCTGGGGCGATGGTGAGTGGATGCGCACATGGGAAGAGGATTGCGCCAATTCGGGCGTTGCCCTCGCGTGCGAGAGTGTCACTTGCTGTGAAGCCCCCGACGACACGATTCTCGAAGCCTGCAAGGAGCTTGGTAAGGCTCTCGCAAGCTGACCGGCGTTAAATCCGTTATCCATTTACACCTCTTATATTCGCTTCCATTAACACACAGGGCGGGCATATTTGCCCGTCTTGTGTGCTTCAGATTTCAGTATGATGCTTCAATACCGTCAAAATAAGGGAGTGCCGCAGCCGCGACGCTCCCTTTTCCCACGCGATCTCTTGTGTAAGCGCGAAATATCAATTCAGCCTTTGAGTAACTGCTGATTAAATACGTTAGATGGCTGGGCGAGAAATAGTGTGATGAATCACACTATTTCATCAAATGCCGTCAGGCTCGCCGCTTGCGCGGCAACCGCCTGACATGGCGAATAATTTATTCGGCTGATAAAATGAGCTTTTTGCAGAAATACTTTGTGTATTTCAAAAAAAGCTAATGAAATCGGACGGAAAATTATCCGTTCAGACGCTGACAGCTATTTATTCAGCAGTTACTTAATATCAGATTTTAATAGTCAATCTTTTTCGCTTTATCGAACATATTCCAGTCAAGATGCTGTCCGCAGCGGTCGCAGAACGACATATAATCACGCTCAAGCGTGATGCCGCATCGTGGGCACACTGCATAGTAAGAGGAGCATAGCCTCGCTCTCTCAACAACTGTCAAAGGGCGTCTGTAGCTCAGATAATACATAAATTCTGCCAATAAAACCGCAAATGACCTTCGGCTCACAACAAGCGCTATCATTTTTTGTGCAGACCTTCTTTCTTGCTTGCGTTAATCTGCGCTTCCACTTTATAGAGATTGGCGGAAATATTCATTATCGAGTTTTTGAGCACCTCTATCTCCTGCGCGATAGGGTGCAGCATGGGATGCAGCGGTTCATCCTGAACGGTCACTTCGTCAGTCAACACCGAGCCCGACACCAATTCTGCCGGAGTTACGCCCATCTTTTTAGCAATAAGCTCAATCGTATCGGATCTCATGCACTGTGTGCCGTTCAGGTATGCCTGAAGCGATGACTTTCCTATGTTGAGCTCCTTTGAAAACTCTGCGATGGATAGATCGCTCTTGTCCATTGCCGCTCTTATGGAGACAGCAATGTTCTTTTGTATGTCCAACTGATCCACCTCCTGCATATAAGAATAAAAAAGTCGAGCCGCGAGGTAAAGACCAGCTTTCCGGATAACGTACCGACTTTCCGGTACGTCACATTTGATGATGTGACAGACTCCCTGCTTTTACACTTCTTTCCGTTCCCATATATCAACAAAAACCTCGGAAACACCGGAGGTTTTCACACAAATAGTATAAAGTGACGCTGCCCGAAAACGACCTGCTCCTTATCATATAAAGAACATAGTTTCCGCGCTTTGTCAAGAAAAATCTTCAGTGAAGCACAATAGAGTATAAGGCAGGCAGTCATAGTCGCCGATAACAGCGTGGCAGAAAGCCGGAATAGGGAAAAGTTTGTGACTTATACAGGGGAGAAGCTGGACGCAGACACCGACATAGCTATAACACAGGTGGCGATGGCGCTCACCAATGCGGCGGAGGAAGAGAACAGCAGCACGCGGGACATAGAGCAGAACGTGCGCGACGGCGTAAAACGCGCCCACAAGCCCCGCACAGGCGCAGAACGTGACGAAGGAACAGACGCCCGTGCGTTCCTCCGCGGGCACACAGACGGCGGAGGAAGCGCCCGCTGGGGTATACGAGGCAAAGTATAAAGGGCAGACAGGCGACGTGGTGGCTTTCGCCAGGCAGGGAGACAGCTTTGCCATGCGGATAAAGATGCCGGACGGCACAAGGCGCGACGTAATGGAGAGCCAGGTGAAGCTTGACCCGGCGACGCGGGAAATGCTGGACACCGTGCGCCCGTATGAATACGGGGATGAAATAATCAACTCATACCGCGCAGAAAAAAACGGGGACAGCTTCAAGCTGTTCACACAGGCGTTTGCCACGGTCGCGGATCTGTACGGCAAATGACCTCCGCCGCGGTTTGTCCATGAATGGCATAATGAATCTTGTTTTGGACTTTCTTGAAAAACTGAATGGAGATTTCCGCCTTGGGATCATAGTCAATACTGGTCGCGTAGATTTCAAGCACCTGTCGATAAAACACCTTTTCCGAAGCACGGATATCGCGGATACGCTCCAGCAGCTCCTTGAAGTATCCGCCGCCACCCAGATTTTTCAGGCGCTCATCATCCAG
>CAKTKT010000020.1 GCA_934572325.1 uncultured Oscillospiraceae bacterium
TACTCTTGCCGCTCGTTCTATTCGCTCGAGGACTTCGCAAAGCAGCTCGCTGTCCACAACCGCCGCTCTAACAACTTACCCATGAGACCCCTCCGCTGGCTGTCTCCCGCTGAGATCACTGTACAATATGTTTGACAAACCTACAGGAAAATCCGCGAACAGCGGAGCGGGGATGCGCCGAACAAGAGCCTGTCAGCGTCCGAGCGGAAAGAACTCCGCCTGCGCGTCAATACCCCGTTTTTGACCGCTCTATATCGAGCTGACCCGCAAGCTGGCAGGTGGGGAGAATACTGCTCTCGTCGGTGATGAGCGTGTTGGACACGTACTTGAACCCGCCCGCGCCGTCCGGACGGACGGTCAGCTCGTGCGAGAACGCGCGATCCGTGCCGTACCACTCGTTGAGCGCGTCCACGCGCATCGTCAGCGTTCCGTCGGCGTTGTACCAGTATTCCACGATCTCCGGCTGCGGCGCGCGCGGCGCGGTGTTGTACGAGTCCTCCGAATACGGTAGGAAGAAGTACCCGCCCAGACGCGAGGAGTAGTCGGAGATGTTTTTCAGCACGGAGGGGTCAATGTTGAAGTACGCCTGCACAACGCTCTCAAAGCTGTCCGTCGGCACAAGGCAGAGCTTCGTTCTGCCTACGGTGGAAAAGTAGCTGCCGGTGTTGGCGGCGGTGAGGCACGCCGTGCCGTGGTACATCCCGAAGAGATAGGCGTAGAGACTGTTGAAGTCGATAATGCCGAGGTTCGCTTCCGTCCATGTGGTGGTGAAGAGGTTGTTTTCAAAATACCCGACAGGCTCTACATACATTTCGCTGAGAGCGCGCTTGGTGCCGTCATACGGCAGAACGCGCACGAAAACATAGGAGTTGGTGTTCGCGCGCTGGTTATCGTCGAAGCTGGCGGTGTCGCGGTTATAGATGAGCCAGCCCTTTTCCGTATAGCGCACATCGCCGATGGCGTAGCGCCCCTCCGTGAGGATGGACGGCTCGCAGTTTTTGTCCCAGATGGCGGACATTGCGATGAGATACCACACACCGTTCGTGCGCCCGAGGTGGTACACGCTTATCTGTCCGTCGCCATACACCATATAGTACGATACGCCCGTGTCGCCCGCCGCGCTTATCGTGCTGCCGAAGTAGACGAGGGGGTCGGGACACTGCATATTCATCGTGCCGAGGTAGTCCACGGCGCTGTAGCCCATCTGCCCTATCCGCGTCACCATTGCCTGCACGGTCGCCGTGCTGAGCACGACGTTGATGGCAGTGCCCTTGTCCGCCTGCTCATATATGTCGCGGCAGCCGTCAGCCACGGAGAGAAGCTCGCTGCGGACGGCGTTCTTCTCGGCTTTGGCGGTGTCGTCGATGCTGTTGTATTTTTCGGAGATCTTGGGCGCGGAGGACGCGGAGGGGGTTGCCTGCTCCGCACTTATGGAGTAGTCCGGCGCAGAAGTTTCAGCCGGCGCGGACTTTCTGCCGCAGCCTGTCAGCGTAAGCGACGCGGCGAGCAGCAGCCCCAGCGCCGTCCTTTTCATATTCAAGCGAACCGCCTCCTTTCTTGCCTTTTACGATACCCTCGGTTGACAAGGACACACACGGTTTTGACGGGCGGAAATACGCCCATGCCGCTTCAAAGCCCTTGCCAATACACAAAGTATTGCCTGCGGGCTTTTCATTGCCTGATCGCATTTCCGCTCCGACAAAACTGCTTCGCACCTGACAGCGAAGGATTTTCGAGCGATTTTTGGTTTTTGAGACGCAGATGTGTCGTAACCCATCAAGGCGAAAAGGGCAAAAAGCGCCGGAAAGACTCGCTGTCAGGCGTGTGTGCTCTTGTCAACCGAGGGTAGATATATACTATTATAATACTTTCTGCCCGACTTGGCAAGCGCGGCGCGGCGTGGTATACTGTGCGCAGTCATGATACGCGCCGGAGGGCATGAGAATGGGAGATTTTTTCGGGATTTATGATGCGCTGCTCGCGGGGCTTGGCGGCGACGCGCGGCGTGAGCGGATCGTGCGCGCCGCGTCGTGCGCGCGCTGGGCGCTTGCCGAGAGCGATGAGCACACCGGCATCGCAATGGCGGAGGACACCGACACCGCCGCGCCGCTGTACCCCGACGGACTCGCGGGGCTGACCCTCGCCGAGGCGGCAGCGGCGGTGAAGAGCTGGAATCTGCGCGAGGCGGGCATGGGGCTTGCCGCCATAAATTCGTTTTACAACACGCCGGAGCATATACGAGCGCTCAACTGCGCCGAGCCGTATGAAAACTACTGCGCCTCGGGGCTGGACTTTGACAGCGCGGAGGTCGGCGTGATAGGGCACATGAAGCTCACGCCGGAGATACACGGCGCGGCGCGCGCGGTGCATATCATCGAGCGCCGCCCCCAGCCGGGGGACTACCCGGACGCGGCGTGTGAATACATCCTGCCGCGCTGCGACTATGTTTTCATCACGGGCAGCGCGCTTGTCAACAAGACGCTTCCGCGCCTGATAGAGCTTTCGCGCGATGCGTACACGATACTGACCGGACCGTCCGTGCCCTTGTGTCCGGCGCTGCTCGATGCCGGCATTGACCGACTTGCCGGTATGGCGGTGCGCGACAGGGCGGCAATACGCGCCCATGTGCTCTCCGACGCCCACGGCAGCCCCTATCCCATGGGAGAGACGTTTCTGCTGGAGTAACCGCTGAATAAATGGCTGTCAGCGTCTGAACGGATAATTCTCCGTCTGATTTCATGAGCTTTTTTTGAAATACACAAAGTATTCCTGCAAAAAGCTCATTTTATTAGTCTAAATAATTCTCGCGTTCAGCCATCTGACGCATTTAATCAGCGGTTGCCGGAAAGGTAGAGCGCCCGCAGATGCACACACTTCAGCCCTCCGTCATATACTGCTGTTAGACGGGGAGGCGCTTGCCCTGCCCGTCCGAAATCAAGCTTCGGAGGACGACTATGGCGGAAAACGACAGCTATTCGACGAAGATATACACCAATGGCTGCAACGGAAGCTGCGGGTGCTGCGGCTGCGGCAGCAACGTGGGACCGGCGGGACCGATGGGGCTGCAAGGACCGGCAGGTCCACAGGGACCGCAGGGCATACAGGGTCCGCAAGGTCCACAGGGACCGGCAGGTCCGCAGGGCGCGACGGGTGCGACAGGCGCGACAGGCGCGGCGGGCGCGACAGGCGCGGCAGGTCCGCAGGGACCTGCGGGCACGGCGGCGACGAACGAGAACGCGATGCTCTACAATACGGCGCAGCAAAGCGTCGCCAACGGCGCGGATCTCGCGCTCGGCACGAACGTCATTAACTCCGCCGGCAGCATCGCCGCGTCCGGAACGACGGGCGTTACGCTCGCGCCGGGGCAATACCTCGTGACGTTCGTGACGGACGCCGCGGTAACGGGGGAGGGAACGCTCGGCGCGGCGCTCGCGCTTGACGGCACGGCGCTGCCCTATGCCGCGACGGCAAAGACCCTGACCGCCGCCGGAGCTGACCGCATCGCCCTTACGGCGATCGTCACGCCCACGGCGGCGGGTACGCTCACCGTGCGCAACAACACCGGCAGCACCGACACCTACCAGAACAGCACGCTCAGCGTTATAAAGCTAGCGTGACGGCAAAACGCCCGGACATCTTTCGATGCCCGGGCTGTGCTTTTGTAACCGCTGAATAAATATTTGCGGTTTATCCGATTATGCGCCTCGCCTCATAGCCGCGGGAGACGTAGTATCCGGCGAGATCGGAGATTATTACGCCGGTGGTCGAGTTTGAAGCGTGGACGAACTGCCCGTTGCCGATGTAGATACCGACATGCCCGATATAGCTGCTGCCGGAATAGAAGCAGAGCAGATCGCCCGGCTGGATCTCGGACGGCTCGACATGGCGGCCGTTCGACGCCTGATCGGCGGCGACGCGGTTGAGCGTATAGCCGAACTGCTTGTACACATAGTACACAAGTCCGGAGCAGTCGAACCCGTCGGGCGCCGCGCCGCCCCAGATGTAGCGCGAGCCGACGAACTGGCAGGCATAGCCGGCGACCTGCTGCCCCGTGGCGGAGCTGCCCGATGCGGGGGCGGAGACGCCGCCGTCGGTGGAAGCGCCGCTGTCGCCGCCGACGGAATAGCTGCCCTCCTTGACGTACTTGGACGAGACGTAGCCTATCTGACCGTTTTCCGCCACGACCTGCGCCCAGCCGTCATGGGAGACGACGAGACTGACGCGGTTGCCGTAGAAGAACTCGCCGAGGATGGCGGCGGTCATGGACGGCGCGGAGCGGAAGCGGACGTTGTTGCCCGTGATGTAGGCGTCGCTGTGCCGGTCAATGGTCTGCGCGGGCGTTTCGGACGGCGCGGGGGTGGGCTGGGATGCGGCGCTGCCGGAGGACTCCGGCTTCTGCGCGGCGTCGTCCTGCCCGCCGACGGTCAGCCCGCCGTAGCTCGCGTTGTCAACGAGCATGACGTAGCTTGCGTAGACGTACCCGACGATGCCGTCAATGACGCACTGATACCAGCCGTTGCCCGCATCGGCGGTCATCGTGAGCGCCTTGCCGGTGTGGAAAGTGCCGAGAATGGTGTGGTTCGTGCCGGGACCCGAGCGCAGACGCACATATGTGCCGTTGATGTAGCCGCTCGCGCCGGTGCTCGCAGGAGTCTGCGCGAAAGCGGGCGTTTCCGTCGGTGCAGGTGTGGGCGTGGGCGCGGAGCTCGGCGACGGCACGGGCGCTGCCGTCTGCTCGGGAGAGGGCACGGGCGCGGCTGTCGGCGCGGTTGTCGCCTCCGGCGTGGGGGTGGCAGCGGGCGCGGCAGTCGCCTCATTCGGCTGCGGCAGCGCGGCGGCTGTCGGCGCGTCCGGCGTGAAGTCGGGGCGGATGACCGAGCTGCCCGCGGCGGCAGTGCCCTGCGTCACATACTGCGTGTACACGTAGCCGAGCTGTCCGTCGATGATGCAGGCGGTCCACCCGTCGCCTGAGCCTATGGGCAGGACCTCCTTGCCGCGGTTGTACTCACCCAGCACGGAGTATTCCGAGCCCGGACCGGAGCGGAAGCGCACATACATGGCGTTTATGTACCCGCTTGAGCTGCCGGAGCCGGAGGGGGCGGGGGTAAAGACCGGCACTGTCGCGGCGCTGCTCTCATCAAGACTGAGATACGACGCGGCGACAAAGCCGTTCTGCCCGCCGACGGAGACGGCGTACCAAGACCCGTTGGAGCGGTCGGTGACCGTGACGGGGGTGTTGCGATCGAGCGTGGCGATAACATAGTAGCCCGTGCCCGGTCCTGAACGGACGTTGACGCGGTGCCCCGTGACGACCGCCGTTTCCGCATACGCGGGAACGACGAGAAATGACGCGATGACCGCCGAGGCAATAAACGTCCTCAAGAATTTTTTGCGCATACTATACAGATCCTTTATCTTTTTTAGGACGTGCGCAAGCGTTTTACCCTGTGCTGTCCTTATGTAACCGCTGAATAAATAGCTGTCAGCGTCTGAACGGATAATTTCCCGTCTGATTTCATGAGCTTTTTTTGAAATACACAAAGTATTCCTGCAAAAAGCTCATTTTATCAGACGAATAAATTATTCGCCATGTCAGGCGGTTGCCGCGCAAGCGGCGAGCCTGACGGCATTTGATGAAATAGTGTGATTCATCACACTATTTCTCGCCCAGCCATCTGACGTATTTAATCAGCGGTTACTTATCTGGAGGAAAGTGCGCGCTCAAGCCACACGGCGGCGACATCTATTGCGAGGTAGAGGCTGTCCTTCTCGCTTCTCTTCACGATCCTGTCCCTCGACTTGATGGAGGGATCGGTGAGCTGGAGCTGGACGGAGACCTTGGTTGCAACGTCAAGGTCGTTGACCTTCTTCGTGTCAAGTATCTGTATCATGACGATGTACTTGTCCGCGAAGCTGCCGTAATAGATGATGTTGTCTTTCCTCTGGAGAGGATGACCCTTATACTCCAGTGTCTTTGCCATAAATAGAACCTCCAGTAATGTAACTAAAATGTAACACAATGCATCAAAATTGTCAACAAGCAAATCTTGGTCAGGGGATGCGTCAGCCGAGGAACTGCGTTCCTCCGGTGCTGCCCCAGTCGTTGCCGCCCCAGCCGGAGCTGTTGCCCCACGGGTCGTTCGTGCCCGTGCCGCCCCATGTGCTGCCGCTGCCCCAGGGGTCATCGGCGGCGTTGCCGTTCGCGCCCCAGCCGGTCGTGGCGTTGTCGTCAAAGTCGTTGCTGGGGTAGACGGTGTCCTGTATGCCGAATATGCCGGTATTCTCGCCGATGTACGGATAGGTGAACGCCTTGTATTCAAGCCCGTCGTGCAGCGGCTGCATCACCTTGCGCCAGAGCTGCGCCGCAGGGTTTCCGGAGACGTTGATGGTCGCGGGCGTGTCAAAGCCCGTCCACACCGCCGCGACATAGTACGGCGTAACGCCGCAGAACCAGCGATCCTTATAGTCGCCGGACGTGCCGGTCTTGCCTGCCACGGGAACGCTGTACAGCCGCGCCTCCTTGCCCGTGCCGCTTTCAACGGCGTTTTGCATCATGTAGGTCATGGTATAGGCGGTGTTGGGCTTGAACGCGGAGATGGTGCGGGGTGAATTGTCGATGACGGTGTTGCCGTCAAAGTCCGTCACGAGCGAGTAGGTGCGCCCGTAGGTGAATATGCCGTCGTTGACGAACGCGCAGTAAGCCTGCGCCATTTCGCGCACGGTCACGCCGTTGGTGAGCTGACCGAGCGCCATGGGGGCGTAGTTCGCGTCGGCGGGGACAAGGCTCGTAAAGCCGAGCTTCGTCGTCATGTAATTATATGAGGTCTGCGGGCCGAGCTTGTCCACGATCTGCGCCGCGACGGTGTTGAGCGAGTATTGCAGCGCCTGATATATCGTCACCACGCCGTAGTATACGTTGCTGTCGTTCGCGGGATACCAGTCCGTGCCGCTCAGGTGCAGCCCCGCCTGGTCGTTGACAAGCGTGGTCGGCGTTATCAGCCCCGTGTCCACCGCCGGACCGTAGGACGCGAGCGGCTTTATCGACGAGCCGGGGGAGCGGTACGTGCCCGTGGCGCGGTTGAGCGGGAAGTTCCTGTCCTTCAGCCCCACGCCGCCGGTGAGTCCGAGTATGCGCCCGTCATAGGGGTTCATCACGACGATCGCGCTTTGAAGCTGCTGGTCGCCGCCCGCGCGGGGTATGGCGGTGAGGTCGGTGTACACCGCGTCTATCGCGGTCTGCACGCTCACGTCGAGACAGGAGTATATCTTGTACCCGCCGTTGTAGACGAGACGCTGCGCTGTCTCGAAGCTGATGCCCTTGCGCTCCATAAGGTCGTTGATGACGTCGTTGATGACGACTTCCTCATAGTAGCTGTATATGCGCTGTGTCGTCTCCTCCTCGGCGCTGTGGATGAACACAAGCTCCTCCGCCACGGCGTCCTTATACATCTGATAGTCGATGTAGCCCTGCTCGTACATCTCGCGCAGAATGGTCTCCTGACGCTCCTTGTTGTTCTGCTCGTTGTAGAAGGGGTCATAGTAGGTGGGCTTGTTCGTTATCCCGATTATCGAGGCGCACTCGGCAAGCGAAAGATCCTTCACGTTCTTGCCGAAGTAGGTCTGCGCGGCGGTCTGCACGCCGTAGCAGCCCTCGCCGAAGTACACGGCGTTGAGGTACCACTCCATGATCTCCTGCTTGTCGTAGCGCTTTTCAAGCTCCAGCGCGCCGAAGATCTCCGTGAGCTTGCGCTGCACCGTGACCTGATCCTGACCGGTGAGGTTTTTGATGAGCTGCTGGGTGATGGTCGAGCCGCCGTAGCTGTTCTGCATGGTGGCGAACATCTTCACGAACGCGCCGGAGGTGCGGTACCAGTCAACGCCCTTGTGGTCGTAAAAGCGCTTGTCCTCTATGGCGACGGCGGCTTTTTCCATGTACCAGGGAATGTCGCTGTAATCGACCCAGATACGTTTCTGCCGTCCGGACAGCGTGCTGAGCTGCCGCCATTCGCCTGCCGCGTCCTGATAGTAGATGGTGCTGGACTGGTTGAGCTTGTAGTCCTCGAGCGAGATGTCGAGATTCGGGGTCAGGCAGGTCTTGACATAATACGCGAACACGCACGCGAACAGCATCCCCGTTATCGCAAGAATGAGCAGAAGCGTGCCGAACACCTTGAAAACGCCGCTGAGCACGGAGCTGACAAGCTCCACCGTGACGTCGGCGGCGCGCAGCATGAAGCGCGGCTTGCGGCGCGGTCTGCCCTCGCGCGCGGCGTCGCCGGTGGTATTATTGTCGGCGCTGCCGCTGCCGGTGCGCATATCGGCGTCGGCGGCGTTCAGACGGCCGGTGCCGTTTTTTCTGGAATCGTTGTTGTTCATTGTCCGGCGGACACCTCCTTGTGAGGGACATATGTACCGCGCGCGTGCCTGCGCCGCGCGAAATGGGTATTATACTAAACCAGTATTATATCACACCTTGTCAACGAACGGTAGAGGAAATGTGAATTTTTCGCGCGATTGGAGGAGGAAGGTACAAACACGTATATTTTCCCAGATTTGAGAAATAATTATACCTGTACTTTTTCGACTGAGGGGCGTGAACCATGAAGCTGAGACTGAGGGCGGCGCTTTTGGTGCTGCTGGGAACGGCGGCGGTGTATACGGGGCTGGGCGCGGTGAAGAGCCTGCACCCCGCCGCGCGCGATACGCTCCCTGCGGAGATATACGCGCGCTATTCCGCCCGCGAGGAGGCGGCGCAGTTTTTTCTCAAGAGCTGCGACGGCTTTGTCGCGGTGTACGCCGCGTCGCGCAGCCGCGCGCCGGAGTCGGTGACGGCGATAGAGGTGGCTTCGCTGCGCTCGGCGGACAGAGCCATGATCGAGCGCGGCATCCCTGTCGCCGACCGGCAGGAGCTGCTGGAGCTGCTGGAGGATCTGGGCTCGTGACGAGGCTGCAAACAGAGTTATAATTCGCTATTGATTTATCTGCGGCAATGGGGTAAAATAGTGTTACAACAAGCTGGAGGTAAGATATGAGCGAGGAATTCGGAAGCGATTTCGTCACCATAGTGGACGATGACGGTCAGGAGTTTGAGCTTGAGGTGCTCGACGTCATGGACTATAACGGCAATACCTATACGGCGTTCCTGCCGGCAGACATGGCGGAGGACGATCCGGACTACGGCATGATAATCCTGCGCTCGCAGCTCGACGAGAGCGGCGAGGAGCTTTATGAGTCCATCGACGACGAGGACGAGCTCAACGATGTGTACGAGCATTTCATGGTTCTCCTCTTTGACGACGAGGACGGGGAATAAGTTCCGCCCGCGCGGCATATAGCTTAGTATGCCCGCAAAGGAGCAGGAGTGCGGCGCTTGCGCCCGCCATATATTAAAATAGGTTCCTGCTGTGTGCGTGCTGCTCTTTCAGAGCTTCACGACCCATTAAACCCACATCTCTAATAAGGGATGCCGACTTGAATCTGCGGATTGCAGGCCTCCCGGCGCGAGCCGGACGTTGGAAGCAGCGAAACAGAACTTAGGCGACCCACCTGCCCTTTCGTGCAGGTTATAATCGGGTCGGCACGGCATTTGCGGGGCGCACCCCCGAAGGCTTGCCTTCGGGGGTGTTTTGCGCGATAAAAGCCGCCTCGCTTTCGGAGGCGGCTTTCTGTCAATTTGCGATGTTGTGATGTGCGGCGGGGGAGCTGAGATCGAGCGCACGGAAGGTGTAGCCGTTTTCAAGCCCCCATTGCAGCACCTGCTCCACCGCGGCGACGCTGAACGCCTTGATGTCGTGCTGCAGCACGACGGCGCAGTCGCGCCCCTTGCAGCCGGAGATGATGTTCGCCGCGACGGCGTCGGTGTCGGTGGTCTCGCCCGCGTCGCCGCTGCACACGTCCCAGTCGAAGTAGCGATAGCTCATCTCGCCAAGCTCTCCGGCAAGGCGCGTCATTATCCCGCGGTTGAAGCGGCTGACGGTGTTCGAGCTTCCGCCGGGAAAGCGGCAGAGCTGGGTGTAGCTGCCGGTGAGCTCGTATATCATGTCCTCCGTGCGGGTGAAATCATCGAAGAACGCCTCCTCTCCGGCGTATATCGTGCCGTAATCGTGCGTATAGCTGTGTACGCCGATGGAGTGACCGGCGTTGTAGGCGCGCGTTATCGCGCCCCTGTACTTTTCGCGGTTACCCGTGACGAAGAACGTCGCCTTCGCGCCGTAGCGATCCAGCACGTCCAGAAGCTCGTCCGTGTACGGTCCGGGTCCGTCGTCGAACGTGAGGTAAATCACCTTGCCCTCCGGCGCGGCGCTCGCGGGCAGCGCCTGCCCGCTCACGGTCACGTGCCGCTCGGCAGTCACGCTCTCGCCTGCGGCGTTCGCCACGGAGTAGACGAGCGTGTACTCGCCGGGGCGGTCGGGCGTGAGCGTGCCGCTCACGCTCACATATGCGCCGAGGTCGTTGCCCTGCGCGTCGCGCGCCGTCACGCCGGGGTCGGCGTAGTGCAGCCGCGCGCTTATTGTTACGTTCTCGCCGCCGTTGAGCGTGAGCACCGGACGACCAACGGAATAATCCGGATGGCGCACCGCCTCCGCGCGGTTGCCCGCCGCGTCCGTGGCGGTGTAGACTATATCCTCACCGCGCGCTCTCACCGTGACCGCGCCGGTCAGATCGCCGTCGTGCGCGTCATAGGCGGTGTAGCCCTCCTCCGTGTAGCCGTCCAGCCAGCTCTGCGCGTAGTCGGGCTTCGTCAGCAGCGTTATCTCCGGCGGCGTCGTGTCCACCACGTTCACCACGCGCTCCGCCGTGTAGTCGCGGAATTTGTACCGCGCCCTGTATATCAGCCGATAGCTGCCGAGGCGCGAGGTGTCCACCCGCCCCTGACACGCCACGTTCAGCGGGCGCGACAGGCTGAACGCGCCCACGGCGGCGGCGCTCGCGCCGGGGTCGGCAAAGACCGCGCCGTATTCCACGTTGACCTCCTGCCCGCCGCTGAAGTAAAAGCGCACGTGCCGATCGTCCGTCATGAAGAATATACCCGCCGCGAATATGAAAACGGCGGTCGCAACGGCGACGAACGCCGCGTCCGCGGTGCTGCTGTGCCGTATTTTGTCAAGAAGCATTCTCATCTCTCTGCGCCTCCTGTGATGCGTTGTATAGACGCTGTTATTATCCGTTTTGTTTCACGCAAATATGCAAAAAAAGAGCGCCGCGCTGGGCACTCTTTTTTGCATATCATACTATTGTGATAATTACAGCTTGTCGCACAGCCTGTTCACGAGCGGCTTGAGTTTGCCGCTTATCAGGTGGAGCACCCACGCCGCGGCGAAGACCTCCGTCAGCGTTATCGCCGCCTCCAGCCAGATATTGCCCAGTCTGCCTATCACGGTCAGGCAGCCCTCCACGAAGATCATGTGCACAAGATACACGTCGTAAGACAGCGTATCCGTCGTGTCAAACATCCGCCGCGCCCGAGCCGGCCAGCTTATGCCCCGCGTCGTTACCAGCAGCGTCAGAAACACGCCCAGCCCGAACAGCACCACGCCGTACTCGAAGAGGAAGCGGAAGCCGTAGTACATCGGCATCGACACCCGCCCCAGCACGCTGTCATAGTAATAGAACTTGTACCAGTACGTCAGCGCGGTCAGCCCCACGCCCAACGCCAGCGCGGCGAACCACAGCCGCCGCAGCTTCGGCATATCGTCCTTTATGTCCGCCACAAAGTACCCTATCACGTAGCAGCTCAGCCAGTACGCCTGAAAATACGACTCGAACGATTTCAGCAGCACCTCCATCGCCGTGATGAGCAGTATCACGCCCGCCAGCGTGCAGCTTTTCGCGCGGAAGTAGAGCTTGAGGTCGAAGAGCATGGGCGTCACCATGTAGCACAGCAGACAGCTTGAGATGTACCACAGGTGGTGCACGCCGTACCAGCCGCTGTGCCCGAGCAGCAGCCGGTATATGTTTGACCCCGTGAGGTATTCCGGCGCTTTGAAATAGTACACCGGCAGAATGAGCAGGAAAACGCACAGATAAAAGTCCAGCAGGATCTTCACCGCGTTTTTCAGCACGAAGCTGACGCGCGCGGCAGGGTCGGTAAACTCCTTATGCGCGTAAAGATAGCCGCTGAGCATAAGGAAGATCTGCACGGCGGTGGAGAGGAGGTTCGCGGTTATCTCATGCCCCGCCTGCTGGAACATATGGCAGGTCGTCAGCGACAGCATGGCGAGAAGGCGCATCAGGCTCAAAGAGTAATTCTTGACCTTTGCCGGACGTACTGCGGCGGTCGTCTGCGGTGCAGCTATGGTCATCACATCCGTTTCAAATGAATATGCGCCATTATACCACCCCTCGCGTCAAAAAGCTACACCCGCGCCTGTTAAATATGTAATAATCGTTGATATATGCGGTTAAATCTGTTATACTAACACGTTGTTGGAGACAACAGAAAATATATCTCTGCGGCAGCCAGCCGCAGGAAAGGAATGTAATATGAAAAACACCGACAAGACAATGGACAAGATCGTGGCGCTGTGCAAAAACCGCGGCTTCATCTTCGCCGGAAGCGAGATATACGGCGGGCTTGCGAACACATGGGACTACGGTCCGCTCGGCGTTGAGCTGAAAAACAACGTCAAGCGCGCGTGGTGGAAGAAGTTCGTGCAGGAGAACCGCTACAACGTCGGTCTGGACGCGGCGATCCTCATGAACCCGCAGACATGGGTCGCCTCCGGACACCTCAGCGGCTTTTCCGACCCGCTGATGGACTGCCGAGAGTGTCACGAGCGCTTCCGCGCGGACAAGCTCATTGAGGACTGGGTCGCCGAGACAGGCTTTGCGCTGCCCAAGCCCGTGGACGCCTTCTCCCAGAGCGAGATGAAGGATTTCGTCGAGGAGCATGATATACCCTGCCCCACCTGCGGCAAGCATAACTTCACCGATATCCGTCAGTTCAACCTCATGTTCAAGACGTTCCAGGGCGTGACCGAGGACGCGAAGAACACCGTCTACCTCCGTCCGGAGACCGCGCAGGGCATCTTCACCAACTTCGTCAACGTCCAGCGCACCACACGCCGCAAGCTGCCGTTCGGCATCGGGCAGATAGGCAAGTCCTTCCGCAACGAGATAACCCCGGGCAACTTCATCTTCCGCGTGCGCGAGTTCGAGCAGATGGAGCTTGAGTTCTTCTGCGAGCCGGGCACGGACCTTGAGTGGTTCGACTACTGGCGCACGTTCTGCCACAGCTTCCTGCTGTCCATCGGTCTCAGGGACGAGAACCTCCGCCTGCGCGACCATGACCCGGAGGAGCTGTGCTTCTACTCCAAGGCGACAACGGACTTTGAATTTCTCTTCCCGTTCGGCTGGGGCGAGCTGTGGGGCGTTGCCGACCGCACGGACTATGACCTCACCCAGCACCAGAGCGTCTCCGGACAGGATCTGACCTATTACGATCAGGAGAAGAACGAGCACTACATCCCCTACGTCATCGAGCCGTCTCTCGGCGTTGAGCGCACCGTGCTGAGCGTGCTGTGCGACGCTTACGACGAGGAGGTCGTCGGGCAGGACAAGAAGGGCAACGACGATGTGCGCACGGTGCTGCATCTGCACCCCGCGCTCGCCCCGTTCAAGTGCGCCATCCTCCCGCTCAGCAAGAAGGAGATACTCACCGCCCCCGCGCTCGAGCTCTATCAGGAGCTGAGCCGCGAGTTCATGTGCGACTATGACGAGACGGGCTCCATCGGCAAGCGCTACCGCCGCGAGGACGAGATCGGCACGCCCTACTGCATCACGTTTGACTTCAACACCGTCGGCACGGAGACGGACGAGGCGGATCACTGCGTCACCGTGCGCGAGCGCGACAGCATGACGCAGGTGCGCATCCCCATCTCCGAGGTGAAGGACTATATTTCCGAGCGGATAAAGTTTTGATTTACAGAGATTTATAGAGATTTTACAGAGAATAGAGGCTGGAACAGACAATGAAAGACGGATTTGTTAAGGTCGCGGCGGTCTCCCCGGTCATAAAGGTCGCGGATGCGCACCATAACGCCGCGCGCGTTATCGAGCGCATGAGAGCGGCGAACGAGAAGGGCGTGAAAGTGCTCGTCTTTCCGGAGCTTACGCTCACGGGCTGCTCATGCTATGACCTCGTGGGGCACAGGGTGCTGCTCGACGGGGCGGCGGCTGCGCTGGAGGAGGTCGTGAAGGCGTCCGAGGGGCTGGATATGCTCGTTTTCGTGGGGCTGCCGTATGCCTACGGAAGCCGGCTTTTGAGCTGCGCCGCCGCCGTGTACTCCGGCGCGGTGCTCGCCCTCGTGCCGCGTGAGAACGTCGCGGGCAGCCGCTTTGCCGCGTATACCGGCGCGCTCGATACCGTGCGTGTCGGCGCGCTGGAGACGGAGCTTGCCGTAAACGTCCTCTTCACGCATGAAAAGCTGCGCGGGCTCTCCGTCGCGGTGGAGCTCGGCGCGGACGTCGGCGCGGTCTGCTCTCCGGCGGAATACTACGCCGCCGCGGGCGCGACGGTCATCGCGCAGATGGCGTCCTTCCCCGCCACTGCTGCCTCCACGGACGATGCGCGCCTCGCCGCGCGGTATCAGTCCAAGCACCTCGCGTGCGGCGTGGTGCTCGCCGCGCCCGGCAAGGGCGAGAGCACCACGGACAACGTCTATTCCGGTCTCTGCCTTGCCGCGGAGGGCGGCGTCATCCTCGCCGAGGATGAGCGCGCCGACAGCGCGGCGGTCACGGAGATAGACGTGGACTATCTTCTCAATCTCCGCCGCCGTCTCGGCGGCTTTGACGAGCCGGACGAGGATATGTGCGCTGCCACGTGGGGCGGCGCGCTGACGGACACGGCGCTCACACGCGCCTACGCCAAGCACCCGCATCTTCCGGCGCGTCCGGAGGATGTGCCGGAATACTGCGAGCGCGTGCTGGACATTCAGGTGTCCGGACTTGTCAAGCGCATGGAGTATGCGCAGCTTGACCACTGCGTCGTCGGCATTTCCGGCGGGGTGGACTCCACGCTCGCGGTGATGGTGAGCGCGATGGCGGTCAAGCGCATGGGGCTTCCCTCGACGAACGTCATCGCCTGCACGATGCCGTGCTTCGGCACGTCGTCGCGCACGAAGTCCAACGCCGTGATCGTTGCCGAGCAGCTCGGCGCGGAGGTGCGCGTTATCGACATCGGCAAGTCCGTCCGTCAGCACTTTGACGACATCGGGCACGCGCACGACGATTACTCCGTCGCGTTTGAGAACGCGCAGGCGCGCGAGCGCACACAGGTGCTGCTCGACATCGCCAACAAGGTCAACGGGCTTGACGTCGGCACGGAGGATCTCAGCGAGTTTGTGGACGGCTGGTGCACCTTCAACGGCGACCATATCAGCAACTACGACGTGAATCTCGGGCTCACCAAGACGCAGGTGCGCGCGAACGTCCGCTATATCGCCCAAACCACGGACAACGCCGTGCTCGCGGCGGCGCTGTGGGATGTGCTGGACTGTCCGGTCACGCCGGAGCTGCTGCCCATCCACGACGACCGGATCGTGCAGAAGAGCGAGGACTCCGTCGGCTCGTACTCCCTGCAGGACTTCTTCACGCACAAGATAATGCTCTGTGGCTTCACCCCGTCCAAGGCGTTTCGTCTGGCGAAGATAGCCTACGGAGCGGATTTCACGGACGAGGAGCTTGTCCGCTGGCTCAAAAGCTACTGCCGCCGCTATTTCAGCCAGCAGTTCAAGCGCTCCTGCCTGATGGACGGTCCTGCGGTGGACAGCTTCACCGTCTCGCCGCGCACGGGCTTTCTCATCCCGTCCGACGCAGAGGCGGCGCTCTTCCTCGCGGACGTGGACGCGCTCGAAAAGCGCGTTATCGGATAGTGAATACTTAGTGACACGGCGCACAGCGCGCGGGGCAATCCCCGCGCGCTGTGCGTCTTATGTCTTTTTCAGCGAGTGATGTCTCTGCTGTCAAGGGCGTAGCCGATGATGTTGTCAAAGTCGCGGCGGATGGCGATCTGCGCGGTGAGCTCATCGTCGTCATAGACTATCGACCACTGGGTGTTGCTCGTCACGTCGCCCTCCTTCGGCGCTTGCGCGGCAGCGATGAGCGCCTCCCACGCCGCGTCCTCGTCCAGCGCGTTCTCGTTGGCGCTCATAACGTCGAGTATGGCGTCGTAGCGCTCGCGCCCGTGCCCGTACACGCCGTTTTTCTGGTTCGGCAGGACATTGTCGATGTACATCACGAAGAAGTTCGTCACCGCGTCGGACGGCGTTGCCGTGAGAGTGCGCGCGGGGCTGTCGCAGTCGTACTCCACAACGCGCCCGTCGCCGGAGGCGTCGGTTATGTAGAAGTGATAGTCGCGTCCGGAGGAGGCGTACATATCATAGCGCTCCAGCAGCGCGACGGCCTCCTCGGTCGTCGCCGCGCGGTCGAGCACGAGGCGGATGGCAAGGGTCGTGGCGATAACGTCCTTCCCCGTGCGCTGATCCGTCGGCTCGCTGTCGAGCGTCAGCACCGCGATGGACAAGCCCTTCTCGTTCATGCCGTCAAGGCACATATAGGGCGCGGCAAGACACGCCATCCTTGCGGCGAGGCTGCCGGTCGCGTCGTTCGCGCCGACATTGTCCAGCGCGGCGGTCGCCACGGAGCGGTATCCGCCCTTCGGCGCACAGTAGACGAGCAGCGCGGAGGTGTTGTTCTTGAAGTCGTAGTTGCGCCCCATGAGCGTGCGCCCGTCGGGCGTGACCATGGTGAACGCGCTGCAGGCAAAGTCCGGCGCGTCAATGTGCACCGGCAGCAGCGGCAGCGCATCGGCGAGCACGGCGTTGATGAAGCTCTGCGTGTCGGTGATGCCGGCGGCGATCACGTCGTCAACGCGGTAATCGTATTTTACGTCCATGCGATAGAGGTTATACTCGTCGTAATCCGTGAGCTTTTCGATGGAGCTCATAGACCGGATGCGGGTGAAATACACCGCCGTAAACACCGCGAGGGCGAGCACGGCGAGCGCGAGAACGCACAGCAGCGCGATTTTCAAGGCTTTCATTTTCCCTCTCTTTCATGCTCGTCGCACACGGCGGAGCATTATTATAAGTATGCTTAATTATACCATGCCCGCACCGTGTGCGCAAGACAAATATATGTGCCCTCACGGCAAAAGATGTGCGCTCAGTCCTCGCGGCGGATCAGTCGCTCGTTTATCGCGCGAACGGCGGCAGCATCGAGCTTTACGCACTCGCGGTCATAGGTGACAAAGCCGTTGACCTCGTCCTCCACGTCGCTGAGCTGGGTGTAAACGCTCGCCGCGAGCCCCCCTTCGCGCGCGGGGATGATCTCGCGCGCGTAGAGCCGCGCGTATGCCGCGCCAAGCGCCTCGCGCGTTTTGTACCCGCGATAGCCGAAGCTCGCGTTGTTCCACGTGTGTCCCGCAATCGGCAGCTTGTACCCGCCGAATTCCGACAGCACCACCGCGCGCCCGCGCCTGTCCGGCGCGAAGCGGTAGGGGTAGAAGTACACGTGCAGGCTCTTCACGTCGGATATGCCCTGATCGTGCCAGCCGCTGGCGTGGTCGATGGTGCGCGTTTTGTCGGCGGCGCGTATGCGCCGCACAGCCTCAGCGGCGTCGAACTGCCCCCAGCCCTCGTTGAACGGCACCCACATCACGATGCACGGGCAGGAGTAAAGCTGCCGCAGCATCGCGTCAAGCTCCTCGTAATACTGCGCGCGCCCGTCCTCGTCGGTGCGGGCGAAGCGCCTGTAATCATTGTCGCGCCTATGGCGGCGCGTGACGAGCGGGGCGGAGATCGTGAAAAGGTCATACTCCCCGCCGCCGTTTATCATGTCCTGCCACACCAGCATACCGAGTCTGTCGCAGTGGTAGTACCAGCGCATGGGCTCTATTTTTATATGCTTTCTGAGCATATTGAAGCCCATGTCGCGCATGAGCCGGATGTCGTACACCATCGCCTCATCGCTCGGCGCGGTGTACAGCCCGTCCGGCCAGTAGCCCTGATCGAGCACGCCGGAGTGAAAATACGGCTTGCCGTTGAGCATGAGGCAGGGTCTGCCCTGCGCGTCGCGCCCTGCGGCGACGGAGCGCAGCGCAAAATAGCTCTCCACCCGGTCTTCCCCCAGCTCAGCCGAGAAATCGTAGAGCTTCGGGTTCTCCGGCGACCAGAGCACGGGCGACTCGACCGGCACGGTAATTTCCGCGTTCGTCCTGCCCTCGTGCCGCCGCCCCGCGAAAACGACGGCGCACGGCGCGTCGGAAGCCGACTGCACCTCGATATGCACGCACCCCGCCGCCGTGTCCGGCGTTATCCGCAGCGCCGCGATGTATTCCTCCGGCACATACTCCATCCACACTGTCTGCCATATGCCGCTCTGCGGGGTGTACCATATGCCGCCGCGTTTTGTGCGCTGCTTGCCGCGCGTGTACTCGTTCGTGTCCGTCGCGTCCTTGACGCGCACGGTCAGAATATTCTCCCCGTCAGAGATATAATAGGTTATGTCAACCGTAAACGCCGTGTAACCACCGCGATGAGAGGCGGAAAGAGCGGAATTTATGTAAACCTCCGCCTCCTGATCCACCGCGCCGAAGTGCAGCAGCAGCCGCGCTCCCTCGCGCCTTTCGGCGGGTATCGCGCGGCGATACCACAGCGTCTCGTCGGGCATGAGCGCCCGCCCCACGCCGGAAAGCGGCGCTTCCGGCGAGAAGGGGACGAGGATTCTCCCGTCATACACGCGCGGCTCGTCCTCGCCGTGCGTGACGGCGCAAGCCCAATAGCCGTTGAGGTTTATATAGCTCTCTCGCACGAGCTGCGGGCGCGGGTATTCCGGCAGAACGGCGCTCGCGTCGAGCGCCCTGCCCCAGCGGGTCAGCAGCGTCATCTTGCGTCAGCCTCCTTTCCGCCGCGCTTTTTCAGCGCCGCCACGAACGGAACGATCAGCGCCAGCACCGCCGCCGCGGCAAGGAAGATGCCGGGCGTGGGCACGGTCTTCACAACGCCCAGCTCAACATACGTGCTGTCCGAGCCGCGTATGACCGCCGCGCCTATCGCAGGACCGATGATCATCGGCAGCAGCACGCCGAATATCATCCGTATGCCCTGAAAATGCCCGACCTTGCCGCGCGGCGTGTTGTCGCGTATCACGCCGGAGAGCGCCGCCGTCACGAGCATATACCCGCTCATCATCACGCAGCCCGCGGCAATAACGCCGAGCATACCGCGCACGAAGAACATCCCGACAAGCCCCGCGAGCATCACGCCCGCCGCGGGCAGCACGAAGCGCAGCTTGCCCACGCGGTCAATGACCTTGCCGAACGCTACGCTCACCGCGGACGCGGTTATCAGCACCGCGCCCAGCACGACGGCGTAGCCGTCGATCTTGAGATAATTCTGGATATAGATAATAAGGTAGGGGAAGAACACCTGCACCGCCACGGAGAACACGCAGAACGCCGCGAAGGAGAGATACAGCGCGGGGTTTTCACGCGCCACGTCCGGACGCAGACCGTAAACGAGGTTTTTAAGATACGGCTCGCGGCGGGGCTGAAGCGCCGGCTCTTTTATGAGGAAAATGCCGACAATGCCCGTGACCGTCACGAGCGCGCCGAAAACGGCAAAGAATTTCTGCCACTCGCCGCGCTGGGTCATGCCGTCGAACGCGCCGAAGATGACGAGCATTGACACGAGCGGCAGCACCGCGAGCACGGACTCCGTCCTGCCTCGGTTTTCGCTGTCCACCGCGTCCGTGACGTAGGCGTTGAACGCCGCGTCGTTCGCCGTCGAGCCAAAAAACGTCATCACGCAGTCGAGTATGACCACCATCGTCGCGGCGGCGGCGACAGCCTGCGCGGGGAAGAGCCTCGCGGCGTTATCGACGGTGATCAGCCCGAACGCCGCCGTGGACAGCCCCCAGAGCATGTACCCCGCGCAGATGAACAGCTTGCGCTTGCCCACGCGGTCGGAGAGCGCGCCCATCAGAAGCGTTGTGAGCGTCGCGGCGGCGGCGCTCCACCCCACCATCGCGGAGATATAGCCGGGGTCGGTGGAGATGGTGTTGTAGAGAAATACGTTGAAGTACATATTCTCTATCGTCCATGCGAACTGACCGACAAGCCCGATGATTATCAGCGTCAGCCACAGACGTGCGGAGATTTTTTTCATTTTGTGCACCTCGAAAAAGGAAGTGACTGCATTATAGCACAGCCTGTGCCAAATATGCCATACGTTCACAAAATGTATGTATATTTCACAAAAAACGCGCAGTATAATTATATAAAATTAACAAATCATGAACGGGACGGAGACGGAGATAAATGCTGAAGCTCTTGAAGAATATGCGCCGCCGTGAGGTCGTCATGGCGGCGCTGTGTGCGCTGCTCATCCTGGGGCAGATATACTTTGACCTTGCCCTGCCGGATTATATGACGAGCCTGACAAAGCTCCTCAACACGCAGGGCAGCGCCGCGTCGGAGATAATGGGCATAGGCGGGGAGATGCTCGCCTGTGCGCTGGCGAGCGCGGTGCTGTCCGTCGGGTGCGGATATCTCGCGGCAAGGACCGCCGCCGGCTTCAGCTTCACCGTGCGAAAGTGCGTGTTTGACAAGGTCATTGACTTTTCGCACCGCGAGCTGGGGCAGATCCCCGTTCCCAGTCTCATCACCCGCACCACCAATGACATCACGCAATTGCAGATGATCGTCGCAATGGGGCTGCAAATGCTGATAAAATCCCCGATAATGGCGGTGTGGGCGGTCATAAAGATCCTCGGCAAGAGCTGGGAGCTGTCCATGGTCACGGCGGGGTTCGTGGTCATGATATGTGCGCTCGTCCTTGCCGTCATGCTCGTCGTGCTGCCGCGCTTTCGCATCGTGCAGCGCCTTACGGATAAGCTCAACCGCATAGCGCGCGAAAATCTCACGGGCATAAACGTCGTCCACGCCTTCAACGCCGAGGACTACCAGAACGCTAAGTTCGACAAGCCCAGCGCGCCATGGACGCGCTCATGCAGGGCAGGACGAGCTTCGTCATCGCCCACCGCCTCTCCACCGTCAAAAACGCCGACCTCATCCTTGTCATGCGCGAGGGCGACGTCGTCGAGAGCGGCACGCACGAGGAGCTGATGGCAAGAGGCGGCTTCTACGCCGAGCTCTATAACAGCCAGTTCGAGCAGACCGCTTGACGGACAAGATACAGCACAAAAGGCAAAAACAGCGCCGCGCTCAACTTGAGCGCGGCGCTTCGCCACGGCGCTGAGACGCGCCGATTGTCGCCATCTGATTGAAAATCAGAATTGTCAGGGATATGCTGTTTTAAGCCTTCTCAACTTCCTTGAGAAGCTTGCCGTTGCTGTCATAGATCTTGAGCACGCCGTTTTCGAGCTTCACGGTGAGCTTTTCACCGGAGAGCACAAGGTCGCTCAGATCAACGTCAAATACGACCTCACCACCGTAGACGACCTTGAGCGAGCTCTCGGAGTATTTGACGGTGACGAGCTGACCGGCATCCTCAAGCAGGGGCTTGACATCGACGGAGACAAGGTCCTTGTCGCCGCTCTTCACGGTGATGACATTGTTCTCGTGGGTGACGGTCACGACGTCGGACGCGCTCGCGTTCTTGACGGTCGCAACGTCAATGTCAATGACAAGATTGGTGTCAAGCTGGATGGACGCCTCGGTCGCGCCGCTCTTTTCGAGCGCGGTGACGGACTTGATCGTGACCTCATGCGGGGCAACCGCGTTGCCGCTGCTGTCGCTCACGGTAATCTTTGCGGTCGTGCCCTCGAGCTTCACAGCCGCCTGCTCGCTGGAATTGTCGCGCTTCGCCTCGACGAGCTTGTCGTCCGCCTTTGCGGCGGGCTGCACAGGCTCAGCCGCAGGTGCGCTGTCCTCGGCAGCGGCAGGGGCGGGAACGGTATAGGTCTCGCCGTTCTTGACCTCAACGCCGTTGACGAAGACGCTCTGTCCGCAGGCATTGACTATCACCGCACCGGCGGGAACGTCAGTGTAGGTGTCAAAGTTCTCGCGCACCGAATGAACGGTGATGGGTTGACCCTTGATTGCAGCGTTCACAATATCCGGATTGACGTCAAAGCCAACTGCGCCAAAGTTGACGTAGTACAGCCCGCCGGTCTCGAAAATGAGGGCGTTCTCACCCGCAAAACCAAGAACGCTTGCGTCATTATAAATCCCGCCGATACCGACGGTGTAATTCAAAAACGTTTTGTCGATCTTGCCACTGAAATTGCCGTAGAACATTGCAATCTGTCCGCCATTTTCGTTGCCGGTCTGTCCGAAGAGTATACCGTGACCGTCGCTGCCGGCTCTGAACGTGCCGTTGTTGATGGTTATCCAGCCGGAACTAGGCCGCGTAGAGCTGCTGATGTAGCCGTTTGCAATCAACGCTCCCGATTCGTTGCTGAACAACTTGCCGTCTGCGCCCCCTATATCCACGAACCCCGTGTTGAGGAGCACGGGCTTGTTGCGCGAACTGAACGTGCCTCCGGATATGGTGAGATCGTCGCCGTTCACGACAAGGGCATTGCTGCCATCGGCGCTCTCGGTGGTGAACGTACCGGCATTGATGGTCGCTCTGCCGTCGTTGTAGAGCACCGCCCCCGTGCTGCTGTTGGAAAAGACGCCGCCCTGATGGTCGCTGATCTCAAGCGTGCCCGCATTGTAGATAACCGGAACTTCAGACGAGCCGGTGACCTTCTCAACATCGCCGATGACCATCGTCGCGCCATTCCCGTTGAAGATAGTCGGAACATCGCCTGTCGAGGTGTACGCTCCGATATTCAGCGTGGCAGTGCCGAAGTTATTGACCGCCGAGACGCCGCTGCCCACGACTGCGCCGCTGTTGAGCTCCGGCTCGGAAGCGCCGTTGATCGTGAGATCGCCGTTGTTGACGACGGTTGCACCGTTATCCTTGTTGGTCAGCGTTTTGCCGTTGAGGTTGATGATGATGGTTCTGCCTTCCGGGATAACAACGTTCTCTGCAATATTCTTCTGGAGCGTGACCTCGTTAACCTGTTCGCCGGATGCGTCTTTGCCGTTCAGCGCGGCAGCAATGCTGCCAAAGCCAGTGCCGTCGTTGGCGGTGACTGCGGGGGTCTTCTCCTCGCCGACTTCTCCCTCCTTAGTTTCCTCTGCGGGAGCGCCGGACTTGGTCAGAATGGGCTGCTCGGGCTGCTGGGGTTGTTCAAGCGACTCAAGCTGCTGCCCGCCCAGATTTTCATGCGGTGCAGACAGTCCACCCTGCTCGGCAGACGGGAGCGTGCCGCCGTCCTCACCCTCGCCCTCGGCAAAGGCACAGGTCGGGATAAGTACGAGACATACTATCAACGCAAGTATGACTGCAATTACCAGTTTCTTTCCTTTCATGTTTTTCCTCCTTTCGTCAAAATTTTATATTATCCCCAAGGAAAGAGGGGGTAATACCGTGGGTATTTTTCGCAGATGTGTATACATCTGCGAAAAAAGCACATATTCTTTATTCATTATTCACGGCAAAATTTCCTGATTTGTTTAAATTGTTATTGATATTTTAAAAACGCTATGGTAAAATGAACAAAACTTGAATTGCACAGCCTAATATATGGCTCGTTATTCATCCAAGTTTCAAAAAATTTTTCGCAGATGTATACACATCTGCGAAAAATATTCGCCCGAAACTCATGAATTTCCGCTCTTTTCCCCGTCTTTCTGCACAAAAACCCAAAACCGGAGCGCCGCGAAATTTTCTCGCGGCGCTCCGCTTTTTCCAGCGTTTCAGCACAAAAGCCGTATGCTTTTTCCGCATACGGCTTTTGCCTTGTCGCGCTTACTTGCCTGTCTTTGACGCCATCGTGCGGTAGTCGGAGCACTCGCACACGCTGTCGGGAGGGAAAAACTCCTCCACGGGGAAGCGTATGCGGCTGAAAAGCATGCACGGGTCCTCGTCGCTTGCAACGCCCGGGCACTCCTTGTCGGGCATGCAGTAGTCATACGCCGGTATGAGAAGCTGGGTGTCGCGCTCAAGGCGGATGATGCTGAACTGCCCGATGGTCACGAACCACCGGCGCGCCGTGTCGCTGACGACGAGCGTCTCGGCGAACGCGGAGGTGATGAAATCCGGAATACGGCGCTGCTCGATGTCGGTGGGGATGAGGCACTCCGCGTCCACCAGCTTGCAGTGCAGGCAGATGGGATCGACGGAGTTGACCACCGCCGTGGGCAGATCGTCTATGCCCGCCCGCGCCGCGGCGGCGTCGGACGTGAAGGTTTTCACGCTGCCCTCGCTGCCGAAGAGCATCACGCGCTTGTCGAACACCGCCAGCCCCGTGCACTGCTGTCCGGCGGGGAAGGTCTCGCAGGTGACGCGGTAAAAATACGTGCAATCGACCGTGTAATATCCTCGGTTGAAGCTGATGGGCTCGACATTCACATCTACGTAAAGGAGCTCCGCAGACCTTGGGCGAATGCTCAGGGCGTTTTCTATGTAGGACTGCGACGTGACCGTGGGGTACACCCTCAGATCGTCAACGCAGTCCTTGTCGCGGCAGCTATCGAATATCTTTTTTGTGTTGATGCAAACGGCTTCGCGGATGCTTGCCGAACTCTCGACAGGTCCGGGCACAACTCTGTCCGCCATAGACATACCTCCTTTGAAGAGACCATATAAGTAACTTCAATACAGTGTATGCGCCGCCGCGCTATTTCGCTCTTGAAAAAAACGACGGATTATAATAAAATAAGATATTACCACCAGTTGACGAGAGCACACACGCCTGACAGCACGTCTTTTCGGCTCTTTTTGTCCTTTTCGCCTTGATGGGTTACGACACATCTGCGTCTCAAAAGCCAAAAATCACTCGAAAATACATCGCTGTCAGGTGCGAGCAGCTTTGCCGGAGCAGAAATGCGTTCAGGCAATGAAAAGCCCGCAGGGAATACTTTGTGTATTGGCAAGGGCTTTGAGGCGGCATGAGCGTATTTCTGCCCGGCAAAACCGTGTGTGTCCTTGTCAACTGATGGTAGGAAGCTCTGAATAAATGCGTCAAACGCTGACAGCCGTTTATTCAGAGATTCCTCGGATATAAAAGGGAGGAGAATCAATATGCCGCACCACGGAATGATACACGAAAAGCTGGATATAAAGATCCTCATCCTCTTCATTCTGCGCCGGCTTCCCGGCGTTGTCGAGCCGGAGACGCTGTTGGATCTCGCGCAGTGCGACGCGGGCGTAGGGTACTTTGACTACTCCGACTGCCTTGCGGAGCTTGTTGCCACGGGGCACATCGACGAGGCGGACGGCGGCTACCGCATCACGGAGAAGGGCGCGCGCAACGCCGACACCGTGGAGAGCAGCCTGCCCTACTCCGTGCGCCTGAAGGCGGAGCGTATGCTCGCCCCCGTGGCGGAGCGCCTTGCCCGCGACGCGATGATCGTCACGGAGCATTTCATGACCGACAGCGGGCTGACGGCGCACTTGGCAATGTCCGACGGCAAGGGGGAGATCATTGATATGCGCCTGCTCATCGCAAGCGAAGCGCAGGCAAAGACCATCGAGAAGAACTTCCGCCGCAGCGCGGAGAAGATCTATCAGCAAATTATCGCTCTTGTGAGCGAGGAAGAGAGGAAGGGAAGCACTGATTAAATGCGTCAGACGCTGACAGCCGTTTATTTCAGCGCTTCCTAAAAAAATTAAATGAATTCTATCATCCCCGACGGCTACAAAAGCCTTTTGAGCATCTATGACACGCAGAAAGCCATTGGGCTTCTCAAGCGCCTTTTTGAGGACAGGCTATGCGCGCTTTTGAACCTCTACCGCGTGTCCGCGCCGCTGTTCGTGGAGGCGGACTCCGGTCTCAATGACGATCTCAACGGCGTTGAGCGCCCCGTGTCGTTCGACATTCTCCGCTCCGACAAGACCGCGCAGGTCGTGCAGTCTCTTGCCAAGTGGAAGCGCGTGGCGCTAAAGCGCTACGGCTTCTACCCAGGGCGCGGGCTGTGCACGGATATGGACGCCATCCGCCGCGACGAGGACGTGCTGGACAATCTCCACTCGGTGTATGTCGATCAGTGGGACTGGGAGAAGGTCATCCTTCCGGAAAACCGGAATATAGACTATCTCAAGTCCACGGTGCTGGACATCGTCACCGCCATCTGCGACACGCAGGACACCATGCAGGCGATATACCCACAGCTCCAGTCTATGCCGAAGCTGGAGCGGTGCGTGTCGTTCGTCACGGCGCAGCAGCTTGAGGATATGTACCCCGACCTTACGCCCAAGCAGCGCGAGAACGCATACACGAGAGAGCACAAGACGGTGTTCATCATCGGCATCGGCGGCGCGCTCCGCTCCGGCGAGCCGCACGACGGGCGCGCGCCGGACTATGACGACTGGACGCTCAACGGCGATATTCTCTTCTGGTGCGACCGGCTCGGCTGCGCGATGGAGGTGACGTCCATGGGCATCCGCGTCGATCCCGCCGCGCTCGACCGCCAGCTCACGCTCTCCCACCATGATGAGCGGCGCACGCTGCTGTACCACAGGGCGCTTTTGAACGGCGAGCTGCCGCTCACGATAGGCGGCGGCATCGGGCAGTCGCGCATCTCCATGCTGCTGCTGGGCAAGGCGCACATCGGCGAGGTGCAGGCCTCCATCTGGGATGACGAGACCGCCGCCGCCTGCGAAAATGCGGGCGTGACGCTGCTGTAAGCGAATAATACGAAGGAAAAAGATAAATGTCTTTTGTCAGTATACAATTCTGGGCGCTGCTGCTGCCGCTGTGCTTTCTTGCATACGTACTTGCGGGGAGAACGGCGCGCGGGCAGAATATCGTGCTGCTCATCGCCAGCGTGATATTCTACGCCAGCTATGATGTGAAATACCTCATCGTCCTCGCGCTGAGCATCGCCGTGACGTATCTCGGCGGGCTTCTCGGCTCGAAGCGGGAGGACGCGGCAAAGCGCGGCAGGATATATGCCTGGGCGTTCGTGCTGAATATCCTTATCCTCGTCGTGTTCAAGTACACGGGCTTTCTCGCGGGCAACCTCAACGCGGTGCTGGGGCTGTTCGGCGCTTCCGTCGCCCCGCCGAAAATACTTCTCCCCGTCGGGCTCGCGTTCTACACGTTCCAAAGCTCCACCTATCTTCTCGATTTGAAGAGCGGCAAGGCGGAGCCGGAGCGGGATATTGTCAATTACAGTCTCTTTGTCGCCTTCTTCCCGACGATCGTCTCCGGTCCCATCCTCCGCGCGGAGAGCTTTCTGCCGCAGATCCGCGCCCGCCGCGAGGTGACGTGGGAGCGCTTTCAGGTGTTCATCTTCACGTTTTTGTGGGGCGCGCTTTTGAAGCTCGTGCTCTCTGACCGCCTTGCCGGATTCGTCACGCACGTTTTCCAGAGCTATTATAACTACGGCGGCTTCGTCATGCTCATCCACATGGTCTCCGCCATGCTTCAGCTCTATGTGGACTTCGCCGGATACAGCTATATGGCGATCGCCGTGGCGGCGCTCTTCGGCTTCGATATTCCCGACAACTTCCGCCAGCCGTGGTTCGCCACGTCCGTGGCGGGGATGTGGCGGCGCTGGCATATCTCCATGACGAGCTGGTTCACGGATTATCTCTATATCCCGCTCGGCGGCAGCCGCAGGGGCAGGGCGCGCAAAATGCTCAATACGCTCATCGTGTTCACGGTCAGCGGGCTGTGGCACGGCGCGTCGTGGACGTTTGCGTACTGGGGCTTCGTCGCGGCGGCGTACATGGTCGTCGGGCAGCTCACGCTGCCGTACCGCAAGAGGGCTTGCGCGGCGCTGCATATCGACCGCGAGACCTTCGGCTACAGGTCGCTCCAGCGCCTTGTCGTGCTGCTTTTGATGTCGGCGAACGTCGTGCCGTTCAGCATCGGTGGGCTAAAGGCGACGGCGGTGTACTTTCTGCGTATGTTCACGGTGTGGAACCCGTGGGTGCTCGTTGACGGGTCGCTTGCTAAAATGGGCATGACCGCCACGGACTGGGCGGTCGTGCTGGCGTTCGGCGCGGTGCTGCTGACGGCGTCCGCGCTGCGCGAGCATGGGTACGGCGTCAAATTCATCCTTAAGCAGAACGCGGCGTTCCGCGCCGCGCTCGTGCTCTTGCTGTTCTTTGCGATAATCGTGTTCGGCGTATACGGCGCGCAGTATTCCGCCAACGCCTTCGTGTACGCGGGCTTTTGAGGGAGGCGGCAATGAAAAATTATCTTTCGCGCATCGTCTGCGTCCTGCTCGTCATCGCGCTCGCCCTCGGCGGGCTGTGGTACGTCAACGGCGTGCTCATCATGAAGCGCTCCGACGGCATACTCACCATGCAGGACTTCTATGCCCAGCCCGACGGCACGGTGGACGTGCTGCTCGTGGGCAACAGCCACGCCGGCATAAACATTGACACCGCCACGCTCTGGGATAGCTGCGGCGTCGCCGCCTACAATCTTTGGGGCGGGGTGCAGCCGCTGTGGAACTCGTATCATTATATAGTGGAGGCGCTCAAGCATCAGACGCCGAGGCTCATCGTGCTTGAGGTCATGGCATCGACCAGCGACTATGAGTATTCCGAGGAGCAAAATCAGATCAAGAACACCGCGGGTATGCGTCTGTCGAGAAATAAGATAGAGGCGGTGCGCATCTCCGCGCCGGAGGACAGACAGCTTGAGCTTCTCCTCGGCTTCCCGCTCTACCACGGGCGCTTTGATGAGCTGACCATGGAGGATTTTCAGCATTTCCCGTGGTCAAAGGGGCTTGAAAATTTCAAGGGCAGCGTTCTGCGCTACGGCACGGGCAGCTATGAGTTCGAGAGCGCCGAGGGCGTAAGCGATACCGCGCCCGTCATGGATAAGGAGCTTGAGTACCTCAACAGGATTATCGCCCTCTGCCGCGAGGAGGGCGTGCCGCTCATGCTGCTCAAGACCCCGTCTCTGGAGCGCGAGCAGACCCAGCCCATCCTCAACACGGTCGCCGAAATAGCGGCGGACAACGATCTCGCCTTTGTCAACATGAACCTCATGGACGCGGAGCTTGGCATCACCGCCGGCGACTGGTCGCTCGACCGGCACATGAACGCGGGCGGTGCGCGCAAGCTGTCCGTGTGGCTGGCGGAGTATGTGCAAAGGGAGTACGGCATCCCTGACCGGCGCGGCGACGCGGCGTACTCAAGCTGGGACGTAAACGCGCACAATGTGAACAACGCCTATCTCGCCGCCGTCACGGACAGCGCGGACTACTTTGCCGAGCTGCGGCGCAGCGGACGTGCGCTGCTCGTCATAAAGAACAGCCCGTGGGAGAGCGACGCCATGGCGGCGCTCGAGACGGAGCTTGAGAGCGTGGGCGTACACCCTGCGGTTTACGGCGAGAGCGCGAACAACGCCATTCTCATTGCCGACACCGTCACGGGGGAGAATGTTCCGGCGCAGGTGGAAGGGGAGAGCATGACTTTCACGCTCGTCGGCAGCACGCTCCGCGTCAATTTCGAGTATCAGGACGTCTATCTCAACGATAAAATGCTCACATGGTACGGCGGCAGCGAGCTTACGCTCGTCGTTTTCGACACGCTGACGAACGCCGTCGTCGATACCGTCGGCTTCAATACGCTCAACGGCTGCGCGCTGACAAGAGCCGAGGAGTGAGCGTGAGCGGGCTGTCTGAATATGCTCATGAATAATGCTCAACGGGGCGCGGTCCCATGCCGCGCCCGGCAAATTTCCTCCCGCGTGATTTTTGTAGGTTTGTCAAACATATTGTACAGTGATCTCAGCGGGAGACAGCCAGCGGAGGGGTCTCATGGGCAAGTTGTTAGAGCGGCGGTTGTGGACAGCGAGCTGCTT
>CAKTKT010000021.1 GCA_934572325.1 uncultured Oscillospiraceae bacterium
CTCAACTATAACCCATGAGACCATATCCTTCATATCTTTTTATTCACTTGTCCAATATGTATTGTAGTCCTACATTTCTGATTATACCACTGATTTTTTTGCGCTTGCTATAAAAGTTGCGGTGTGTTAAAATAATTTGTCCTATTAACACGGTCATTCGGGGCTGTGCCGCCCCGATATAAATAGATGCAATATCCGGCGAAGGCGGGCGAAGTCAGTGGCAGAGATGAAAAACGGAAACAAGGTGTTGGACTTTGACACCATACAGGAGAAGCGCACGGACGAGCTGATGGAGCTGCTCAACAGGCGCGACATGAAGCAGCTTCAGCGGCGCATGGAGGAAATGAACGAATTTGACGTCGCGGAATTTCTCTCCGAGCTTGACAGCAGCCGTATGCCGATGGTGTTCAGGCTTCTCTCCAAGGAGACTGCAGCGGAGGTTTTCACAAACTTCGACGCGCCCGAGCAGGAGGAGATCATCAACTCCATCACCGACAGCGAGCTTGCCGGTATCATGGACGAGATGTACGTCGATGACGCGGTGGACATGATGGAGGAGCTTCCGGCGAACGTGGTCAAGCGCGCGATGCGCACCGCGACCCCCGCCACGCGCAATCTCATCAACCAGTATCTCCGCTACCCCGACAACTCCGCGGGCAGCATAATGACGGCGGAGTTCATCGATCTGAAAAAATACATGAGCGTGAAGGAGTCGCTCGCGCGGATACGGCGCATCGGCGAGGATAAGGAGACGATCTACGTCTGCTTTGTCATCTCCGCCGACCGCAAGCTTGAGGGCATCGTGACGGTGAAGGATCTGCTGCTGGCGGACGACGACACCGTCATTGAGGACCTCATGGACAGAAACGTCATCTTCGCCTCGACGACCGAGGATCAGGAGAGCGTTTCAGAGAAGTTCTCCGACTATGACCTGATGGCGCTGCCCGTCGTCGATAAGGAGGGGCGGCTCGTCGGCATCGTCACCGTCGATGACATAATCGACGTTATGGAGCAGGAGACGACCGAGGACTTCGAGATCATGGCAGGTATGACGCCGTCCGACAAGCCCTATTCGCGCACGAGCACCATTGAGATGTGGAAAAACCGCATCCCGTGGCTGATGTTCCTCATGCTCTCCGCGACGTTCACGAGCATGATACTCACGAGCTTTGAAAATATGCTCGCCGCGCAGGCGGGGCTCGTCGCGTTCATCCCGATGCTCATGGGCACGGGCGGCAACTCCGGCGCGCAGGCGTCCACCGCCGTCATCCGCTCCCTCTCCCTCGGCGATACCGAGCCGCGCGACGTGCTGCGCGTGATGTGGAAGGAGTGGCGCGTGTCGCTCATATGCGGGCTGACGCTGGCGGCGGTGAACTTCGTGAAGATGCTGCTGGTGGACGGGCTGCTGCTGCAAAACGCGAACGTGACGCTCACCGTCGCGGCGACGGTCAGTCTCTCCATCGTCTTTATCGTGATGTTTGCCAAGGTCGTGGGCAGCGTGCTGCCAATCGCGGCGGAGAAGATAGGCGTTGACCCCGCCGTCATGTCCAACCCGCTCATCTCCACGCTGACGGATGCAGTATCGCTGCTGATATACATTTACGTTGCCAAGCTCATGCTGCACATCTGATATAATAATATATGTAAGCTCCGGAGGACAGCAATGGAACTTATGAGCCTTATCTCCAAAATGATAACGTTTATCGCGCTGATGCTGGTGGGCTATGTCGGCGCACGGCGTGGGCTGCTGGACAGCGCCTTCGCCCGCGCTCTCTCCCGGCTAGTGATGAACGTGTTTCTCACCTGCACCGTCATCAACTCCGTTTTGTCCGAGCGCCCGGAGCTCTCCGGCGGGCAGCTTCTGCACGTGATCGCCATGCTGTCGCTGATGATGGCGCTGGCGTTCGTCGGGGCGTGGCTGTGCGTGAAGCTATTCAGGATGAAGGACGGCAACGCCCCCGTGTTTGAGCTTCTGACAGGCGTGATGAACACGATATTCATCGGGCTCCCCCTCGTGCAGAGCCTTTACGGCGCGGCGGCGGTGCTCTACTGCGCGCTGAGCTGTATTCCGTTCAACGTGCTGGTCTACTCCTACGGCGTGTGGCGGCTCAAGCACGGCAAGCAGCTTGACGGCGGCAGCGGTATGCGCGTGAGCGATGTACTGACCGTGCCGCTGTTCGCCACGCTCGTTGCGCTCGTCATATTCTTCTTCGACCTCAAGCTCCCCGCCGTCCTCACCGACCTTATAGGCTCCACCTCCGCCGCGACGATGCCCGTCTCGATGATCGTGATAGGCGCGACGCTCGGCGGCATACCGCTGACGGAGGCGTTTTGCGAAAAGCGTGTGTATCTTCTCTGTGCGCTGCGCCTTGTCGTGCTGCCCGCGCTCACGTGGCTCGTCCTCGGCGCACTGACGCGCAACGAAATACTGCTGAAGACCTGCGTGATAGTTTCGGCGTGTCCGAGCGCCGTCGTGGTGACGGTCATGGCGCTGCAATATGACTATGACGCCTCGTTCTCCTCCAAGGGCATACTCGTCACAACGGTGCTGAGCATGATAACGCTGCCCATATGGGCGCTCATCCTCGGCTGAGGAGGCTTGGCATATGCACATTCCAAGCGGTGCGAGCCAGACGGTCGAGCTTTTGGGCTTTGACGATGCGCTCGCCCTCTCCGGCAGCTCCGGCGGGTACGACAGCGAAAGGTGGCTCTATGTGCCCGATTTTTACGCCGACTACCGTTATATACTCGGCACGCGCGGGGAGGACCCGCTCATCTGCATCGGCGTCAATCCCTCCACCGCCGCGCCGGACGAGCTGGACAATACGCTCAAGTCCGTCGCGCGCATCGCCGCGGGCAACAGATACGATAGCTGGATAATGTTCAACGTCTACGCCCAGCGCGCCACGCGGCCGGACGATATGGACGCCGTTATGAACGAGCGCCTGCACAAGGAGAATATGCGCGCGTTCGAGTATATCCTCCGCACCGTCTCCTCTGCGGGGCACGCCCCCGCCATATGGGCGGCGTGGGGAACGATAATAGAGAAGCGCCCATATCTGCCCGACTGTGTGCGCGACATGGTCACGCTGGGCAAAAAGTACGGCGGGCACTGGCTTTGCGCGGGGAAATGCTCCGCCAAGGGACACCCGCACCACCCGCTGTATCTCCGCAGGGACGAAAAAGCGGCGGAATTTGATATAGAAAGGTATTTAAAGCTGCTATGAACACTGTGAAATTAGCCGTGGTACAGATAAGAACGGAGCTGGAGCAGGACGCGACGCTCGAAAAGGCGGGGCGCATGGTGCGCGAGGCGGCGGAAAACGGCGCGCAGATCGTCGCGCTGCCGGAGATGTTCAACTGCCCGTACTCACGACAGTACTTCCGCCCCATCGCCCGTCTCGGTCATGAAAAGACCGTCAGCGCCATGTCACGATGGGCGCGGGATAACTCCGTGCTGCTCGTCGGCGGCTCCATTCCGGAGACCGAGGGCGAGGATATATTTAACACCTGCTTCGTCTTTGACGAGCAGGGGCGGCAGATCGCGCGCCACCGCAAGGTGCATCTTTTCGACGTGGACATCCCCGGTATGCGCTTCAGCGAGTCGGCGACGTTCACCCCCGGCAATGAGGTGACCGTCTTTGACACGAGCTACGGCAGGATGGGCGTTGCGATCTGCTTCGACGTGCGTTTTCCGGAGCTTTTCCGCGCCATGGCGGTGCGCGGGGCGCAGGTGATCTTCCTCCCCGCGCAGTTCAACACCGCCACAGGTCCTACGCACTGGGAGATGACGCTGCGCTCGCGCGCGGTGGATAACGAGCTTTTCGTCGTCGGCGCGTCCGCCGCGCGCTATGACGGCTTCGACTATGAGTGCTGGGGTCACTCCACGGTGTGCGACCCGTTCGGCACGGTGATTGACGCCTGTGACGAGCGCGAGCAGATACTCTATTCCACCCTCGACCTTGACCGCGTGGACGAGGTGCGCCGCCGCCTGCCGACATTTCTGCACCTGCGGCGCGATGTGTACACGGTGACGGAATGATAGCTGACGATATTATCGCCTACCGCCCCTGCTGCGAGCAGGAGGCGCGCGACAAGGCGGTCATTCTGGACTTCATCTCTAAAAATGACGACGCTTTTCTCCGCACCAATCTCATCGCGCACATGACCGCCTCCGCGTGGGTCGTTGACCGCGAGCGCGAGCACGTGCTGATGGCGTACCACAATATATACGATTCATGGTCATGGACGGGCGGTCATGCCGACGGCGAGCGGAATCTGCTCTCCGTCGCGCTGCGCGAGGTGCGCGAGGAGACGGGGGTGCGGCACGTGCGCCCCGTGACGGAGGACATCTTCTCGCTCGAGGTGCTGACCGTTGACGGGCACGAAAAGCGCGGGGAGTACGTTCCCAGCCACCTGCATCTCAACGTCACCTATCTTCTGGAGGCGGACAGGCGCGACACGCTGCACATCTGCGCCGCGGAAAACAGCGGCGTGCGCTGGTTCACGCCGGAGGAGGCGCTCAGGGCGTCGAGCGAGCCGTGGTTCGTCGAGCGTATATACAAAAAGCTCAACGCGAAGCTCTCGGTTTTCATAAAGGAGGAGAACGATGCCCGCAGCAGTTGACCGCAGCGCGGTGCGTATGCAGATACTTGCGGCGTTCGAGCGCTGCATCGCGCGAAAGCCCCTGACGCAGATCTCCCTGCGCGACATCGCGGCGGAGGCGGGAATGTCGCACGTGAACGTGCTGTATTACTTCAAGGATAAAAACGAGCTGCTCGTCAGCTACGTGCGGTATACCAAGGACTATATGACCGAGAAGTGCGTCGCGTGGTTCGATGAGCACCCACGCGCCGATTATGCCAGCAACCTTGCCTACATGAACGCCTTTATGGAGTATGTCGCCGGCGGCAGGGACGGGGAGACGCGCCCGAACGCCACCACACAGACCTATGTTCTCGCCCGATATAATGAGGAGATCGCCGCGCTGGTACGCGCGGAGTTTCTGGAGTGGCGCACCGTCATGGAGCGGTGCCTCGTCAGTGTCTACGGCGGCGAGATAGGCGCGCGCGAGGCGGAGGCGATGATGATCCTCATCTCCGGCGCGTTCATCTGCAACTACAACGGCGCTCTCACCGGACGCATAAACGGCGAGATAATAAGCTGCCTTTCCAATCTCAGCCGTAGCTGAGAGGCATTGACACTTCCGCATTTTGGTGCTATTCTCTTATTTGACCGCTTGGTATAAAAGAGGAGGCGCGATATGAAGATACACATTCTGCACTGCGGCAGTGTGAGCCTGCCCGCAGCGCTCGTCGAGGGCGAGGGGCGGGGGGCGCGCATGGCGGGACTGCCGCTTGCCGCGCCCGGAGCGCCGCGCGTGAAGCTGCCGGTGTGCGCCTACCTCATCGAGCACCCGCGCGGGGCGGTGCTGATAGACTGCGGCTGGTGTCGTGACGTCTGTCCGGACGGCGTATACGACGCGCGCAGGGCACGGCGCGTGCTCGGCGCTGCCGTCGCGGATTTTTACCGTCCGGAGCTGCCCTTGGGGCAGGCGGTGCATGAGCAGCTCGCCGCGCGCGGCATATCCCCGCGCGAGCTGGAGCTTGTTATCCTCACCCATCTCGACCCCGACCATGTCAGCGGCGTGAAGCACCTGACGGGCGCAAAGCGCATCATCGTGCCGGAGGACGAATACTTTTGGAGCTGCCGGACGGTGTATAGGCTGCGCCAGCCGTGGAGACTGTGGATAGACGCGCCGATCGAGCGCGTTTTCTACCGTGGCTTCGGCAGCGTTCCGAACAACTGGGCGATCGACGTTTTCGGCGACGGAACGCTCTACATGGTCAACCTCCCCGGGCATACCGACGGTATGGCGGGCGTTGTTGCCGTTAACGGGCGGAGCTTCGCGCTGCTGTGCGCGGACGCGGGCTTCTCCCGCCGCGCGTGGGAGCGGCTGGAAGCGCCGGGCTTCGGTTTCGACGCCGGACTTCAGCGCAAAAGCCTGAAATGGGTGCGGGAGATGGCGCAAAGACCCGGCTGTGTCGGCGTTTTCGCCAGTCACGACGCGGACGTTCCCCCGCAGACCATGGAATTTTGATATAATCTTTCTCAAAGGAGGAATTTGCATATGCAGGATATTCTTATCGTCGTTGATATGCAGAACGACTTTATAAGCGGTGCGCTCGGCACGAAGGAGGCGCGAGCCATCGTTCCCAAGGTCGCCGAGAAGATACGCGGCTTTTCCGGGCGCGTCATTTTCACGCGCGACACGCATTTTGAAAACTACCTCTCCACGCAGGAGGGGCGTATGCTGCCCGTGCCGCACTGCATAAAGAACACGGACGGCTGGCAGCTCTGTCCGGAGCTCCAGGAGCTCTGCGCCGAGCCGCCCATTGACAAGCCCACCTTCGGCAGCTACTCCCTCGGCGAGCTGCTGTCCGTGGCGAATATGCGCGAGCCTATCGGGCGCGTCACGCTCGTGGGGCTGTGCACGGACATATGCGTCATCTCCAACGCGCTGCTCGTCAAGGCGTTTTTGCCGGAGGTCGAGGTACACGTGGACGCGGCGTGCTGTGCCGGCGTCACGCCGGAGAGCCACCGCACCGCCCTCGCCGCGATGCGCCCCTGCCAGATAATCGTGGATAATGCGTAAAAAAGCCCCCGCAGTGCTTTTGCACTGCGGGGCGCTGCTATGCAATACAATCCTCAGCTTCCGGTGCACGCATCGGCGAGCATGCTGAGAAAGGCGTTTACGTCGCTCACCTCCCATGCGAGCGCGCCGCCGCCGCTGACGCCGTCGGGATAGATAAGCTGTGTTCCGCTGCGGCGCGCGTCATACGAATCCTTGAGTATGGCGACGGGGGCGTCAGACTCCCAGTCGCCGAGCGGAACGATGTCCGCCGTGCCGATGTCGAGTATCGCCTGACACTGCTCGTAGTTATACGCCCTGCGCCCGTCCGCGTTCGTGACCGCGCCCTCGACGAAATAGGCAATGTCGTCAAAGTGTGCGCTGTCGCTGCCGTAATACTCCTCGATGAGATAGCCGTCGCGGCGCTGAGCGGCGGCGTTTGCCACGACGAACATCGCCGACACCTCCTCGCTGACCGTGAGCGCGCCGTCGGCGAGGGCATAGTTTGTCACGCACTGGTGGATATATCCGTTTTCATCGGTATAGCTGTACCACGAGACGAGCCTGTCCGCGCCCGAGGCGTCGGTGATGAGCCAGCGCGTTGCGCCGGTCCCGTCCTCCGCGCTGCCGCCGGTGCAGTGCTCCTGCGCAAGGCAGCGCGTCAGCCCGCCGTCATAATCCCACAGCTCCTCATGCAGGCACCACCGCGCCTCGCCGTTCTCGCCGACGCTGTACGGTCGGTTTTCCTCCGAAAAGCTCTGGTCTATATAGTAAAGATACAGCTCGTACTGCCCGTCAAGGTCGAAGTCGAGAAGTCTGGCATACGCCAGCCCCTGTGCGCCCGTCGTCGTCTGACATACGCCGAAGCGTCCGGTGTAGTCCGTTATCACGCCGATGTATGCCTGTGCCTGCTCGCTCGTGAGCTGAGCCGCCGCGGGCACGCCGCCCTGTGGCAGCGCCGCGTCATCGTGCGCCGCCGCATCCGGCTCGTCGCTGAACGAGGAGAGGTTATCCGACGCTGTAGCCTTTGCGCGGCGCACGTCCATTATCCCGCGCACGGCGAGTGCGCCGACGACAACACCCGTGACCAGAAGCCCGCAGGCGAGCGCCCGCGTTCCCATTCGTGCGCCGCGCGATGCGCGCTCATGCGGCGTCGGGCGCATCGGGCGCTTTTTTTCACCCTCGCGCGGCGCGGGCGCTTCCCGCCCGTCGGAGCGCCGCTTTGGCTGCTCGCGCCGCTGCGGCTCGTCGGCGGTCGTCACGCGCAGGGCGGAGACGTAGCCGCACTTTTGCGCGACGGTCGTGCCGATGCTGAGCGTGATGGCGGGCGTGAGCGCCGTCTCCCCGCGTAGCTGCTCAAGCGCGGTCTTGAGCTGTGTGGGCGTGACGCCGTGCTCCGCGCCGGCGCTGTCGCGGTAGATGCAAAGGCTCTTTTCCGCAACGTCCAGACAGGTTTTCACCGTGCTCTCCCCGCAGCGCATCACGGAGCCGATCTGCGCGAGCGACATATCATCAACATACCTGAACACAACGGCGATGCGCTGCATATCCGAAAGGCGGCTGAGCGCGTCCGCGCAGAAGCGGCGCCGCGTATCATCGTCGGCATTGACCGGCGGAGGCGCGGCGGCGGCGGACGGCGCGGCGGACGCCGGTGTCTTGTGCCGCTTGAGACGGGCATAGCAGAGGTTGCCCGCGATGGCGCACAGCCACGTCTCCGCCGTTGCGGGCGTTCTGAGCTTTTCAAGACTGCGGAACGCCGCCACGAACGTGTCCTGAACCGCATCCCAAGCGCTCTCGTCACTTTTCAGCACGGTTTTAGCGTGAAAATATATGTTATCCTTCGTTGCAAGGTATATCGCCTCGTATGCGCGCGTGTCGCCGCCGAGCACCCGCTCCACCAGCGCCGCCAGCTCTTTTTTGTCCGCCATATGCCGCTCCCGTCTCTGCCGTATCCCGAAATATCGTTAAACATAAAATAGGTGACATAATTATAGCATAGCTCCCCCGCAACATACAAGCACCCAAATCGAAAAAAGGCGAAAAATTTGAGCGCGCCGAAAACAGGCGCGCTCAAGCCGCATTTATGCGCTATTCGTCCAGCAGATCGGTCATGCTCTCAAGACTGATCATCAGCGTGGATATATTGTGCAGCAGCGCCGAGGTCGCCGGAGGCAGAACGCCCGCAACGCCAAGGCAGATGAGCAGGAAATTGAAGCTGATTATCTTGTGGTAATTGCCGCGGATGCGCGCCATGAGCGCATCGCTCAGGCGCTTGAGCGTGAGGAGCGAATGGAGATCGTTCGCGCTGACCGTGATGTCGGCGACCTCGCGCGCGATCGCCGCGCCGTCGCTGATGGCAATGCCCGCGTCCGCCTCGGACAGCGCCGGAGAGTCGTTCACCCCGTCGCCGAGCATTATGACCCTGCGCCCCGCCGCGCGCTCGGCGCGGATGAAGCTCGCCTTGTCCTCCGGCAGCACTCCGGCATATACCTCGTCCACGCCGACGGCGGCGGCGACGGAACGCGCAGTGGCTTCATTGTCGCCCGTCATCATCACGAGCTTGGGGATGCCCAGCCTATGCAGTCCGTCAATGACCTCGCGCGCCTCGCTGCGCAGCGGATCTTCAATGCAGATGACCGCCGCGAGCACGCCGGATATGCCGAGGTAGAGATGCGAATACTCGCTCGGCAGCGCGTCAAAGCGCGGCTGCTCCCCCTCGGGGATGACGCAGTGCTCATCGTCAAAGATGAAGTGCCAACTGCCGATGACTACCTTCTCGCCGTCAACGCTGCTCGACACGCCGTGCGCCACGATATAGTCCACGCGGGAGTGCCGCTCCTCATGGCGCAGACCGCGCCTCTGCGCCTCTGCGATGACGGCTTTTGCCATGGAGTGCGGGTAGTGCTCCTCCAGACACGCCGCGAGGCGAAGCATATCCTCCTCGCCCTTGCCGCCGAACGTGACCACATCGACGACACGCGGCTGCGCGTGCGTGAGCGTGCCTGTCTTGTCGAAAACGAACGTCTCCGCCTCGGAGACCGCCTCCAGAAACCGCCCGCCCTTTACGGAGAGCTTGCAGGCGCTCGCCTCCTTCATCGCGGAGAGCACCGCGATGGGCATGGAGAGCTTGAGCGCGCAGGAGAAATCGACCATCAGCACGGCAAGGGCGCGTGTGGGATCGCGTGTGATGAGCCAGATGAGCGCCGTTGCGCCGAGACTGTACGGCACAAGTCTGTCCGCCAGATGCGCCGCCTTGCTCTCCGCTCCGGACTTGAGCTTTTCCGACTCCTCTATCATCCGCACGATGCGGTCATACCGCCCCGCGCCGCTGCATTTATCCACGCGGACAGAGCCGCTGCCCTCCTCCACGACCGTGCCGGCGTAGACGTAGCCGCCCTCGCATCTGCGCACGGGCAGCGGCTCGCCGGTGATGGACGCCTGATTGACCATGAGCTCCCCGCCGACCACCTTGCCGTCGAGCGGGATCATGTTGCCGGTGCTGACCGTTATCACGTCGCCGGGCTTCACATCGCCCACATTGACGAGCACGTCGCCCGCCTCGGTCTGCAGCCAGACCTTGTCAACATTGAGCGCCATGCTGCGCGCGAGATCCGCCACGGACTTTTTGTGCGTCCACTCGTCCAGCGTCTCCCCCACGCCGAGCAGGAACATTATCGAACCCGCCGTGGCAAAATCGCCCCGCAGCATCGACACGGCGATCGCCGTCGCGTCGAGCACGGGCACTTGTATCTTCCCGCGCACAAGGCAGCAAAGCCCCGCCCTTATATAATGCAGCGAGCGCCACAGCGTCATCGCCGTGCGCACGGGCGCGGGCAGGAGGAGCTTATTTATGCACCGGCGCAGCACCGCGTTGACAAGCCTGTCCTGATACTCCCTGTCCAGCGCGCGCGTGCTGTGCTCCGGCGCGAGCTGCGCCGACGCATCATACGAAAAGACCGAAAGCGCCGCAGTCACGTCGCCGCGCGGCGAGGAATAGACGATAACCGCGTCGCAGGTGCGGTCATACACCTTCACCTCGCTCACGCCCGCGACGGCGCGCAGGTACGCCTCCAATATGTCCGCCTGCAAAAGCGTCATGCGCGGCTGCGCCATGCGCACGCGCATACGCCCCGGCGTTTCATGCAGGATCGTGCATTTCATGGTTCATTCTGCCTTCTTTGCGCTGTCCTCAATGACTTCCTTTTCGACCTCGGCGGCGTACCTCTCGTTGAGGAGCTTCGCCTCGGCGAGAATATCGTCCGCGCTCTCCCTGATGCCGGTGGCGGTCGTCATGACGCAGTCTCTCGCGCGCAGAGCGGCGGCAGTCGTATGCACATACACCTTCTTCGCGTCGCGGCTGGCAAGAATCTTCAGTCCGGCAGTGCCGAACAGCACTCCTCCGGCAAATGCGACAAGCTTATTCATGTTCATATCCTCCCTTTTATTTCTTTTTCGGTTAGCGTCGTCTAACCATTCGGTTTTTTTTACAGAGCGAGTATTTTCGTTCTGTAATTTATATTTATATCACAACTGTGGCGCTTTTTCAATACGTGTTTATGAATTTTTCTTTACATCCGCACATCCGCCGGTACGCCGGGGATTTTGGGCGGAGGTTTTTATAATTTATCTCAAAGTGATAAAAGAGGCGTCTCTCTTTTGTGGATAAGCGACAAAATTTATGCGCCCCTATTGACACCTTGCACAGGCAATGCTAAGATACGAGCAAATTGAATCGCTGATTTGAATGTAGATAGAGGCGCGGTATCCATCAGTAGCTTTCCTCCCTGTCAGGCAGCTTGGGGAAGCGAAAGGGGCCACCGCCGAAGCTGTGCGGAGAATGCCTGTTCTCCCTCGGCTGGGTCGGCAGAGAATATCTGCCGGACTGTCACATGTTTTTTGTGAAGCGCTATCACTGGCTTAAACGGCTTTCGGCAGCAGTGTATTTTCGCATCTTCAGTGCCGCCCTTGTCCGATTTTCCATGAACCGCTTGACAAGCGGTTCATTTTTATTATATCCCTCCGGCGGATAAGCTAAAAAGCCGGAACGGCGCGCAAAGCGTTCGGGAAAGGAAGCAAAATGAGAAGAAGAGTTATTTTATGCCTGTTGTCTCTTGTTATGGCGCTGGCGCTGTGCGCCTGCGGCAGCACCGCCGCGACCGACGCCGCCCCCGCCTCTGAAAAATCCGCCGCCTCCGGCAGCGGCGTTGAGGACGGCGTTCTCACCGTGGCGATGGAGTGCGCCTACGCCCCCTACAACTGGACGCAGAGCGACGACGCCAACGGCGCGGTGCCCATCTCCAACGTGCCCGGCTCTTACGCCAACGGCTACGACGTGATGATAGCGAAGAAGCTCTGCGAGGCGAACGGCTGGCAGCTTGAGATCGTCCAGTCCGACTGGGACTCTCTCGTTCCCGGCGTGCAGACCGGCACGTTCGACGCGGTCATCGCCGGTCAGTCCATGACGGCGGAGCGCGCCGAGCAGGTCGATTTCGCAGGTCCGTACTTCTATGCCACCATCGTGTGCCTGACGAAGGCGGACAGCCCCTTTGCAGATGCGAAGAGCATTGCCGACCTCGCGGGCGGAAGCTGCACCGCGCAGCTTGCCACCATCTGGTACGACCAGTGCCTGCCGCAGATCGCCGGCGCTGACGTGCAGCCCGCCGCCGAGACCGCGCCCGCCATGCTCATGGCGCTTGAGACCGACACCGTTGACTTCGTCTGCACCGATATGCCCACCGCGCAGGGCGCTGTCGCGGCATACCCCGACATGGTCATCCTCGACTTCTCCGGCACGGACGGCGACTTTCAGTTCTCCGACGAGGTCCGCGCGGAGAACGTCAACATCGGCATATCCCTGCGCAAGGGCAACACCGAGCTGAGAGACGCGCTCAACAGCGTCCTCTCCGCCATGACCGAGGACGACTTCAACGCCCTCATGGCGCAGGCGATCTCCGTCCAGCCCCTCAGCGAATAATATCCCCGATATACCGGCGCGCGGCGGGTCAGCCCGCCGCGCGATCAAAATGTGAAGGATGATACCCCATGGATAAATTCGTGCAGCTCGGCAGCGACATTGCCAAGCTCTGGTCAAAATACAGCGGCTTATATCTAAGCGGCGTCGGCAACACGCTCCTGCTCGCGCTCAGCGCGACGTTCATCGGCTGCGTTATCGGGTTCGTATGCGGCGTGCTGAACACCATCCCCTGCTCGAAAAACGACTCCGGCGTGAAGAAATTCTTCGTGGGGCTCGTGCGCGTGCTCGTGCGCGTCTACGTGGAGGTTTTCCGCGGCACGCCCATGGTGCTTCAGGCGGTGTTCATCTACTACGGTCTGCCGTATTTCACCGACAACGCCGTGAAGTTCTCCGGCATCTGGCCGGCGGCGCTGCTGGTCGTGTCCGTCAACACGGGCGCGTACATGGCGGAGTCCGTGCGCGGCGGCATCATCTCCATCCCCGTCGGGCAGACCGAGGGCGCAAAAGCCATCGGCATGACCCATGTGCAGACGATGGTGAACGTCATACTGCCGCAGGCGCTGAGAAACATCATGCCGCAGATAGGCAACAACTTCATCATAAACGTGAAGGACACCTCCGTCATGTTCATCATCGGCTTTCCCGATTTCTTCGCGGCGCACCGCGCGGCGGTCGGCGCGAGCTATCTGTACTTCCCCTCCGCCACGGTGGAGATGCTGGGGTATCTGACGATGACGCTCATAGCGTCGTTCCTCCTGCGCCGGCTGGAGCGGCGGCTCGACGGCGACGGCAGCTATGAGCTGGCGAGCGGGGATCAGCTCGTCATGGCAGCCGGAACGTACAGCCACCCCGACCGCGGCACGCCCTTTGACGAGCGCAGCGCCGAGTTTGACGAGCGCGCGCTCAGCCGCACGAGAAATTCATCCGCGAGAGGGGAGCGATAACGATGGGCGAAAAAATATTGCAGATAAACCACCTTTCAAAGTCCTTCGGCACGCACGAGGTGCTGCGCGACATCGACTTCTCCGTGGAAAAGGGCGACGTTATCAGCATCATCGGTGCGTCCGGCTCGGGCAAGTCCACGCTTCTGCGCTGCATCAACCTCCTTGAAACGCCGACCTCCGGCGAGATACTCTACCACGGCAAAAACGTCGTCGGGCGCGGCGTGAACGCGCCGGAATACCGCTCGCACGTGGGCATGGTGTTCCAGAGCTTCAATCTTTTCGACAACATGACGGTGCTGGAAAACTGCATCGTCGGGCAGGTCAAGGTGCTCGGGCGCAGCCGCGCCGACGCGCGCGGGCACGCTCTGCGCTATCTCGACCATGTCGGCATGACGCCGTACATCAACGCCCGACCGCGGCAGATCTCCGGCGGGCAGAAGCAGCGCGTGGCAATCGCGCGCGCGATGGCGATGGATCCGGAGGCGCTGCTCTTCGACGAGCCGACGAGCGCGCTTGACCCCGAGATGGTGGGCGAGGTGCTCACCGTCATGAAGACCCTCGCCGACGAGGGCATGACGATGCTGGTTGTGACGCACGAGATGGCGTTCGCGCGAGACGTGAGCACGCACGTCATCTATATGAACAACGGCGTCATCTGCGAGCAGGGCGCGCCGGACGTGCTCTTCACCGACCCTCGGCAGCCGGAAACGCGCGACTTTCTCGCCCGCTTCCGCAGGGGGTAAAACGTATATTGCTAATAAGCCGCCTGTCAAAAAAGCCTTCTCCTTGAGGAGAAGGTGGTTCGCGGAGCGAACCGGATGAGGTGTTTGCGATGCACATAATGCTTGTTTTGCCGCAAAATACGGCACTTTTCCACCTCATCAGTCGCCTGTGGCGACAGCTTCCCCTCGAGGGGAAGCCTTTAAAAGAACGGTTTTCAGTTCGGAATTTCGATTCTTTGACAGTCTGAATAAGCCGCCCATCGGGCGGCTTCTTCGCGCTTTTTCAGCTCAGCTTTATGACGAGGCGGTTTTCGTCCGGCAGGTATTTTATCGACCCCTCGTCGGGGTAACAGGGCATTTCGTCGTACCATTGGCATTTGAGTATGGTGTCCTCGCGGTACATATAGAGATCGAGCCCGAGGTAATACTTGATGAAATCAACGCGGGTGTAGGTGTTGACAAGATCCTCATTAGGTCCGGTGAAGTCGCCGGTGTCGATCTCCTCGGTGAAGTGCGTCAGCCCGCTCTGCGCGTCGCCCACAATGTCCACGACCGTGTAGCGGCTGAAATTGGGGTTGTCCATGACCTCCGCCATGAGCGCGTTGTAGAACGAGAACGCATTTTCATACTCAAGATACATCTTGAGATACACCTTGTTGGCAAAATACACGTTCGACACGACTATCAGCGCCGCCGCGACAGCCGCCGCCGCGCGGAGGGTGCGCGCGTTTTTCTTCCCTGCCGCCGCCTCGACCGCGACCGCCGTGAGCACGTAGAACGACACGAACGAGAACATGACGAGCGAGTGGATAATATCGGAGGAGGCGATGAGATACATACAGTTGACGCTCAGCGGATAGAGCGCCAGCAGCACCGCCAGCAGCACGGCGCGGCGCACGTCTCTCCCGCGCACGGCGCAAAGGACGAGCGCGTACACCATGGCGAGCGCACAGACGATGTGCGCCGCCGCAGAGACGCCGGAGTTGACAAAGCCGAAGTTTCCGGAGAGGAAGATGCCGACGAACGAGGAGTACGCCGCGGCGAGACTGCGCCCTATGCCGGCGCTCGACGTGACCTCATACTCCTGATAGCCGGAGTCCGCAGCGCTCTCGACAATAAGCGTGACAAGGTAATATATCCCCAGCGCCGCCGCCAGCAGCAAAAGAACGATGAGCGCACGGCGCAGAACGCGCGGCGCGTCGCTGCCGGAGAGCAGCTCCTTTATCAAAAGCACGATGCACAGGCTCGCCGCGAGGGCGATATACGCCTGATATATCCCCAGCGAGAACGCCAGCAGCACCACGCCGAGCGCGCACCGCCGCCGCCCGCCGAGCGCGAGCAGGCGCACGGATACGACGGCGAGCAGGATCGCCAGCGCGTAGGGCGCGCTCGTGAACATATAGCAGAAGTTGCCCGTGAGCGCGGGAAACGCCGCGACGGCGGCGCCGAGCAGCGCCTGCGCCGCGCGCCCTCTTATTTCAAAGCACTCGACCATCACGCACACCGCCGCCGCAATGAGCAGCAGAGAGATAACGCCGTATATCCACGGCATGGACACATCCGGAAAAAGGAGCTTCGTCGCCTCAAGCCCCCAGCGTCCGGAGGTCAGCGTCGCGCCCTTGGAGAAGAGCGCCGTCGTCTCGTCCGCGTTGAGGAGCTTATTTGTGAAGGCGTACATATGCGCGAGAAAGCCCACGGCGAGCGTCGAGACGACAGGGGCGGCACAGCGCCGCGCAGCCGCGGCGAGGGCGAGCGCGGCGCGCTCGCAGAGGGAGAGGTTTTTATTTTTCATGCCGTTTCTCCTCCTCAGCCCAGCTTCACGACGACACAGCCGTCGAGCATTTTTATCGACCCGTAGTACGGGTACTCCGCCATGTCCGCAAACTCCGCCGTCGCGGCGAGCGCGGCGCACTCCTCCGCCGTCGCCAGCGGGATGCTGCTGCCGAGATAGCGGCGGATGAAATTCTCGCGCGAGTAGGCGTTGATGAGATCGCGGCTCGGGCCTGTGATATAGCCGAGGTCTATCTTATCGTCAAAGCGCGTGACGGCATTGTCCTGCCGCCCGATGATAGCGAGCTTCGTTCCGGCGGTGAAGCCCTCCGTGCTCTCCGCGCGGGTGAGCAGGATGGAGTAGAACGAATATGCGTTCTCATACTCAAGGTACATCTCAAGATACACCTCGTTTGCAAAGTACACGTTCCCCAGCAGCACCCCCGCGAGGATGACGTACACCGCATCCCGCGCCGCGCGCTGCCACAGCGCCGCGCCGCGCGCCAGACGCTCGGCGAGCATCGCCGCGAGGATGTACACCGCCACGAAGCTGTATATGACGAGGGTGTGGATAGAGTCCTTGCTCATGGCGAGGAACATCACGTTCACCGCCAGCGGAACGAGCGCCGTCAGCACAAGCAGCAGCGCGCCCTCCACCGCCGCGCCCGCGCGGAGCTTTTTTACGGCGGCGTACACCGTTCCCGCCGCGATGAGCGCCATGAGCACGATGTGCGCCCAGCGCGAAAACTCGCTCGTGATGAGGGCGTACTCACGGTAGGTGAAATAATAGATGAAGAAGTCATACGCCGTGCGCACACGCCCGAGCAGTCCGGAGGAGTTGGCGTTTTCGCGGACATAGTCGTTGAACTCCGTTCCCGTGAGAGCGAACACCGCCAGCGTCACCGCGGCGTACAGCGCAAGCGCGGCGAGCAGCAGCGCGAGCACGCGCAGGAGATACAGCGCGATCGTTTTCAGGCTCTGCTCCTCATCGAGACAGAGCATCACCGCGTACAGCAGCATAAGGCTCGCCGTGAGGGCGATGTACGCCTGATATATCCCCAGCGACGCCGCGAGCAGCAGCACCGCAGCGGCGCAGCTTCCCCAGCCGCCGCGGCAGCCGAGGTACGCCGCGAGCACGGCGAAGAGAAACGCCAGCGCGTAGGGCGCGCTTGTGAACATGAAGCAGAAGGTCCCCGTCTGCGAGGGGAACGCCACGATCATCCCCGCCAGCAGCACGCGCATCAGCGGGCTTTTTATCTCGTACAGGCGCATGATGAGGCACACGGACACGGCAAGCAGTATAAGGCTCACCAGACCGTAGAGCCACGGCATGGAGTAGTCCGGAAAGATGAGCTTCGCCGCCTCCAGCCCCCAGCGTCCGGAGGTCAGCGTCGCCCCCTTGCCGAAGAGGGATTCTATCTCGTCGGCGTTGACGAGCTTGTTGGCAAGGGCGAACATATGCGCCGCCAGCCCGAACGCGAGCGCCGCGAAAAACGGCAGACGGTCGCTCGCCGTGCGCTGCCACGCGCGCTTTACGGCGCGCTCCAGCGCCGTGGGGTTATTTCTTTGCATGGCTTCCGCTCCTTTCCGCCGCGAAATCCGACAGGCGAATGAATCCATACGCCGCCACGGGTATCATGAGGATCACATAGCCGAGGGCATACTGCGACTTTGCCTCGAACAAAAGATGGTACAGCAGCCCGCCGAGGATAACGAGCGGGAAGATCGCCGCCTTGACGTCCCTTTTGCGCCACATCAGCGCAAGCCCCAGCGTGAAGCCGAAGAAAATAAGCTGCTGGAAGTAGTTCATGAGCTGGGTCAGGCGGCGGGCGAAGCGCCGGCAGATAAGCTCGTAGAGCTCGCCGGACTCGCTGTAGCTCTTGCGCACCTGATTCGTCCACAGCCCCTGATACGTCGGCTCGTTCCACTGGCTGAGGAGCTTGCGGGAGAAAAAGCGCTCACACTCGCGCGGGTTCGCCTTGAAGTATTCAACGCGCGCGGCAATGGTCTCTCTCGCGCTTGCCGCCGTCGCGGCAGGGTCGTAGCCCGTGGCGGCGTACACGTCGGTGGTGTAGGCGCGCTCGTACCAGCCGGAGCAGCTTTTCCCCTCGCTCACGCCCATCGCCATCCAGCACAGCCTCGGCACGCCGCCGCCGTAGTCATTGCCGCTGCGCCGCTCATAGATGCGCTGCGGCATATCCTTTGCCGCCAGCACCGCCGCCGCGGTCAGCACAAGGCACAAAACCGACTTCCATTCCGGCTTTCTCACAAGCAGCACGCACCACACTGTCACGAGCGCGATAAAGAAGATGATGCAGTTGAGCTTGAGACAGACCGCCAGCGCCGTCAGCACGGCGCAGAGCACACCGTCCGTGATGCGCCCGCGCTCATTAAAGCGTAGGAACGCCAGCACGGCGCACACGGCGCACATGAAGCCCGGAATCGTGCCGTACATATACGTTGCGGTCAGCACCCCCGGCAAAAAGAACAGCAGCAGCACCGCCGTTATCTTCTGCACGGCGGCGTTTTTCGTTATGCGCCCCGCGCAGGCTGTCACCGCGAGATAGCTCACCGCGAGGTATATCACGTTCAGCCCCTGAAGCGTCAGCGCGGAGAAGCCCTCCGGCGCGTTCGGCAGCACGAGATTGAACGCGCGGAACACAAGCTCCTCATACAGCGCGAAGCCGAACTGATACGGGAAGAACGTGAAGTACTCCTTATAATAACTGAGATCGCCCTTCGCCGCCTGACGGGCGAAGAAGGTCACGACATACGAGTCCTCCGACGGCTGGAGCTTTGCCGAGCACACGAACGCCAGCCCGAACACCAGCACCCACGCCGTCAGCGCCGCCGTCACGCGCCGGACGCTGATATGCTCCAGCATATGGCGGAGGATGTACACCGCCGCCGTGCATATGGCGAGCACGAGGATATTGAGGAAGAAATTGTCGTAATTAAATGTGACAAGCTCCCCGCCGACGCCGCCGGTGCTCATGCCGGTCGTGCGGATGAGCGACATCGGCAGCAAAAACGCCATGAACGCCAGCGTCGGTGCGAGCACCGCCCCGGCGCATATCCGGCTGAAGCTATTTCGTTTTCCGTCCGCTCTCCCGCTCACTCTCAATCCCCCGGTCGATTAACATTCTATATAAATACAACGCTCTCATTCAAGCTTTACGATAATATCTCCGCCGCGCTTTATGACCGAGCCCTCCGCCGGAAACGCCGGCATGGAGACGTACAGCTCCATAAACGCCCCATCGGCGTCAAAGCCGAAATCCACGTTTCTGACGTTCACGTCCTCCACGTACTCATCAAGCCCAAGGTAGTCGCGCAAAAGGCGATCGCGGCTGTATATGCTGATGACCTCGTCGCGCACGGCGGGGATATTCCACATGCTTTTTTCCGGAACGGTGTATATCGCGCCGGAGGCTCTGCCCGCTATCACCACGCGCTCCCCGCCCGTATAGTCCGGCAGCGCCTTTATGCGCGAGACGAGCTGCTGACCCAAGCCGTAGCTCTCCTCGTACACGAGCCGCTGCTTGAGAAACACCATGTTGGAAAACACCGTGTTCACGCAGACCAGAAGCGCGAGCAGCACCGCCGCCGCGTCGCGCGCCGCGCTGCCGCATTTCGGCAGCTCCGCGCAGTCGGCAAGCGAGGCGAAGATCACATACAGCGCATAAAAGCTGAAATACTCCACCGTGTGCTGCCCCGGCGTCACGGCGGCAAGGCAGTTGACGCTCAGCGGATATATGATAAAGAGCAGCAGCACGATGATGCGCTTGCACATATCCATTTCCCTGATAAATGCGTGCAGGCATACGAGCGCCGTTATCCCTATCAAAAGCAGGTGCAGCAGGCGGGAGAAGCGGGTCGGCACAAAAAGCAGATACCGGTACAATATGCCCTTGAAAAAGAGCCCATACGCATTGAGCAGTCCTCCAAGCCCCTCGGCGGTGATGGACGCGGCGGCATATGCGTTGTACTGCGTCGCCGTGAGCGTCATGACGAGCTTGTTGACCGCAAAATACAGCGTAAGCCCTCCCGCCAGCACGGCAAGGCACCATATGCCGCACCGGAGCATACGCCGCCAGCTCCATTCGCGCTCCATCGCTTTTCTTATGAGATACGCCACGAACAGCCCGCTCGCAAGCGAGAGATACGCCTGATATATTCCCAGCGCCAGCGTGAGCAGCACGATGCCCGCCAACCGCACACGTCCGCCGCCGTGCAGCGAGACGTATACCGCCAGCGTGACGAGCAGCACCGCCAGCGCGTAGGGTGCGCTTGTGAACATATATGTAAACGTCAGCGTCTGCACCGGAAAGCTCACGATAAGCCCCGCGAGGACGCACTGCAATATGCGCCCTTTTATCTCAAATGTGCGGATAATGACGCAGGCGGACGCCGCCAGTATCGCAACGCTTATAACGCCGTATATCCACGGCATGGAAACGTCCGGCAATATAAGGCTCGTCAGCGCGAGCGCCCAGCGCCCCGAGGAGAGCGTCGCGCCCTTGCCGAAAAGATACTCCAGCTCATCCGCGTTGACAAACTTGTTCGTGAAGGCATACAGATTCGCCGCAAGCCCGAACACAAGACCCGTGATGAGCGGCAGCTTATACTCCGCCGCCAGCGCCGCGAGCCGCGCCCGCCAGCGCTCCGTAAGCGCCTGTATTTTGCCCAATGCCCCCACTCCTCTCTGTTTTTCGGTTCTCTGTTACCCCAGCTTCACGACGACAAAATCCCCGATACACCTGACCGATCCGTCGTAGGGGTATATGGGCATATCCTCGATCTCCACCGCCGCGCCGGAGGCGTCCCACCGCGCCCAGTCGAAGGTCGGCGGGTCGAAGCCCGCGTAATACGTCAGAAAATCACTGCGGCTGTACACGTTGATAAGCCCCTCCATTATGCCCACGAGGTCGGAGGTGTCGATCTCATCCGCCGAGTGCAGCAGCTCATGCGCATCGCCCGTGAGAAGCACCATCGTTCCCGCCCCGTAGCCCGGCGCCGCCTTTACGCGCGCCGTCAGCCCCGAATAAAACGCATAGGCGTTCTCGTACTCGAGCTTCATTTTGAGGTAAAGCCGGTTGGCGTACAGCACGTTGCACCCCACGATGACGGCGAGCGCCAGAGCGAGCGCATCCCGCGCGGCTCTATGGCGGCGCGCCGTCAGGCTCTCCGCCGCGATGGCGGCAAGGATATACACCGCCGTGAAGCTGTAGAGCATGAGCGTGTGGCGCTGTGCGGAGATGACATAAAGGCAGTTCACGCTCAGCGGCAGCAGCGCCAGCAGCGCCGCCGCCAGCGCGCCGCGCGCGCGGTCGGGTCTGTCCTTTATAAACCACAGCGCAAGCTCGCCCATGACGACGGCGAGGCACACATAGTGCATGAGCCTTGACGTGTCCGACGCGACAAGGTGGTAATACCCGCGGTAAAAATACCCAAGAAACGCCGTATACGCCACGCGCAGCCCGAAAAGCATCGAGCTTATATCCGTCTGGAAGCTCGCATCGGCATAGGAGTTATACTCCGTATGCGCGGCGAGCATTACTATCTTGTTTATCGCAAAGTACGCCGCCAGCGACAGCGCGAGGTACGCCGCGCATGTCACGCCGCAGCGGACGATGCGCCGCGCGCTCCACTCGCCGTCGAGCGTGCGTTTGAGAAGGTACACCACGCACCAGCTCGCCGCGATGGAGAGATACGCCTGATATATCCCCAGCGACAGCGTCAGCATCGCGCACGCGGGCGCATAGCGCCGCCGCCCCTCGCGGCACAGCAGCACATACGCCGACCCCGCCGCCAGCAGCACCGCCAGCGCATACGGCGCGCAGGTGAACATATAGCTGAACGTGACGATTTGCGACGGGAAAACGATGAGCAGCGCCCCCAGCAGCACCTGCCACAGCCTGTTTTTTATCTCAAAAACGCGCGCCGTGAGACACGCCGCCGCCGTCAGCATCACAAGCGACAGCACGCCGTTTATCCACGGCATGGAGAGGTCGGGGAACACAAGGCTCGTCAGCGCGAGCGCCCAGCGCCCGGAGGAGACGGATTCGCCCTTGCCGAAAAGTCCGGCGATCTCATCGAGATTCAAAAGCTTATTCGTGAACACGAAGAGATAGGCGGCAAGCCCTGCGGCAAATGCGGACACGGCGCAGGGCGCATATTCCGCCGCACGCTTTGCCCTTATGTCCATGGCTTCTCCCCCTCTCTCTCGTGATTTACATCTGTTTATTTAACGGTGAAGAGCTGCCCGCTGTGCGCGGCGACAGTGCCGGTATACACGCCGCACCCCGCCGCCGAGCAGTCCGCCGCGAAGCTGTACACCGTGTCTCCGCGGTTTATCACCGCGAGATACGCCCCGTTTGCAGCGTCCGCGCCGAAAGCGTCTCTGCCGCCGGTGATGTAGCGCAGTATCATCAGCACGTCGGCGCTCGAAGCCATGAACACAGCCTCGCCGGTGCTCATCGCGTCTGCCGCGCGGCGCTCGCGGGCGAGATAGGCGTAGTAGTCGTGCAGCTCCCGCTCGCCTGCCTTGAACGGCTGGCGGTTGAACGGGTCGCACACGCCGCACATCCCCTGCTCGTCGCCGTAGTAAACGCTCGGCACGCCTGGAACGGAAAACTGTATCAGCGCGCAAAGGCGCTCCAGCTCCACGGCGCGGAGGAGCGCCGCAGGGGAAAATTGCAGCTTAAGCTGCTCGCTGCGGCTGAGATCGCGTATATTGAAATCCACGCACAGCGCCGTGCGCAGTCTGTCAACATCGTGCGTGCCCAGAAGGTTCATGAGCGAATAGTACATGGGCTTGGGGTAATTCATCTGCTGTGCGATGAGAAAATCGCGCAGGGCGTAAGCGTCCGTATGCCCGCGCACGAAGGCGAGCACGGCGCTTCTGAAGGGGTAGTTCATCACGCTGTCGAGCGAGAAGCCCAGCGCGTAGCTGCGCCGCTTGCCGTAGCTGACCTTTATCACCGCGTCCTCCCACACCTCGCCCAGTATGAGCGCGTCGGGCTTCTCCTGCTTTGCCGAGGCGCGGATGAGCGAGAGCGTCTCATCAGGCAGCTCATCCGCCACGTCGAGCCGCCAGCCCGCCGCGCCGCGCCGCAGCCAGGTTTTCACAACGCTGTCGTGCCCGCGAATGACGTAGTTTTCCCAGTCGGCGTTCAGCTCGTTGACCTCCGGCAGATCCTTAAAGCCCCACCAGCAGCGGTATTCGTCCGGAAAGCGCTTGAAATCGTACCAGTTATAAAACTCCGACCGCTCCCCCTGACACGCGCCGACGGAGGGATAGTTGCCGTAGCGGTTGAAGTATATACTGTCCGCGCCGGTGTGGGAAAACACGCCGTCGAGGATGATGCGTATGCCGCGCTCCGCCGCCGCGGCGCACAGCCGCACGAAGTCCTCCTCCGTGCCGAGTATGGGGTCGGGGCGCATATAGTCGGACGTATCGTAGCGGTGGTTCGAGCGCGCCTCGACGATGGGGTTGAGGTATATGACGCTGACGCCCAGCTCCTCGAGATAGCCGAGCTTCCGCTCTATACCGCGCAGTGTGCCGCCGTAAAAATCGTCCGGACTGTAGTCGCGCTCAAAGGCGCGCGGCTGCCAGCGCACGGGCTCGTCGAGGCTCGCGTGCAGCTCCGCCGTCTGTCCGAGTGAGCGATGGTACTCCACGCCGCGCTTTGCGGTGTCGTCGTCGGAGAACGCAAAGCGGTCGGGGAATATCTGATACATGATGCTGCGGCGAAACCACGCGGGCGTGTCGAAATCCGCCGCCGCGACCGTCAGGCGGAAGCCGCCGCCCTCGCGATCGCAGATGCGCCCGATAAAGCCCGTCGCGTCAGGGAAGAGCCGATGCGTGCCGTCGTCGGTCTCGATGCGGAAATAGAACCATAGCGCCTGCGGCGTGTCGGGCGCGGTGAAGTAAGCGGCATAGTCACGCCCCTCGCGCGTCATGGGGTATTCCGTCCGCCCCGCGTCGCCGTATACGACGAGCGCCGCCGTGCGCACGCTGCCGCCGAGCACGCGAAACGCAAGGCGCACCGTCTCCCCGCAGCGCAGTGCGCCGCCGGGGCGGCGGCAGCGCTCAAGCCGACCGTCAAAGGACACGGACAGGCACGTCATCGCCGCCGAGCGCAGAAGGCTGATGATGTGCGCCGTGCGCGGCTGTAGGGCGTTCACCTCGTCGGTCTTAACCCCGTCCGCGCGGATGTCGGCGCAGCAGTGCGCCGCGACATTGTACGCTGCGTTCATGGCAAAGCCGCAGTCGTCCATCAGAAGGCGCATAAGCTCCGGCGCGACAAGGGGATTCCCCTGCGAATAAAAGCACTCTCGCAGACGGTCGAGCGTCAGCCCGCGGCGCAGACAGTCCTGCGCCGCGTAGTACGCCGTCGCCGCCGCGTCAAAGTACTGCCGCGTGAGCGGCGGGCACTCGTCGGACTCCAGCAGGGCTGCAAGCTCCGCATCGCCGCCTGCGGCGCGCCAGCGCCCGTTTTCGAAGCGGGCGGCGACGGCGCGGCGGTTTTTATACTCTATCGAAAGGGCATGGTTCTCCGACCAGCGCTCGGCATAGCTCCCGCCGAAGTATATGGTGTATTGAACGTCATTCAAAGCATACATATGTACAGTTTTGCGTACTCCTGTGCTGAAATTTCAAAGCCGAAGTCGGCGCGCATGGCGTTGGAGATGAGCGCGCGCATCGTCTCGCCGTTCTGCCAGCAGCCGAGAGCGCGGCGCACGGCGTCGCGCAGCTCCCATGCGTCGTAGTTGGCGAATGAGAAGCCGTTGCCCTCGCCGGTATACCGGTTGTACGGCGTGACCGTGTCGCGCAGACCGCCGGTCTCGCGCACGATCGGCAGCGAGCCGTAGCGCATTGCGATCATCTGGCTCAGCCCGCACGGCTCAAAGCGTGAGGGCATGAGGAAAAAGTCGCTGCCCGCGTAGATGAGGTGCGCCAGATCCTCATTGTACCCAAGATATGAGCACAGCCGCCCCTTGTAGCGCTCCTCCGCGCCGCGCATGAAGTTTTCAAATCTGTCCTCGCCCGAGCCGAGCAGCGCGAACTGCATATCCTCGTGGCTCATCAGCTCGTCGAGCGCGCAGGTGACAAGATCGAAGCCCTTCTGCTCCGTCATGCGCGTGACCATGGCGAAAAGCGGCACGTCCGCGCGCTGCTCCAGCCCCAGCCGCGCCTGAAGCTCCGCCTTGCACTGCGCCTTGCCCTTGAGATGCCCGCGGTCGTAGTGCGCGGGGATGCGCGGATCCGTTTTGGAGTTGAAGACCTTCTTGTCTATGCCGTTTATGATGCCGGACAGGTCGTCCGCGCGGGCGTTGAGTATGCCGTCGAGACCCTCCGAGAAGTACGGTGTGCGTATCTCCCATGCGTAGCTGGGCGAGACGGTGTTTATCCTGTCGGCAAACACGCACCCCGCCTTGAGAAAGTTGGCGCAGCCGTAAAGCTCCATATACTCGGCGGTGTAATACTTCGCGTCGATGCCCAGAAGATCCTGCACAAAGTCAAAGCCGCACTTGCCCTGAAAGGCGATGTTGTGGATGGTCAGCAGGAATTTCAGGCTCTCCTGCACCGCGCCGGAGTACTGCGTGCGCGCGAGCATGGGGATCATGGCGGTGTGCCAGTCGTTGCAGTGGACGACGTCGGGCGCGAAGTCAAGACTCGGTATCGCGTCGAGCACCGCGCGGCAGAAGAAAGCGTACTGCTCTATCTCGTCGTACCCTCCGCGGTATATCCAGTCGCCGAAGTAGCGCTCGCTGTCCACAAGGTATACGATCACCCCGTCGAGCTCGAGCTTTTCAATGCCGACGTATTCGTGCCGCCAGCCGAGATCGACATAGAAGTAGAACATATGCTCCACCCGGTCGGCGTACTTGTTTTTTATTATCCGGTGGTAGGGCGTGATGACGCGCGCGTCTATGCCGAGCGCCGCGAGCGACTTCGGCAGCGTGCCCACAACGTCGGCAAGCCCGCCCGTCTTAGAGAGCGGCGCGCACTCCGCCGCCGCGAGGAGCACGTTTGGCAGCGCGTCTCTGCCGCGCTGCTTGAGCATTTCACGAAATTCCTTTTTCATGTTTTTTCCTCCGTTCAATAGCTGGACTGTCCGGCTCACACCTTCCCGCAGGGTATCTATTCTTTAACCAGTTTATTATACATCGTTTTCGTGTCAATTCCAAGCATAAAATAAATCGGGAGCGGAAGAAACTCCTCCGCTCCAAAAAAACGCTCGTTCATTCATTTATATGATATGTATTACGCCGAAGGTTATCGCGGTGATTATCGCCGCCGCCATCAGCACGCCCAGGAATATGCACGGCACTGACTCCTTGAGCTTCATGTCCAGCAGCGCGGCGATCAGCGCGCCCGTCCACGCCCCCGTGCCGGGCAGCGGGATGCCCACAAACAGCATCAGCGCAAGCGGTCCGTATTTTCTGACCTTTTCGCCCTTGAGGTGCGCCCTGTTCTCCAGCCTTGTTATAAAAGCGTCCATTTTCGGCAGACGCCGGCGCATCCAGTGGAAAATGCGGCTGATATACACGATGATAAACGGCACGGGCACCATGTTGCCCAGCACCGCCGCCGTCAGCGCCAGCGGATAGTCCAGCCCGAAGCCTATGCCGTAGGGCAGTCCGCCGCGCAGCTCGATGATGGGAACCATAGAGATGAAAAACGTCGCAATAAACCTGCCGAGGGTCGTGCCTGTGAGCCAAGAAATCATAAGCCACTCCAAAAATATATGTTATCGGCTTTTGATTATAACACAGCGCACATTAAATGACAATCTAAGGTTTTGTTAAGTTTTCATTATTTTTTCTCTGTTGTGCTTTTTCGCGCTTTCATATATAATATTCTATATTTCTATCTGCATTCTGGTCATACAAGGAGATGAGGACGTATGAAAAAACGCATGGACTCCATGCAGGCGCTGCGCTTTCTCGCGTGCCTGTTGGTATTTGCGCATCACTGCTACATAACAGAGCTGGGCATCGTGGGCGTGTCGGTATTTTTTGTATTGTCCGGCTTCCTGATAACTTACGGGTACTATGAGCGGTATTCCGCCTCGCTCAGCCCTGCGGTCAGTCTGCTCTTTTCGCTGAAAAGGGTGGGGAAGCTCTACCCGCTGCACGTACTGACCATGCTGCCCATCCTCGCGCTGGACATATATATGCGCCCCTCCACGGGCATGACCGGCGAATACATCGTCGCCGAGACCGCGGCGAACCTCCTTCTGGTGCAGGCATGGATGCCGAAGTACGCCTTTTCGCTCAACGGCGTGGCGTGGTATCTCTCCGTGTCGCTGCTGCTCTACTTTCTCTTTCCGTACATACTCGCCTGCATCCGCGCCTACCGCTCGCGCAGGGCGGCGGTCGCGGTGTGCGTTGTCCTCTTCGCCGTGCAGATCGGGCTGTGCGCCCTCGCCGTGCCGCTGGGGCGCGCGCTGTACGGGGAGGATAAGCTGGGCTTTGCGTTCTGGTTCGGGTACATTTTCCCGCCGGTGCGCGCCATCGACTTCGCCGTGGGCTGCAACCTCGGTTATATCTTCCTCACCCGCCGCGCCAATGAGGGCGAGAGCCGCCGCGCGGGCGCGGCGATGACGCTCGGCGCGGCGGCGCTGCTTGCCGCCGCGATATGGATATTCAACTGCGGGCGCGGCTTCCTCGCGCGGGAGGAGTTCAGCGCGGCGGTGATCTGGCTGCCGTTCGCGGCGCTGGCGGTGTATCTTTTCGCGCTGGGCACGGGGCTTGTGCCGCGTGTGCTCACCAACCGCGTCACGGTGTTCCTCGGCAACATGAGCGCGTGGTTCTATCTCATCCATCAGGACGTCGTCCGCCCGGGATATATGCTGCTCGACCGCATGGGGCTCACGCTTGAGCAGTGCAAGCCGATACTGTTCTTTGCCTGCGGCGCGCTTACGCTGGCGCTCTCCGCGCTGTGGGCGCGGATAGATGCGCGGGTGCGGCGGTCACTCCGGCAAAAGCGCCCCCGCTCCACTTGATTATTCTGGACGAAATGTATATAATACCACATTCGGAAGGTGAGACTATGCACAAGAAAAAGCACGGCGCCGGAAAGGCGCTGATAATAATACTTGCAGTGATCACGCTGCTGCTGGCGGCGGCGATTGCGGCGTACTTCATCTGGGAGCAGGCGCCTTTGCGCGCGGAGGAGAAGTCCGCCGCAGCGCAGACCGCGGCGCAGTCCGCGCCCGCGCAGGAGAGCGGGAAGCATATCGCCGCCGCGACGGCAGCGCCCACGCCCACGCCGGTGCTTGAAAGCGGCGTCGCCCCCGACAACGAGCGGCACGACGGCGTATACACGGTGCTGCTGGCAGGGCTGGATATGTACACCGGACACACGGACACGATAGTCGTCGGGCGGGTGGACACGAACACGCACAAGATGGACTTTGTGAGCATCCCGCGCGACACGCTTTTGAACATGGACGGCGATATGCGCAAGATAAACGCCGTGTATTATAACGCAGAGCAGCTCGGCAAGAGCGGGATAGACGCGCTCCTCGAAAAAGTGCGGGATGTGGTCGGCTTCGAGGTGGACTGCTACGCGCTGATTGACCTTGACGCATTTATCAAGGTCGTGGACGCCGTGGGCGGCATAGATATGTACCTCGACGAGCCGATATATTACGATGATGTGTGGCAGGAGATGTACATATACAAGCCTGCGGGCGAGGCGCACCTGACCGGTGCGGAGGCGATGGCGCTGGTGCGCTACCGCGCGGGGTACGCCAGCGCGGACATCGGGCGCATAGATATGCAGCACAAGTTCCTCAAGACCTGCTTTGACCAGTTCATATCGCTGGGCAATATCCCTAACGTCGGCAAGGTGCTGGATATCCTGTCCGACTCGCTCGTGACCGATCTGAGCGCGAAGAACATCGCGTACTTCATGCGTCAGGCGCTCATGTGCAAAAGCGAGGACATCGGCTTTTACACGATGCCGAACGCGCCGAAGATGATAGGCGGGTACAGCTACGCGGTGATCGTGCTCTACGAATGGGTGGACATGATAAACGAGCGCCTCAACCCCTACGTTCAGGAGCTGACCGCAAACGACCTGAACGTGATGTACAACGACATATACGGCTACGGTTGTACGCGCGAGGTTCAAGGCGGATGGTACTATGTGGGCGCGGCGGAAGCCGACATGGCTGCCGCCGCCGCGCAGTACGGCTACGGCGGGTGAGAGGAAGTCCACGCGCTGACAATTAAAAATTGGGAAAACCGGAGCGCCGCGAGAATAAATCGCGGCGCTCCGGTTTCTGCTTTTGTGCAGAAAGACGGGGAAAAGAGCGGA